>CAZYDV010000185.1:0-12077 GCA_964646405.1 uncultured Granulosicoccaceae bacterium | reverse complement strand
CCACCCACCTGCCATCACCGTTGTACGGTACTGTGCATTCTTGACACTGTGGCCGCAGCGGACATGATTGCAGAGCTGCCCACAGCACCATGCCACGCCCTGGCCGAGGAGCATCAACAAAACGGCGCCAACAGCCAAGCAGCCCGGAAAAAATTGCGTTCAGCAAAGGTCCGGCGCACCGATAACGCGTATACAGAATATGACTGACAACCACGCCACCGTGCCCTGCTGAATTCAGCGAAAATATCGGCCCGGTGGCGATTTTGCGACAACATCCGAGCTGTCGATTTACAGCGTTTCGGTAGCTGTGCTAAAACCGCGCACGGGTGCCGAGTCAGGCAACAGCTGCGATACGTGCCCACTGCCCTGTCACCACCAGCCCGCCTCGAAATCGGTTGGCGCTGACCGCCATCACTGATTTCTGACTCGACTCTATGCACGACAATGGCCACGACACACAGGTCAGCACGTGGCTCGAATCTCTGGGCTTGCAGCGATTCGGTCGGCATTTTCAGCAGCACGAGATCAGCATGGCGTCGCTGCCGCTGCTCACGGAGCGAGATCTGCGTGAAATGGGCATCCCGATCGGCCCCCGCAGGCTCCTGTCTAACGCCATTGGCCAACTGACCAACAACGCTTCGTCCCCGTCATCGCTCACGACACCGGAAGATAGCTGGCGAGAAGCCTCACGCAGACAAATTTCAGTGTTGTTTTGTCGGATCAACCGAGATGTCGGTTGCACTCGATCCGGAGGACATGCATGAAGTACTGGAGGCATTTCGCCGCTGCGCTACTGCCGAGATCGAAAAGCGCGGGGGCTTTATCGCGCAGTATCTCGGCGACGGCGCTCTGGCCTACTTCGGCTACCCGGTAGCCCAGAATCGCCTGGACGACGCTGAAAGCTGGTTTCACGCAGCCCTGCACGAGGCTCGTGAACAAAAGGCCAGATTGTGGGAATTGCGAGCCGCACTGGCACTCGCGAGGATCCAGCAATCAAAGGGCAATCACGATGCCGCCACTGAACTGATCCGACCGGTTTACCATGGGTTCACTGAAGGTAAAAGCATCACCGAGATGAGAGAGGCACAGCAATTTATTTCCTGAACTCGGGGTCAGAGTACATCACACACTGCTGGCAACGAATCCATTGGCTGGTCGTCGCCCACCTGCAGCGCCAGTGGGCGAAGCGCAAGACTCAGTCGCCAGACTTGACGGCCGCGCGATGGCGGTGTGCCCTGCCGACGTACCGTGGCATCAACCTGCATCAGCATCAGTGGAACGCGCCCGATCAGGAAAACAGCCCTCAACAGCTGCTTTTGTTCTGATGGTCAGATTCGCCCGTGCGATCGGGTGAATGTCGACTCGCGGATTCTCCCGACTCAGGTTGTCGTCATTGCACTGCCAAGAGATCTGACCGCATCAGCACGCCCGGGCGTCGGCGGAATGTTCAGCCCCCGCTCACAGGCGGGCCTGGCGCGTAGCTGCTCCATCCAGCGTTCCAGATGCTGCAGGCCCTCGGTCGGCACACGCGCCCAGCGATGGCTGCGAATCCACGACCAATTGGAAATATCGGCGATCGAAAATTCTCCCGCCAGCCATTGTCGATCGGCCAGTCGGCTATCCAATACCGCGTAGAGCCGACGGGTCTCGTTGTGATAGCGCTTGCGTGCGGCCGGCACATCTTCGGGAAAGTAGCGCTCAAACGTCACCGCCTGCCCTTGCATCGGGCCTATGCCGCTGGCCTGAAACATCAGCCACTGCATGACATCGTGGCGGACAGCACCGCTGGCGGGCATGAGCTTGCCGGTCTTCTCCGCCAGGTAAAACAAAATGGCGTTCGAGTCGAAAACCACCAGATTGCCGGCCTCGTGATCGACGATCACAGGAATTCGGCCATTGGGGTTCAGCTTCAGAAAATCAGCGGCGTGTTGCTCTCCCGCGGCAAGATCGATCGGCTTAACCGTATAAACAAGCGCCAATTCCTCCAACGCCATGGCCACTTTCCAGCCATTGGGTGTCGGCGAGGTATAGAGATCTATCATGTGAGTAAACACCTCCAATAATTTGAAAAGGTGCCACAGTCCGCATCGTTCAGTTTACGCCGACTGCAACAATCACCGCATCCGGTTAAGTATCCTGCGGCAATTGACTGCTGGCAGAAGCCGGTCTGCCCGAGAGAAAAAACAGCGCCGTGGCCAGCGCCAATACCGCCACTGATGCGATCGGCAGCGCGCCAGGGCCAAACGATTCATACACTGCGCCGCCACCAGCAGCGCCAAGCCCCTGACCGCCAAAAAAGGCAGAGGCATTGAGTCCGAGTGCCAATTGCGCGCGCGGCCCTGCGGTTTCCATCAATCGCGCCTGCAACGGTGCCAGACACAAGGCCCAGCCGACACTGAAGAAAACGAAGGCCGGGTAGGATAACCAGTAAAAATGTGGTGCCGCCCAAAGGATAAGAAAACACAACGCGGTAAAAGCCAGGCCACCGAGAATGGTGCCATCGCGACCCAGCAGACGCACCAGATAGGACGAGCATGCGTTGCCAAGCACCGAGGCAATTCCAGCGGCCAGCAGCGCGGTTGTCAAGGCGGTGCGTGGCGCCTCACCTACTTCGACAAACCAGAACGCGATCATCGCATAGGTGACAAAGCCACCACAGATCAACAACAGTGTGGTCGCAATGGTCAGTGACGTGGCGCGATCGGCGAGCACCGCCAGCATGGACGATAAAGACGCCCGCATCCCCCGAACACCACCTGCGACTATCATCGCGACCCCGATCGCGGCGACAAAGGCAGCACCTGCAGCCACAAACCACGCAGCCCGCCAGCCGGCAACTTCAGCTATGGCGCTGGATAGAGGCAAGGCCGCCACCAGCGCTGCAGTCAGCCCGCCAAAGACGACTGACATGGCAGCCGGGCGCTGCTCTTGTGTCACCAGTGAGGCTGCGATAACGGAGGCCGTGGGCATGACCGAGGCTGCGCCAAGTGCCATGGCCACCCGAGCGGCCATCGCCTGTTCCCAGGTCTGCGAAAAACCGAGCGCGACGCCACCGCAACCCAACAGCAAAAGCGAGGCAACCAATACCGCACGCCGCTCCCAGTGACCGATCAGAACCTGCGCCAACAACGCCCCGGTGGCAAGCGAAAATGAAAACGCCCACACCAGTGCGGCGACCTCGCCTGCGGTGATGCCAAGTCCGGATCGCATCTCAACCTGTACCGCAATGATTGCAAGTGAGCCCCAGGTGGCACAAAACTGACAGAACCCAAGCACGAGCAGCACAGGCCAGGCACGCCCCATAACAATCATCCCCCAATGTCGCTGCGGATAGGGTGATACCTGACCGAGCTAGCAGGGAATCACGGCGCAATAAGGTTGTAGAATCTTCGATTGCCGGCGTGCTTCAACATCCGGACACACTGGCGACTGGCCCGCGCCTGCGGGCCAATCAAACTGCTCTAGTGAACTTTCACCAACGAATAAGCCCCGTTCTCGATGACCTGCTCTTTGTAAGAGCCATTGGTTTCACCCACATCGTTCAACTCTACAGCGGTGGCACCCACATAGTCGATGTCACCACCGGCTGCCAGAATCTCCAGCGCTTTGGCCAACTCGCCCGGCATGATTTTCTCACCCGGTGCATTGGCGACCTTCATGACGTTTTGCGTAATCGCCGCACGATCTGCCTTACCCGCTGCCTGCATTGCCAGCACAATCAACGCAGCGGCATCGTAGGCCTCCGCGACGAAAGGTCCCACCGCAATTCCAGCGCCTTCAGCAAGCTTGGCAAACACCTCTCCGCCTTCAGACTCACCGCCGGGAATAGTGGTGACCATGCCTTCGACATCGCTACCGAGCGCTTCGATCAGTGAATTGCCCACCATGCCATCGCCGCCATAGAAATTGCTGAAGGCGTCGGTATCCAGCGCTGCCTGGATAATACCCTTGCCGCCCTGATCGACATAACCGAAAACCACCAGATGCTCTGCACCGGATGCTGCCAGTGCGCCCACTTCGGCAGAGTAGTCGGCCTTGCCGTCTTCGTGTGCGGCGGTGATTTCAATCTTGCCACCGGCAGCGGCAAAGGCTGATGCGAATGAATCAGACAAGCCTTTGCCATAGTCGTTGTTGGTATACGTCACGGCAACGGCATCAACGCCGCGCGATTTCAACACATCGGCCAGCACCTGACCCTGACGCGCATCGGAGGGCACCACGCGAAAGAAGGTGCCGTTGTCGTTGATGGTGCTGAGCGCGGGCGATGTAGCCGACGGCGAAATCATCGTTACCCCATTGGGGATACCGACGTTGTTAGCAATCGCGGTGGTGACACCGGAGCAATCGGCCCCCATTATCGCGACAACGTTTTCTGCGGTGATCAATCGCTCGGCCGCTGCCGTCGCCGCTGCCGAATCGGTGCAGGTGCTGTCCCCCCTGGCCGCTTCCAGCGTCATGCCACCGAGCAGTTTGCCGCTGTCGCTGGCCTCTTTTAAGGCCATTTCGGCGCTGGCGGCCATCGGCGGGGTCAGTGATTCGATCGGGCCGGTAAAGCCCAGTATCACACCCACTTTCGCGCTTTCTGCCAGGGTGACACCACTGAACAACGAGGTAAAAACCAGCGCTGTTGTTGAAACAATCAGGGTCTTGCGAAATGAATTCTTCATGCTCTGCTCCCGGTTGGGTCAGCCGATACTACCCTAACTTAAACCCTGTCGTCTCGATAACCTGCTGTCCTGCCAAACCAGACGGCCGGCGCTTATTCATCAGCATGCAACTGTGTATTGAATGCGCCTGGCAGACTGACTTCGATCACCTGCAGGTCATTTGAATACCTATCGATCTTTGTACACAAACCCGGGGGAATCACAAAGGCATCACCCACATGCAATTGATGGGTGGCAGCGTCGCCGGCATCGTTGATCTCAAGTTGCAGCCGCCCACGGCTAATGAAGCTGAACAGGATACCGCCATCGTGGCTTGTCATTGCAGCAGTAGAATCACGGCTTTGACCCGCCGGGCGATGCACCACGACGGATGCCATTCCCGCGGTCGACAGCGCGATACCGGTCTCGCGAAATTCGAATCCGGGCAGGCGCGAGGGAGCCCACTGCGCATCCGTGACGCGACTGTGACAAAACACCTGCCCGTCGAATTGCCGTTGCGGTTTGAAGGTTGGAGTGGGAAGCTCGAGTGCGTGGTCGATTGTGGTCAGATTTTCGGCGGGCACACCGATTTCAAGCACTTCAAGATTATCTGAAGATTCCAGCACCCGGTGCCTGATCTTCGGGGGCTGAGTCACGCAGTCACCTGCATTCAGCACAAACGGCGGTCCCTGATCTTCGTAAACCAGACGCACCCAACCCGAAAGACAAAAGATGAGCTGAAACCCGATGGTGTGGTAGTGCACCATATCCGGTACCGGCCCACCATCCGGGATTCGAATGTGCGAGGCAATGATACTGCCACCGAGCCGATCATCGATCAGATCCCGATACAGCATGCCCGCACGTCCAACCACCCAGGCATCAGAATCCGCCAGACGACGCGTTTGAAACCGATAAAGAGGCGGCGGGATGACCGCTTTTTCAACACCGGCTCTGCACACAATGGCAGAGCCACCGGGCGACACCAATCGGGATGGCAGAGGCGAGTCAGGTTCCAACTCAAGATGAATAGTGCCCGGTGCCAGTGCGCTGAAACGATCGAGCCTGACTCGCAAACCGTAACCGGACAACACAGCGACGGCTGGATCATCGGAAGGATGAATGGTCTGCAGCCGAAACCCGAGTGTATCGGTAAAGAAAGCCAGATCAGCGTGCAAGTCGGAGCTCGGTAGTTCGATCTCCGCGGCGGTAATGGCGCCTGACTCAATCATCGACAGTGTACAAACCCGTTGCCCCGACAGCCGCAGAGCATAACATTGCATCGCCAACGCGATGGGTGCGTTCGACTTTTCCCTATCATCAAAAACACAACAGCCGGCAAAGCGCCGGCTGTTGTCTTACTACAAACACGATCGCCGCGAACGGCGCCGTTTTATCTGCCCAATTTACCTGCCCAACTTACCTGCTTTGGGTGATGGTCCAGTCGAAGATATCGAGGTTACCCGCGCCCCAGAATATTTCGGTGCCGACAATGATGTTGGCTACACACCAGGAGTCCTGGATCTGGACCGAATCACTGCGCGCCCCGAATTCGCTTCTGACCCGGTGGGCATAGGTTCTGGCCCAGTCGGTGAAGTCGTTCCACACCAGGGTACCGGTCGACTGCGGATTTTGCGCGACAAAGGCGATATAACGCGGGTCGGAGCCCTTGGTGTAAACCTTGAACGCCTCACCGCGAATGTTCACATCGGTGACGAAATCACTGGGACCTGCCGGTAGACGCTCGGCCCCTGCGTCAAGCCACACCATCACCTCGTAGACGTGGTTGGAGCCGCCGTTGCGGGTGACAATATTCTCACTGCACTCGCCACTGGCATCCGGGTTATAGAGGAAAGACTCGACGGCAATGTTTCGCTCGCCAGAAATAATGTTTCCATTCGGAAAACGTGGGTTGTTGGAGGCCGTAACCGGTCGTGCTTCGCCATACTGCGGGCCGTTGTACGAATAGCTGATCGAAATATTCGGAAGCTCAGACAACCTCACCGGGAATCCGGTTACAGACTTTGGCGCACTGGTGCGAAATTCGTCCTTCACACCATAGATCAGCTCCGGGTAAGAGCGAACGTAGTAGTCACCGGACGGATCAGGGTTGCCGTTGATACCACTGATGCCGGGGCCCCAGTCATAATTCCATCCCGCGATCGCACCGTTCGTGTTGGTGTAGATACATTGCTCCCACTCATAGTTCTCGGCCGCTCGCCATGGGCGCCATGCGTTGTTGTGCAGGATGAAATCGCCCACGCGGGTATCAGAGAAGTTCTGCTGATTGCTGGCCGTGGTGCAGATGTTGACGCTACTGCCTGCAGACAAGACCGAGCGCCTGATGACACTGCCACCGGCGCTGTCCGATTCGAAATCGGCCGCTGGAGGCGGGGCCGGATTGCCGTCATCGGCTGTATTATCGGCGCTGCCACCATCCGCATCGCCGGAATCTTCAGGCTCTCCAGCCGAGGCGTCGTTGCCCGCGTCGTCGGCAATGTTCTCACCGCCATCCGAGGTCGCACTGCCCGCTTCGTCGCTGATACCTGAGTCGGTGTCCGCGTTGTCGGCCGCGGTCTCACCGCCGTCCGAGGTCGCACTGCCCGCCTCATCACTGATACCCGAGTCGGTGTCAGAGTTGTCGGCCGCGGTCTCACCGCCGTCCGAGGTCGCACTGCCCGCTTCATCACTGATACCGGCGTCAGTGTCCGAGCTGTCGGCCGCGGTCTCACCGCCGTCCGAGGTCGCGCTGCCGGCTTCGTCACTGATCCCTGAACCGGTGCCGCTTTGACTGTCGTCACTATCGGGGGTCTGTGTGGTCGTCTCAACTTCGGCGGAGGGAACACCGGCGGTGTCATCACCAGTTGGGTTTGTGCCAGTGTCGGGTGGCGCATCTCCACCGGCAGATCCGCCCGTAGCCTCACCGCCAGATCCGCCTGTAGCGTCACTACCGCCCCCCGATTGCCCTTCCGCATCAGTGTCGGTGTCGGTGTCAGTCTCGGGCTGCGGTGCGTCCGGGATAGAGGTGTCGACCACGATAACGTTGTCAGTGTCGGCCGGGGAATCGCCAGCCGCATCGTTCGATTCTTCTGCCGTCTCTGGCACATCGACTACTGCTGGAGATTCATCTTCCAGTGCAGGTATTTCGACAATAGGCGGCGCGTTGTCCAACGTGCCGACACCATTACCCGTCGCATCGTTCTCGCTGGAACATGCACCTAACGAAAGCGCGACCACGGCCGCAACGATACTTCTCTGCATTTCATTTAATCCGGTTTGTTTTGATTGAACGCCCGATTCCCTGGGGGAACGGACAGACCAGTTCGTCCAAAAGGCGAAACCCAAAGCGAAGATCACACCGCACCACTCAATTTCAAGTTGCAGTCTCGTTAGCTGCAAGAAAGCCAGGCGCACCTGCTGCACTTTACCCTGGCTGGAAACGCGCCCGACTCCGCGCTTTCAAGCACGATTCCAAAATAAACACCGACTGCGCTTAATCGGTTTGCGTGACGCGCAACATCCAGACGGCAGCCCAGATTACCACGTCGACGCCTTCAACACACATTCTCTCCATTCTCGCAGCCGGCACCATTCACCAGCTAGAGATTCACGGTTAAAGTGTGTAAACAATGTTTATAAAAAATGATGACTGGTAAGCGGGCGATTATGCCAGCGCAGCCGAATTGTAGAGGCAACGCTCGCCATACTGTAAAGGTAGCTCTTGCATTCTGTAACTTTTCTATAACATCGGAATGCAAAGTTAATGGTAAGCAACTGAGAGTTATTCGCTACAGGCGCAGTTCACACTACCCACACTTAGGCCAGTTAGCGCTTAGGATGAACACTAGCCAGAAAATCACAAAAGCGTCGAGGATCACACCGCCACGACAATACTTGCACTAACGGCAGACCCCACTCCAGGGATAATCGCCTGCGTCTGACCACGCAGTGGCAGCAGAATTTGCCCGATTGCGGTGATACTGCCCCCTTATCATCCCCGTTGCATCGAACAGCCGTGCCGAACCAGGGGTTACAAAATTTCTCGCCTGCGAGCGCAGTGCCGGATTCTCGCTTGTCCACACTGCCTGGCAATTCACCCAGCGCTGCGTGAAGCGTGTGGAAAAGAACCTTACTGACCGTTCGAAGGGTAGGAAACCAGGGTGGAGTCCATCTCCGCGCCCAGCCAAAAAGCGCTCCACGGATTCAGATCCGAACCATCAGTCAATGTCTCGTAGGTACTGGTTGATGAGTCGAATACAAAAAGGGGGCTAAACAGTACACCGGTGCTGATGGCGTCACTAAGCGTGCAAGCGACACAGCTCGCCGCTTCGTCGGAGAACTCCAACGCGCCGACCGATGCTGCAGCCGACAGCGGAGAGCCCGACAGATTCCAGCCTTGTGCCAACGAAGATATCAGGGAAACCGATCCGTAGTTTGGCTGCGGTGCATACAGCTCAACGTCTTGTCCGGAATTTTGCAATACCCAGTAACCTCGCCCTGACAACAACCGGGAGCTCACTGAAAGTTGTTGGTATTGATTCTGCTCCGCCCGGTATTCAAATATCGTCCACGTCGAGCCGTAGTTTTCAGCCGACAAACCGTCCGCTACCAGATCGCGCACCGGCAAATGATCAGTCAAGGCCGCCGGAATGGATATCATTTCCCAGCTTCCATCCTTCAGATAACCGGTGGACGTTCCCAGTGGTCGAGAAGTGTGAACCTCCCCGGCTGGGCGCATTCCACCATAAATCCAGTTTTCCAATGCAGAGTAGCCGTTGGGGAATATCGTTGAATTGGCATCGCCTACAACACCACATCGCTCTTTCCAGTCTGCAGGAACGCCATCCCACTCGGCGTTGGAGACCAGCGGATTATCGAGAACCATGGGCCTTGGCACCTGCGATGTGGAATTGAGCAGATCACGATCGATGTTGTTGACGATGTCGTTTATCCGCCTGGCGTCAGACTGACCTCTGGCCGGCAGGCTATGACCTGCAAACGGGACCACTTCCGTGATCAGCCGATTCGCACTCAACAACGGCATGGTTGGCAAGGATGGTGAGGTGGCTAGTGAAGAAAAAGGACCGACGACTCTCTCGGTCTTGTTGCCTTCAATGTAGAACGAACCGCCACCCGTAATTTCAATATCTCCGCCAATGCCACCGAGGACAGACTGATACAAGTTATTTTGGATAGCACCAACCAGACTGGCCCCCTGAAAGTTTCTGACCTGAGTTGCCCAGTTGCCTGAATCGTGGACGACGTTATTCGATACAACAAAGTCTGTGTAGTCAGAAACAAAGGGAAAGCGGCCAACACCATTGAGTGATACGTTGTAGGCGTAGGTCATATCGGAACTTCCCACACCGGTTACGCTATCGAAGAAAAACCCGTGATGCGAAAAGTCCAGAGCCGATCGTCTTGGCTCGGCAAACAGATTGTTGACAACGCTAATTCGTTTTGCCGTATGCCACACTTCACCGAGCTCATCAATTGACCCCACTACAGTCACATGTGCCAGTGTGTGATCGGTCGTATCGTTATCCCCTCCCTGCCCACTGTATGCAATCGGGTCATAGATCGGATCGCCAATGAGGCTCAAGTGCTGTATCAGGGTTCTGTCTGCATTCGAGGGCACCTCGATTATTTTTTCCAGGTCCACCGTGCTGGAGCGGTAGAGCTCGATACCCTCACCTGCTGCGGTTTGTCCGATAATGCTGATATCGGGCCGGGTGATTTGAAGTGTCGAGCTCAGCGCAATCCTCCCACCCACATCGAAAATAACCATACGGGGTGCAGTGCCTGTCGTGACACAGTGCCTGAGGCTTCCCGGCCCGAAATCAGCCAGTGTAGTCACCTTGCAGGTATCTCCGCCTCTGCCAGCGGCGTTGGTCGATGTCCCCGCACCGACAATACTGGGCATGGTATACAGCGGCCCAAGGTCAGCCATACACTCACTGTGATTGGGTACAGTCGAAATTGGATTGTTCAACACAGGCCACCCGATACCCAGACCCGACGGTATCGAAGATTGCCCGTGGCTGTTATCACCCCAACACAGGATTCCGACGTCATCGGCGGCACAGGCGTGATTGTCACCGACCACCACCGAGGTTGGCGCCGCCAGATCAAACGCATCGCGCTGGCCAAACTGATTGCTGCCCCAACAGACCACGCCGCTGCTGTCGATCGCACATGTGTGCGCCATTCCAGCTGCAATATCGGTTGGCTGTGACAAGCTCGGCACCGTGGAGCGCCCACTGCCGTTCGCGCCCCAGCACGTAGCGCCCATATCATCCAGCGCACAGTTGTGATTGCGTCCTGCACTTATTTGTTGTGGATTCTGCAAGACGGGCACATCCAGCACGCCGCTGGTATTCTGATCTGCCCAGCAACTGACACCGGCATCGGCAATCGCGCAGGTGTGTGCATGACCTGAACTGAGTGCAATCGGATCAGTCAGGATTGGCTGGTCGCCCACTGTGTCGCCCCAACAGATCACCTCATCACCATCTATCGCACAGCTATGGCCTGTGCCGGCGCTGATCACTGAAGGATTGACCAGAGCTGGCGGCGTCGTTACCGCGCCACTACTGGCAAGCCCCCAGCAGACGATATCTGCACCGTTTGCGGCACAGGCGTGTCCATCGCCCACGGCGAGCGTAGAAGGATTGCTGATAGCCGGTATCTGAACGCTACCCAACTCACCCCAACAATTCACATTCGCATCGACGATCGCACAGCTACTGTCGCCGCCGGCCGCCAAAATGATACCCGACTGGCTCGCGACGACATCGAATGAGATGGATGCGCTCCACGGACTCCACTGATCGTTGCCAAACGCCCGAACGCGCCATAGCGCTTGCTCCTGTGCGGGCAAACCCGGTATTTCAAGCTGACACAAACCCGCACTACAGGCATCCTGACCCACCTGAGTATTGTTATAGGACCATTGGGACATCGTCCGATCAAAGCGCGATACGTGGTAACGATCTGCGGCGGGCACCTGGCTGAAACTCAGCACCATTGGCGCATTGGCCGGCAGTTCATCTCCCGCAGCCGGGCTGACGGGATCAGGTGTTTGCGGCGCCGGCAATGCGACAACGACAAACGGAATCGCCGTGCTCCACGCACTCCACTGGCCGTTGCCATAGGATCGCACGCGCCACAAAGCACGGTCCTGCACCGGCACACCAGGCACCTCTATCTCACACTCGCCCGCGCTACAGAAGCTCTGACTCACCTGGGCATTACTATAGGACCACTGAGGTATCGTGCGATCGTAACGCGCCACATGATAAAAATCGGCTGATGCTACCTGAGTGAAACGCAGCGCTATCGGTGACTCTGCAGCCACCTCCTCCAACCGAGCCGGACTAATTGTTGACGGCGCCGGCGGAGCGCCAACATTTCGCGCCACAGGGTTTTGCG
>CAZYDV010000184.1:0-12107 GCA_964646405.1 uncultured Granulosicoccaceae bacterium | reverse complement strand
CGAATCATCGAATCATCGAACAATTAAAATGCCTTGCCGGGGTGCATGCGTGATGAAGATGCACGCATTTAGACGTAGATAATTTCCGCATCGTCTATGACATTCACAAAACAATCACACACTAAAGCGCCTTGTTTAATGAGGTGGATAATGGCATTACCGAATGCGGGCAGTGGCGCGAATAGCTTGCTACCAAGCGCAATCGCGCGGATACGATTACACCAATCTCTCTTTATGCTCGCAGGCGAGCACAGCGATGATTTCAATCCAACCGGATGTCGGACAAATTCAGCAGTTGGCGATTGCGCTCCAGCAGATCTGCTGCCTCCGCCGCAAAGCCAACCGCAACGCTGTTTTCACGCTTTTTAGCTAAATCCTGATTCAGCGTTGCAATCGCGTGGGGCTGATCGGCATTCATCGCGACGACAGTCGTCGCGCTCGACATCTGTTGTACGCGATACTCGCCCAGTAGTTTGTCGAGTTCAATCTGACCGGGGGCCACCGCAGGTCCAAAGCTCGTGTAGGTAACTGGTGCGCCACAGCGCGTGGTAAGAATCCGGCTAAACGCGCCAGCAGCGCCCATAGCAAAGCCGATTCGCCTGATAAGATCATCGCCTTGCGACACCCACTGCAACATGCGCATTGCATCGGCCGTGCTGGCGGCGGTCGGTACCAACTTGATGGCGCTGGGAGATGCCTGCAACATACTGGTGGTGATGTGTTCGAGCTCGGTGTCATTCGGCATGGATTCAAAGTCGTGGTGACTGAGAATCAATGGCGCACCGTCGGCCAGCAGAACCGTTGAAGCCTCGCTTTGCCACTCCAGGTCGATCATATCAGCGCCCGCCTGCAGCGCCTGGCGATTGATATCGACGCGATCCTGCTCGCTGCCTTCGAACTTGCCACCGTGACTTGGGTGGCGCAGTGTCAGCAGGGTTGCGATGCCGGCGCTGGCGGCACGTCCGATCAGCGCTAATACATCGTCAAGCAGCAGCCCGTTGTCGAGCAACAGGTCGGCGCGTATTTCGACGCACTGCAGTTTCCTGTCGCTGGCCTCGTCGATTTCAGAGGCACCGCTGGCGACGACGCCGATGACGCCACGCAGCGGAAACGGCTTGCATGTGCTCACTTGAAAGTCTCGCGGGTTGTGGGATCAGGCGCTAGTGTACTGCTGTATCTAAAATGTGAGAATGAGAGTTCGTCAGTCTGGCCGGGGCGCGCAGGGTCGGTTGATCAAAGGTCTCAGCCTCAAAATAGGCACAATCGTCGATTGATTTGCACGAATATCTATGAGAATCAAACGCTTTGATCAACCGACTCATTCTTATAGTTTGAATGCAGCAGTTCACTAGGATACCTGCTTATGGCTCAAGCTGCAGGCCTGCACCGGGTGGTTAACCCTGTACACCGTTAAACGCCGCGCCGCTTGCAGCTCGCTTAGTGCTCGTCTGCGCCGTACACCCACATGGCCTGCGTCCTGCCCGCGGGCTCGAACCCGACCGCTTTGTAGAATTCGACTGCCTTCGCATCGGCGGTAAGCACCTGCATGTGGAACCCGCCATAGACGGTTTGCATTGCTGCCATCATCTCGCGGCCGATGCCGTTGCTGTGATACTCCGGATGCACCAGCATGTGCGGATAGTAGACGACCAGATGACCATCCGAGATCGCGTTGGCAAGCCCAACCAGCCGGCTTGTCACGCGGGCGGTTACCACACTGTGCGAGTGCCGAAGCGCTGCCAGCAGTTGTTCGGGTTTGTCTGCGGCCGACCAGTTGTTGGCGCGATAGAGCGCGACTACTTCCTGCGGCTCGAAATCACCATTTAACCTGACTGTTACCTTCATCGCTGCCCGATCATCAACCCGCTTGATCGGATTGAAACACATCGCCACCGTACCATCCATCGACAAGCATGTTCCAAGCGATAAGAAACACTCGATCAGCGACACCTTTCGATCAGGCTGGCCCGGCGTCGCCGACCTCCATGGGCAAGCGGTGATCCAGTGCCCACTCGTTCAACGAATGATCGTAAATACTGATTTTATCGCAGCCCAGTTGATGCAGTACAAACGCATCGAGGGTCGCGGCAATGCCGCCACCACAGTAGATGATCAGTTGTTTATCCAAAGTGGCGCCAACGGTCTGAAACAACGCCGCCGCATCACGCGCCGGCAACAGCGTGCCGGTTTCACCATCCAGCAGTGCCGTAGCCGCAACGTTGACGCTGCCGGGTATTCTGCCGGCGCGTCCATAGCGTGCGCTGTCGCCTCGATGCAACTGGGCGCTCAATGCGTTAATCACCAGCGCGTCGGGCTGATCGCTCGCACGCTGCACCTCGTGCCGATCGCAAAATAGGCCTAGCGCTGGTCGACCCTGCAGACTGGCCGCGGGATATTCACGGGCGACAGTGTCGACGGGTTTGTCTTCACGACACCACTTCGGCCAACCGCCATCAAGCACGGCGGCGTTGTCAAAGCCGACACTGCGCAGCATCCACCACACGCGTGTGGCCCACTGCATAGAGTTGCCCGAATAAAGCACGATGCGCGCGCCATCGCCAATGCCAATGGCCGCCAATCGTTCGATTAAATCGCCTGCGGCTGGCACGGTGAATCGATAGGGTGAGTCGGGATCGGATAAATCCTTTTGCAAATCGATATGCGCCGCGCCGGGGATATGGCCCTGCAGATAATCCTCGCGCCCGCTGACCGCGCGATAGGGTGCGTCGTCACTATCGGCCCGCAGGTGCATCGTGCAATCGTAGATGCGCAACTGTGGGTCGGCGATGTGCTCGTGCAGCCAGTCGGTCGAGACGATCGCTTTCGGGTGGCGATATTCATTGAGCATCGTCGATACCTGTTTTGTAAGTCAGCAGGCGGAGCTGGCGTCGCAGCAGATAGGCGACCGCCAGACAATCACAGCCCGCGTCGCAATAGCTGTGACAACTGCTCGCGCGTCAATGTGGCAAGCCCCATTGAGTCGAGCGTGCGCCCGCTTTGTTGAAAGTTGTCATCGCAGATGGCAGAACCCAGCGCCAGCAAGCCGCTGGCAACCGGTGCAGCAACACCGACAAAAGCGGCAACGGAGACCAGAAAGGCCAGACCAACGGCGATGTCCTCGCGCATGTAGCGATGCTCGGTCAGCACCAGATCTTCGCGCCAGTCGCCGGAGTCCACGAGTTTTTCGTGCGCGAGATTGCCGTACATCCACTCCTCGGCGTCAGCATCGTAGTGGTTGGCGAGCGGAAAGTGGGGCGCCGCGTAGCCGAGCGCCTCGCGCACGGCGATACGCTCCTGATCGAGCCGGGTGGTGACCGCCCGCACAGCGGGCTGTGTGCCCTCGTTGTGAATATCCCAGTGTTCAAAGTGCTGGATCGGCCCGGCATTCATGATGATCAGCGGCGGATGGATGATCGGACCGGCATTCATCAGCGCGCCGGACAACGCGTCGCCAGCGTCTTCGAGCGCGGGATAGGCGATCGCGACGCGTTGCATCGCGTGGTCGTGAAGGCGCATCGGCAAGACACCGCTGGGCAACCGGGTGGCGCGCGTGGTAAGCGCGATTTTATGTTCGCCATGCAGGCGCGTCAGGTACGGCAATGTGCCGGACTCAACGAAGGCCACGTCGGCCTGACAGTCGGCATCGCGCAGTGCGCGCAGCATGGTGTAACTGCCAAAGCTGCCCGGCGTTAGATAGATCACCTGACCATCGCGCAGATGCGGCGCCATCTGCCGCGCGATATCGTGCTGAGCAAACGCCGGCAAGGGGCAGACGATCAGCCCGGCCCCGTCGAGTACTTCGCCGAGATCATGGCTTGCCAGTGCCAGCGCGACCTCATGGCTGCCGGCGTGATCGACCAGCGTCAGCTTTGACCCCTTTTTTTGCAGACGGTCGATCGCGCTTTGGTCACGGCGCCAGAATCGAACCCGATGTCCGTTTAATGTGAGATCGGCGGCGGCGGCGTGCGAGCCGTTGCCGCCACCCAGAACGGCGATATCGATGATTGTGCTCCTAAAGTTCTGCCGCAAAGTCGACCAGCATGCTGGCCAGTTCCTGCGGTGCCTCTACGGGAATCAGGTGCCCGACGTCAGACATGACGATTTTCTTTGTGTTCGGCATTCTGGCTGACAGACGCTCGACATCGGCAGGTACGCGGAACACGCAGTCGCGCTCGCCGGTTACCACCAGTACCGGCATTTGCAGGGATTCATACGGCAGATCCCAATCGGCATCGCGTGCGTCGCGCAGCAGGCGCACGACCATGCTGTCGGCTGGCAGTGGCTGCCAATCGTCACCTTTCAGCGCGTTGGCGCGGTTTTCCTGCAGCCATTTGTCACCGTACAGCAGCGGCGAGTACATATCGCGCAGCGCGGCCGGCCCGCCGGTGGCTAATGCACACTCGGCGGCCGCATTGATCCACTCCAGACGCGTGCCCGGTGCACGCAGGGTATTGAGTAACACGAGACCGGTAGACGGCGCACCGGCAAGCGCTGCGCGCGCGGCAAACAAACCACCAATCGACAAACCGACGTGAACTGGTCGCTGCGGCTCGACGTTGCCCAGCACGGTCATGGCGTCGGCCACGACCTGCTCGACGCCAAGGTTGTCATCGTCTGCAGCGTCGGTGCCTTCCTGACCGCGCAAATTCCAGAACAGTGTGCCGTGACCGGCGGCGCGTACGGTGGCGCCAATCGCGCTCTCCCACATTCCCATATCGCCGGTCAGTGCGTTGTAGCCAACAAAGGTGACCCCTTTTTCTGAAGTCGGTGCAACATATTCAAAGCGGACATCAGCCATTGCGTATCTCCGAAAAGACGGTTGAAAAAATTATCGTATAACGGGTTTGATCTGCAGATGCTGCAGCAAGCCGGCAAACTCCTGCAGGCGCTGCTGTTGATAGGCGGGCACATCCATGCCGGAGTAATCCATGAATCCACGCCCCGCGGCAAGCCCGGTGTGCCCCTGCGCCATATTGCGCTCGATCGATTCCGGTGGCGCAAAGCGGGACTCACCGGTCGCCTGCTGCAGATAGTGGCTGGCGTGATAGAGGATGTCACCCCCGCCCCAGTCGATGAATTCCAGCAAGCCCAGAATCGCAAACCGAAAACCGAAACCATAGCGCGTGGCTTTGTCGATATCCTCCGCACTGGCCACGCCCTCCTCGACCAGGCGCGCGGCCTCATTCATCGCCAACGCCTGAATGCGCGGCACGATGTAACCCGGGCTCGCTTTGCACACCACCGGCACTTTGCCGATGCTCTCGAGCAACTCACGGGTGCGCTCGATAGTGGAGTCCGCGGTATCGTCGCCCGGTGAGAGCTCGACCAATGGCACCAGAAATGCCGGGTTGAGCCAGTGCGCATTGAGAAATTGCGCGGGCCTCTTAACCATCGCCTGCAACTCGGTGGACAGTATGGTGCTGGTGGTCGAGGCGATAATCGCATCGACTGCAGCCGCATTCGAAATTCTGCCCAACGCCTCACGCTTGGCGTCGAGTGTTTCCGGCACGCCCTCGAAGATGAAGGCGACATCGGCCAGTTGCGATTCGCAATCACTTTCAGGGTGCAGCGAAATACGCGCAGCGATGGTCGCCTGATCGGCGGCGTTGAGCAGACCGATGGCGCAGAGCATATTCAGGTGTTGCTCGATGCCCGCCTCAATACGATTTTGCGTGGCGGCATAGTCGGCTTGCGGACGCTGCTTGAGATCGATCAGCCTGACCCGATGACCGGCGAGCGCAAACGCCACCGCCATGCCCTGCCCCATGCGACCGGCGCCAGCGGCCGCCACCTCGGCCCGTTCAGTCATTGATCGTCAGCGCTGCCGAGGATGGCCGACTTCATCGCGCGCGGATCGCGACGCGGCCAGGAGTCACGCTCAACGCAAGACAGAAATTCATCGACGTGGCGATTGAACGCCGCCGGATCCTCCAGGTTGATAGCGTGGCCGGCATTGGCCATGACCACCAGGCCGGCGCTGACAATTTCACGTTTCAGCATCAGTGCCGGCTCCAGACAAGGCCAGTCTTCATCGCCGGTGATCACCAGCGTGGGCAATGTGATCGAGGCGATCTGCGGGCGCAGGTCAAACAGCGACGGACGGCGCGCCTGCACGCCACGCATCGTCAGCGCAGACCCTTCGGTGGAGTGTTCACTCATTTGATCGACAAACTCGCGCCAGCCACGCTCATCACGATTCTGGAACTGCACCCGAGTCGGCCCGAGCCCATAGTCGAGTGCCGCCTGATCAATTCCCCTGGCCTGAAAGCTGTCAGCGGCGGCATTGGCCTCGGCGGCAAACTGCTCGCGCTTATCCGGTTCGGCACCGTAGCCACAACCGGCTACGACCAGCGAGCGCGCGCGCTCAGGGTAGGTAAAGCCAAAATGCAGCGTCGCGAAACCACCCATCGACAAGCCGACGATGTGCGCGCTATCGATACCCAGCCCATCCAGCACGGCGCGGATATCGTCTCGCGCGCGCTCCTGCGAATAGTGCTCGACGCCATCGGGGACATCGGAGGGTGGAAAACCGCGCGCGTTGAAGGCAATGCTTCGATAGTGGCGGCCAAAGTAGCGAAGCTGCGGCTCCCACGATCGACAGTCGCCGGCAAATTCGTGGACAAATACCAGAGGCGTGCCGCTGCCGGTCTCCTCGTAGTGAAGTGCTACCCCGTCGTCTGTGGTGATGGTCGGCATCTTTCCTCCGTTGTCGGTGCGAATGCCGGGATCAATTCGGCTGCAATGCGTCGAGTATGCGGCCCGTCGCCATGACTGGCAACTGCGCCGAAGTCACCATGTGCGCGGCGCGATAAGTACTGCCAATTCCAGCGCTGTGCTATTTTGCAAAACTCCGATGGGCGATTGAGAATTGATGAGCATGCAGGGCAAGCTACAGGGCGTGAAGGTACTGGATCTGTCGATGTTCTTACCCGGACCGCACATGACAATGACCATGTCGGACCACGGCGCCGATGTGATTCGGGTAGAGCCACCGGCCGGCGAACCCACCCGTCACATCGGCTTTGTGCACAATGGCGAGTCGGTCTACTTTCGCAACACCCATCGCGGCAAGCGCAGTCTGGCGCTGAATCTGAAGGTGGGGTCGGCGCGCGAAATGGTACTGCAACTGGCCGAACAGTCGCACGTGTTTGTCGAGTCGTTCCGACCGGGCGCGATTCAGCGGCTTGGACTGGATTATGAAACAGTCGCCGCGCGTGCACCGCATATCATTTATTGTTCGATCAGCGCCTACGGCCAGACCGGGCCGATGGTGGATCGGGTCGCGCACGACATCGCCGTCGAGGCTCAGGCCGGCGTCGCCAGTCTGACCCTTGGCCAGGACGGTAAACCAACCCTACCGGCCATCGCGATGGCCGACATGACCGCCTCGCTGATGAGCCTGTCGGCGATATTGATGGCACTGTACCGAGCGCGCGATACCGGGCGTGGGGATTTCATTGATATATCCATGCAGGACACCTTGATGGCCTGGATGCCCAACACCACCGGCCGGGTATTTGCCGAGCGCCAGCCACCGGATGCCAAGAACGAGCGCACCTGGGGCGGCAATGCCATGTACAACCTGTACGAGACCTCGGACGGTAAGTGGCTGGCACTGGCGGGGGCTGAAATGAAGTTCACCGAAAATCTTTTCAACGGCCTGGGCCATCCGGAATACATCGAGATCTGCGACAACCCGCCCGGTGAAGTACAGGAGCCGGCAAGACAATTCCTGCGCGACACGTTTGCCAGCCGATCACTGGCGAGTTGGATGGAATGGTTCGAGGGACGAGATATCTGTTACGCCCCAGTCAATAATTTGCGTGAAGGATTTGATCAGCCTCAAGTGCATGCGCGCGAGATGGTGCTGCATGACGAAAAAGGCGGCGAGCACATCGGTGTGCCAATTAAATATCGAGACGAGCCGGCACAGCCGGTTTTGAGCGCGCCAACGCTGGGACAACACAATCAGACTCTCTGTAACGCCCTGGGCCTCGATTACGACAAAATGCGTCTTGAATCTGCTTTCGGCCCAACGGCTGACTAATCAACAAAAACAGCACAAAATGGCAAAAATGTGTCAGGGGTTATCCACAAGTGCAGGTAAAAGACAGTAAAAAATTGTAAAAAACGGTAAAAATACCCACTTAAAACGGTAAAAATGTACTGTGGGTTCCCCTTAATTAGCCCATAATAAACCTGTACCTGTTGATCCGGGTGCAAGGGTCAGGGAGATTCTCAGAAAAGGAATTTTTATAAGGACGTTGTGCACGGACAGCTCTGCAGCGGCAGGCAGGAAGCTTAGCACTTCAGGACCAGAGCACAGGAAGCTCTATGGGCTCACAATGGATGTGGGCCCTTTTTCATTGTGCCACTCCATAGTTGCGTTACCGCTGACTGGTATCCGGTTAAATAGTCAGACATTCAATAACAGGTGCTCGCGTTCCCAGGGGCTGATCACGCGCAGAAATTCTTTATGCTCTTCGCGTTTGACGGCCAGATAAACCTGGCTGAACTCGCGACCGAGTACTTCCTGCATCAGATCACTCTCCTCGTATAAATCGAGCGCCTCGACCACGCTTACCGGCAGCGAGCGCGGCATCTCGTAGGCCTCTGTTGATATGGCATCTCGCGGCTTCATGCCCTCCATCATGCCAATGTAGCCACAGGCAAGGCACGCGGCCATCGCCAGATACGGATTGCAATCCATACCGACCACACGATTCTCGACCCGACGCGCCTGAGCTGACGACACCGGTACACGTAAGCCGGTAGAGCGATTATCGGTGCCCCACTCCAGATTAATAGGCGCTGAGGCGTCGGGCACCAGGCGCCGATAGCTGTTGACGTATGGCGCGAGTACGCAGACTACTGAGTTCAACAGCGCCTGCTGACCACCAATGAAGCTATAAAACAGCGGGCTGGGCTGGTCTTCGGCATCGTTGAACAGATTTCGGCCGCTGGTACGGTCGATCACACTCTGGTGGATGTGCATCGCACTGCCCGGCTCGTTCTCCATCGGCTTGGCCATGAAGGTGGCGTAACACTGATGCCGCAACGCTGCCTCGCGAATTGTGCGCTTAAAGAAGAACACCTGATCGGCTAGCTCGATCGGATCGCCGTGGTTGAGATTGATCTCCAGTTGGCCGGCACCGCCCTCCTGCATCAACGTGTCTATCTCCAGGCCCTGAGCATCGGCAAAATCGTAGATGTCGTCGACGACTTTTTCGTATTCATCGACGCCACTGATGCTATAGGCCTGACGCCCCACACCGCGACGCCCGGTGCGTCCAACCGGTGGACTGATCGGATCGTCCGGGTTGACATTCGGTTTGGTCAGATAAAATTCCAGCTCCGGTGCGACAACCGGTTGCCAGCCCTGTTGCTGGTAAAGATTAACCACACGCTTTAGCACGTTGCGCGGTGCAAAGCCGACGGGCTCACCCGCCTGCGTCTCTAGATCGTGCAAGACCTGCATTGTGACATCAGACGTCCACGGCACGGCACGCGCGGTGGCATAGTCGGGCACCAGCACCAGGTCCGCCTCGGTCCAGGCGTTCGGGATACCAACTTCAGCGTAGTTGCCGGTAATGGTCTGGAAAAAAATCGACGAGGGCAGAAACATGCGCTCGGCGCGGAAGAACTTGCGCGCCGGCATCGCCTTGCCTCTTCCGATGCCGACAATATCAGAGACGATACATTCAACCTCCTCAACTTTGCGGCCGGCGAGCCATTGCTGTAGCGAGGCTGGCAATTCGATGGTGTTGTCAACTGGTTGCATGGCGACATTCTACTGGAGATAAAAAAGGTTTATCTGCGCCGAACGCTAAAGCTTTGCCCGCAGCTGCCGTTACCCTGCACCACAAGCAAATGGCACCGCGGAGGTTATTCATGCTGGTATTTAGTTGCATTGCAGTCGCAGTATTGTGCGTCGTCGGCGTATCGCGCAGAACGGCGCGCGACAGTCAGACCCATTCGCCGTTGTTGATGTCCGGCGAAGCTGAGTCGAAGTAACACGACCCGGTTTTGGTATCACGTCCGCCGCGTGTCGGCGGACGTGTGCGCGGCGTTGCCGGTCAATGGCGCACAGTATTGCGCGCTATTGATCACGCCAGCGGAAACTAAAGCTCCCAATAGCCAGACACACCACCGTGGTGATCGCGAGCATCGCCCAGTGCGGCGCCACCACCGCCAGTCCGTCTCCATCCAGCATGATTCCGCGCGCCGCCTTCAACGCGTGTGTCAGCGGCAGGATGTTGGAGACCTGAACCAGCCACTCGGCTCTGCCCTCCAAAGAAAACCAGACACCGCTGAGCACCATCATCGGCCACGACAGCATATTCAGCAGGCCGCCGGCCAACTCCTCGCTGGCCACGCGCGCGGCGATCAAAAATCCCATCGAGATCAGCGAGATCGAACCCAGCAGCAAGGTGACAAACAGCAGCAGATAGCTGCCGTGCATGCGGACATCGAGCAAGCCGCCGGCGATCACAAAGATCAGACCAGTGGTCACGATCACCAGCATTAAGCGCGACAAAATCTGTGCGACGACAAATTCAACCGATCGCAACGGCGTCGCACTCAGGCGTTTTAGAAAACCGTTCTTGCGATAGCGCACCACCACATAGCCCACGCCGAACAGCGAGCTGAACATCAGGTTCATGCCGAGGATGCCGGGAAACAGCCAGTCGATCTGTCGCAGCGCGTCACCGCTGACGACCTGACGCGCGGCAGCAGGCTCGACACCGAGCAGAATTTTCTCCACCAGATAACCCGACGGTGACTGTTCATTGATCCAGTAGCGCGACGGTTGCGTGCTCGAGTCGACGACCAGATCGACGAGGTGGTGCTCGAGATTGTCGAGTACCTCAGCCTGTACGCCCGCCGGATAGAAATCGATGAATCGCGTTTGCAGAAATTCGCTGCGTGCGGTTTGGGCGGTCAATTGCGGCGTGTCGGCGATGACGGCCACCTTGAATTTCGCACGCCCCGGGCCGGAAAAGACCACGGCCAGTCCGATCGCGAGCATGATCGGCAACACCAGATTCCACATCATCACCGAGCGATCGCGCAGGAACTCCAGATTGCGCGCATGCGCAACGGCGAGAATACGCTTGATCATGAACGCAACTCCCTGCCGGTCAGATCGATAAAAAGATCTTCCAGGTTGTATGGTCTGATCGACAGTCGCTTCAGCGCAGATTGTCCGCCAGCCAGTTGCTGCAGGCAGCCACCCGGATCGGCGGTGTGAATCTCTGTGAAGTCGCCGCGCTGCTGCAGGCGCGTAGAAGCCAGCGATTCGACCGTAAATGCACGATCCAGGTCGGCGCTTGGCAATCGCATGACGACTTCCTCGAAGTGTTCGCTGAGCAACTGATCGGGCGAGCCATCGGCAATGATGCGACCGCGATCCATGATGATGATCCGATCGCAAAGCTGGTAGGCCTCATCCATGTAGTGCGTACTCAACACTACGGTGGTACCGCGCTGCTTGATGCGCTCGATCAACTGCCAGAAATTGCGTCTGGCCTGCGGGTCCAGACCAGTAGTCGGCTCATCGAGAAAAATGATTTTCGGGTCGTTGATCAGTGCGATCGCGAGCAGCAGGCGCTGGCGCTGGCCGCCAGACAATTTGCGGTTGTCGCGCGCCAGCAGTTCACCGAGTGCGCAGGTATCGATGAGCGCCGCCAAATCGGTGCGCTGATCGTAGAGCGCGTGGAACAGGGCCAGCGTCTCGCGCACAGTCAGAAAGTCCTGCAGTGCGGTGGCCTGAAACTGAATACCAGACTCCTGCCGGAACCGTTCACCAAGCGGCTCGCCGTGGTAGAGCACGGTGCCACTGCTGGCCGGTGTCACCCCTTCGATAATCTCAATCGTGGTGGTCTTGCCGGCACCGTTTGGCCCCAGCAGACCGGTGCAACTACCACCATCGATGGAAAAAGAAATGTCGTCGACCGCGGTGTCGCCGCCGTATCGGCGCACCAGGTTTTTCACCTCGAGCACGCCAGGTGAACTTATCGTGTTAGTCATGAGACCCGATCATGGGGATTATCGCAGGCCGATCCAGTCTGGCGTGCCAATGACGCTGGCGACACAATCGACCAGAT
>CAZYDV010000183.1:0-12133 GCA_964646405.1 uncultured Granulosicoccaceae bacterium | reverse complement strand
TTGCGCAGTTTCAAGAGTATAGTGGCAAGCCATATAAGCGCCCTGCGCCGCAAGCCAATCCAGCAAAGTGATCAAGCCAATGCAGAACGCAATTGACATCGTAACTTTCTATGACGAGCATCCGATCAATCTGGCGGAAATATTATCTCGAGCCAAAGCCGATGGCCTAAACCCGGATCATTTGAATGCGCGCGATCTGTGGAAATGGGATCAGGATCACTACGGTGGCCTCGAGGCTGTCGACGCGCTGGCAGACGCACTGTCCATCAGCAAGGAAAGCCATGTCATCGATCTGTGTTGCGGCATGGGCGGCCCGGCCCGCTACCTGGCTACCACGCGTGCCTGCACGATACACGGTGTCGATCTGAATCAATCCCGCATCGATGGCGCAAACGAATTGACGCGACGCGTGAGGCTCGGCGATCGGGTGACTTTCTCACAGGCCAATATCTGCGTGCTGCCACAGGCGGACGCGAGCTTCGATTGCGCGATCAGCCAGGAAGCGTTTTTGCACATCGAGGATCGTGAGTCACTATTGGCGCAATGCAAACGAGTGCTGACCCCCGGCGGCCGGCTGGGCTTTACCGACTGGACTGCCGGCGAAGGCTTAAGTGACGAACACCGGCAACGATTTGCTCGCACTTTCGCCGCCAGCCGGATCGTCACCCCGCACGACTACCGTCGCCTGTTGCCGCAGGCCGGGTTTTGCGTCGATGAAGTCATCGACCTGTCCGACGCCTGGCGTGAGATTCTGCAACAAAGACTGGAAATGTTTCGCTCACTGGAGAGCGACACGGTGGCACGATTCGGGCAGCAGCGCCACGACACCTACATCGCCAACTACGAGTTTTTTGTCGAGCGAATCAGTGCCGGGGACCTGGGAGGCGCCAGAGTGATCGCGACTGCCGAATAAAACGACGGCGGGATCGATCCCGCCGCCATACGTCAAACTACTAGGGTTGTGCGCGCCCTGGATCAGGCGCCAACCACACCGCCGTCTGTTCGGCGAACCGCAATCACGGCAGAGCGCGGCACACTGTCACCACCATCTGGCCAGTGAGACGGCTTTTCCTTTTCGCCCGGGTGCTGAATGCCGACGAACATGGTCGTTTTGTCTGCCGACCAGGTGGCTCCGGTAACTTCGCAGGCAACGGGGCCAACCATGAAGCGTCGGATCTCGCCAGTTGCCGCATCGGCGCACAACATCTGGTTGTTGCCCATGCCGGCAAATGCCTCCTCGTTGCTGTAGTTGCCGTCTGTCTGAATCCACAGCCGTCCATCGTCATCGAACAACAGACCATCGGGCGAGTTGAACATGTTGTTCTCGTCGATGTTTGACGAGCCCGCATTCAGATCGTCGTGCAGTGTCGGGTTGCCCGCCATCGCAAACAGATCCCAGTCAAAGCCTGCAGCGGTATGATCTCCACCTTCCGGATTCCAGCGCACAATCTGACCATACAGGTTGCCGACTCGCGGGTTCGGACCGCCGGCAGGCGTTTCCACACCACCGCGATTGGGCTTTTTGCCACGGTTCTTGTTGTTGGTCAGCGCGCAGTAGACATCGCTGCCGGTCGGATTGACGGTCACCCACTCCGGTCGATCCATTGTCGTGGCGCCAACCACGTCTCCGGCCTGCCGCGCGTGAATACAGACTTCAGCCTGCGAGGCAAATCCGGCCGCCGCATCAATGCCGTTCTTGCCGTGCGTCAACTCGATCCACTCGCCCTTGCCAGACAAATTGGCGTCCGCTTCACCAAATTTCGCAACGTAGAGTGTGCCCTCTTCCAGCAGATCGCGGTTGGCCGCATCGTTGCCCTCTTCGTACTTGTTTTTTGAGACGAAGCGATACAAGTACTCGCCGCGCTCATCGTCGCCCATATAGGCGACCGCATGGCCGTTATCGGCGATGACGACGGCGGCGTTTTCGTGTTTGAAGCGGCCAAGCGCTGTGCGTTTCTTCGGCGTGCTGGTCGGATCCATCGGATCGATCTCGACGATGTAGCCGGCACGGTTGCACTCGTTGGCCTCTTTGCTGATGTCGAAACGCGCATCGTGTTTGTACCAGTTGTACTTCCAGTCCTTGTTGCCCACGCCGTAGCGCTTTTGCATTGCGGTTGGCTCGTTGGCTTCGTCTGTGGAGCCGAAATAACCGTTGAAATTCTCTTCGCAAGCCAGGTAGGTGCCCCAGGGTGTCGTGCCGTTGCCACAGTTATTCCAGGTACCCAGCGACTGGGTACCAGTCGGGTCGGCGGCGGTTTTCATCAGTGCATCGCCACGTGCCGGACCGGTGATCTCCATCTCGGCATCAGCGGTAAACTTGCGGTTGTATTTGCTGTCGATCACCACCTGCCACTGGCCGTCTTTCAACGCGACTTCAAAGACACTGACGCCGTGAGCGGCCTTGCCCTTTCTCACATCGTCCGCCGTGTTGATGCCATCGGGGCTGATGATATTGCGGTTGGTGTACTCGTTGTTGACCGCCATCACGCCGGACGTATCTGATATCGGGTAGAACATCATGCCGTCGCAGTTGTCACCGAATGCCATTTCCTGACTCTCGCCGGTGCCGCGCGTGGCCTGATCGAATTCACTTCCACCACTCCACAGCGGATCACCCCAGCGGACCAACACTTGCGATTCATAACCGGGCGGCAGGGTGATGGCATCGTCAGAAGTTGCCTTGACAGCTTCGAATCCCATCGATGGCGATTCAGCGCGCGCCGCATGAGTGCCCAAGAGGCCCGTGGATACCACAAAAGAAGCAGCGCCGATCTTGGCGCTGGCGCCAAGGAAATCCCGCCGCGACATGGCGCGGTCCAGAATATCGCCAAAGCCTGTCTCGTAGGGGCGCGGATAATTTATTTCGTCAAACTCGTCGAACTCACTCATCGATGCGTTTCCTCGCGTTGGTTGGATTGTGTGTCGATGCGGGTACGCTAACTTGCGCGTGTTACGGTTTTATTACCGCCCGGCAATCGCCGCCACTGACTCGACGTTAATCATCGCAGGCACCGCTGTCAACAACCGCCGACCATCACTGAGCGATCAGCCCCCCCACACCGCGGATACTGCCCGAAAACGACAAGTACAATCAGGGGCGCTGTGAAAAACGCCGCTCGAATATGCCTTCGGCTATGCGGTTTTTTAAAATCTCGATCGAGCCACCGGCAATCATCCAGCCACGCGTACGACGCAAACAATACTGCACGATACTCTCTTCGCTGAACCCCAGCGCACCGAGCACCTGCACCGATTCGTTCGCGGCATTAAAACCCGCCTGGTTACAGGCAAGCTTGGCGAGCGAGGTATCCTGTGCGCTCGGCAGACCATCATCGGCCGCCGCCACGGCACGCATTAAAAGCAACTGCGCCGATTCCAGTTGCAACAGCATGTCGGCAAACTTCCACTGCAGGCCCTGAAATTCGCACAGCGGCCGACCAAACTGCTCGCGCGTGAGCGCGTGCGCACGCGCCACTTCATAGGCATGACGCCCAACGGAAACTGCGCGTGCCGCATTGCCCAACCGCTCGATATTGAAGCCGGCAATCTGCTTGCGAAAACCACCGGCACCGAGCAATACATTCTCCTGCGGAATCCGACAATTGTCGAAGTAAAGCTGTGACCAGCTCTCGCCGTTCATGAAGGCCGACGGCTTGCCAATCGTGAGACCGGGTGCGCCGCGCTCGATCAGCACCGAGCCAATGCCGCCAGTGCCGGGCCCAAAGCGTACATAGACCAGAAAGACGCCGGCATCTTTGCTGTTGGTGCCAAACACTTTGCTGCCGTTGATCAGATAATCTTCACCATCCGCGGTAGCCGTGGTCTGCAATTGCGTCACAGCCGAGCCCGCCTCGGGCTCTGACATACCCACGGACATGATGCTCTGGCCCGCCAGCAGAGGGGGTAAAAATTTCGCGAGCTGTGCAGCCGTAGCGTATTCGGAAAAAGTTCTTATCGCACCAAAGTTGCCGGCCTGAACCACATCGGCACTGCGCGGGCAGTAAGCTGCGACGGCCTGAATTGCAATCACCGCATCGGTCAGTGTGCCCCCCATGCCACCGACGGCCTGCGGCACCGTGATGCCGAGCAATCCCATCTCGGCCATTTTGGCCGCCACATCCCACGGATAGTCGCCGGATGTAGCGCGAGATACGGCGCCGGCTGCGAGTTCGCGTTCGGCAAAGCGTGATACCGAATCCTGAAACCCCCGCTGCTGTTCGTTGAGTTCGAAATTCATGAAGATGCATGTGCTCCATTGGACGGCGCCGGATTCGAGGCGGTTGGCGAACCTGCCGAAGACTATCACCGATCAGGCCTGCACCGCGACGGGCCGCACGCGATGTACAATCGGGTATCGCCATTGCACTTGCGCACGCACAAGCCTGTCGCACGTAGACCTCTAACCCCGCTGGCGCAGTCCATCCACAGGCCCCGATGATCGATCTGACACCGCAGCTTTTTTTTATTGTCTCGGTCGCGGGTCTGGTGGTCGGCACGCTGATCGGCAGTATCGGCGTCGGCGGCATCCTGATGGTGCCGGTACTGGTCTATCTGGCCGGTATCGAGTTCCATATCGCGATCGCAAGCTGCATGTTCAGCTACGCCTTCAACGGTTTGGCAGGCGCGTGGCTCTACGCGCACAATGGCAGCATCAACTGGCGCGATGGCCTGTGGCTGTGTCTGGGCGCCATGCCGGGCGCTGTAGTTGGTGCGCTGTTAATCCTGCAGCTCAACCCAAAGTGGGCGGCACTGACGATTGCGTTGTTCATCGTTTTCTCGGCACTCAGCGCGCAGCGTGGCCCAACTGACGAAACACAGACCAGAGCACCGGCTCAGGGCAACACGACTTTGCTGGCTGCCGGGCTGGCCACCGGCACGGGCTCGGCGCTCAGCGGCAGCGGAGGACCGCTGGTGCTGATCCCGATTCTAAGCTGGCTGCGATGGCCGATGCTGGCGGCGATCGGTCAGGGTCAGCTAATCCAGATTCCGATCTCGCTGCTGGCCACTGCGACCAACTGGCACTACGGCAAACTGAGCCTGCCGCTTGGCCTTTGCATTGCGGTGAGCGTCAGTATCGGTGTGGCGCTGGGTGCAACGCTTGCCCACAATCTGCCGGCAGCTCTGCTGCGCCGGCTGGTGGTGAGTGCACTGGTTCTGGTGGCGATCTGGATGCTGGTCCAGGCGCTTTGGGGGCTTGCCGGCGAAAGCCGTTTGTCGGCATGATGGCGCTGCACCTGCTGCAACACCTCGCCCATCATTCACCATTATTGCGCACCATGGCGTCTCCTCAATCAACCCCTGCAATGAGCTTTAACATCAGCCGGCAACAACTGGGCTTGGCAGCCATCGCCGCACTGCTGTGGCTGATGGCGCTGACGCCGGCTACAGCGCAGGATGGACAGGGGAGCATGGCTGGTGATCGACTCCAACGACTCGCGGAGATCACCCGCAACCTCGAGGCGTTGCGAGCCCGGCGCAACCAGTTGATGCTGAGTATCACCGACAACAATCCGGAGAACTTCGTCGAGGAGCGCGAGGAGCTCAAGATGCTCGCCGACGACATCCGCAACCTGCAGGATACCTTCGAGGTCGTCGCGCTGGATGGCATCGATACCAGCATACTGCAGCCGGTGGTCGACGGTCCTTTCAACTGGCAGCAGGAGTTGGCCGACATCGCCTCGCCGGTGTTCGATTCGCTGCGTGCACTGACGCGACGACCGCGGCAGATGTCGAACCTGCGCGAATCAATTGAACTGGCCAATCAACGCATCGCCGTCGCCGAGCGCGCACTGGCAACACTGCAGACGCTGCCCGGGGAGCTCGCCAACACCGAGACCCGCGACAAGCTGACACAACTGCGCGAGGACTGGCGCGAAAACCTCAACCGATTGCAAAGCGCACGGCTGGCACTGCAAACCCAGCTCGATAATCTACTGGCCGATAACGGGTCATCGACAGTCACCTATTGGCGCAACCTGAAATCCTTTCTCAGTGGGCGCGGGCTGACGATCCTGCTGGCGGCGATCAACGGCTTGATTGCCTGGGCGATTCTGCGGCTGCTGTGGTGGGTCTACACCACCCGCCTGACCAGCAAGCACCAGCGCCGCCGCACCACCTGGTTCCGGCTCGCATCCTACGGTTATCAACTGTTCGTCGCGGTGGTTATCGTGCTGACGGTGATTGCAACCATCTACGTGCGGGAAGATATACTACTGCTCGCATTTGTCGCCCTGCTGTTACTCGGCGGCGCCTTAAGCTTTCGTTCGATGCTGCCAAATTACATCGATGAAGTGCGTCTGCTGCTGGGTGTCGGGCCGCTGCGCGAGGACGAACTGGTGCAGTACAACGGATTGCCATGGCAGGTGATGTCGCTGAACATTGACACCATTTTGCGCAACCCGGCACTCGATGGCGTGCTGCGCATCCCCGTGGAAAAAGCCTGTCAGCTGCAGTCGCGCCCGGTGCGTGATCCACGCTGGTTTCCAAGCCACACCGGCGATTATATTTTTCTGGCCGATGGCACTTTCGCGCGCGTCGTCAGCCAGACACAGGAGTCTGTCGAGCTCTCCATTCGCGGTGGCATGAAGCACATCATTCCGACCGACCAGTACTACCAGATGCCAATCACCAATCTCTCCGCCGGTGAGCACTTCGGCATCGCGCTGACATTCGGCCTCGACTACAACCTGCAGGCAAGCTCATTACAGCAGGTGCCAACGCTGCTGGAGCAAAGCCTGCGCGAACATCTGGCGAGCAAGGCGCTGGCCGATGATCTGAGCGATCTGATGGTCGAACTGTCAACAGCCAACAGTTCATCGCTGGACTACCTGATCTACGCCACCATCAAAAGCACGCGCGCGGCCGACTACTACCGCTACGAGCGCGCCCTGACCCAGGGTTGCATCGCCGCCTGCAATCGCCACGGCTGGTCGATCCCCTATCCACAACTGAGTATTCACGGGATTTCCAAAGCCGTGTAACTTACTCGGCACGCGCATCGGGCCTTGCGCATGCCGTGACTGGAAAAACGTCGTGCACCGATTCATGCCACAGTAGGCGCACTGAATTTTCGCAGGAGAAATCGATGGCAAGTCTGATCGCGCCGCACGGCAGCGAACAACTGAATCCACTGTTCGTAGCCGACGACAACACGCGCGCACAACTCATCGAAGAGGCAGCCTCGCTGCCGTCGCTTGCGATCAGTTCTGCCGCTGCAGGCAACGCGGTCATGCTGGGTGGTGGTTATTTCAACCCGCTGACAGGTTTCATGAACAAAGCTGATGCGTTGTCCGTTGGTGCCAGTTTACATACCACTGCAGGCCTGTTCTGGCCAACTCCGGTGCTGAATCTGGTGGCCAATGCCGACAACGTCAGCGTCGGTGCTCGCATCGCCCTGCTCGATCCCAACGTCGACGGCCAGCCAGTACTGGCTATCCAGCAGGTCGATGCGATCGAGACACTGTCAGCGGCCGAAATTGAAACACTGACACAGCAGGTTTTTGGCACTACTGACGTCGAACATCCCGGCGTCGCTGAATTTACAGCGCAAGGCAATACACTGGTGTCCGGCCCGATTCAGGTTCTCAACTACAGCTACTTCGAATCGGACTTCCCCGATACCTTTCGCACCGCCGTCGATATTCGCAACGAGATCTCTACACGCGGCTGGAAACGCATTGTCGCGTTTCAAACGCGCAACCCGATGCATCGCGCGCACGAGGAATTGTGCCACATGGCGATGGATCGGCTCGACGCGGACGGACTGGTCATTCATATGCTGCTGGGCAAGCTCAAGCCTGGCGACATACCCGCTCCGGTACGCGATGCATCTATTCGCAAAATGATCGAGCTGTACTTTCCCGAGAACTCAGCGCTGATCACAGGCTATGGCTTCGACATGCTCTACGCCGGTCCGCGCGAGGCGCTATTACATGCGGTTTTCAGACAAAACATGGGGGCAACGCATTTTATCGTTGGCCGCGATCACGCCGGCGTCGGTGACTACTATGAGCCATTCGAAGCGCAGGAAATATTCGATCAGGTACCCGCTGGCGGCCTGAAAATAGAACTCTTTAAAGCCGACCACACTGCCTATTCGAAAAAGCTGAACAAAGTGGTGATGATGCGTGAAGCACCAGACCACACAAAGGAAGACTTCGTGTTGCTATCGGGCACCGCAGTCCGCGAAATGCTCGGCAATGGCATTGCACCGCCACCGGAATTTTCGCGCCCCGAAGTGGCAAAGATTCTGATGGATCACTATCAGAACGAAACCTAGCCGGAACAATTGAACGACAGCCAACCGCCGCCGGTTTGCAGAGCGCAAACCGGTGACATCAAAGCTCCGTATATTTGGCCGACGTACCGCGAGCGCGATCTACCGGATACTTCAATCCATTGGCAGCTATTTTTTCTGCCGCCGCGGTTTGCAGGTCAATGCCCGCGCGCTCGGCGACGAGCAGCAGGTACAATAGAACATCGGCACACTCCTCGCGCATTCTTTGCTGCATTTGCACGTCACTGATTGCCAGTTCTTCGAAAGCCGCCTCTGGTTTCCACTGAGTCAACTCAAGCAGCTCACCGGCCTCCAGATGCAACGACAGAATCAGATCCTTCAACGAATGAAACTGTCGCCAGTCACGCGCGTCGCGAAATTCGATCAACTGTTGCGTCAACGCTTCAAGGCTTGGGCGTTCATCACTCACGCGAATCGGCTTCCTGTAGCCACCCTGTCTGCTGGCCAACTGGTTGCCAGCAAGCATTGGTAGCGTCGCCACAGTTCGTTTTCAATCAAAATTAAACCTTGTCTCTTCATGCAGATCGCTCAACTCTCCGACAGCCACATTTCTTTATCTCATCCGCAACGAATGGATGACCTGAAGGCGACGATCGACGGTATCAACGCCGAAAGCCCCGACCTCGTGATCCACACGGGCGATATCGCTCACAATGGCCTGATCGAGGAATATAACATCGCTCGCGAGTTGCTGGCTGAACTACGGGCGCCATGGTTGCCACTGGTGGGAAACAAAGACAATCGCAGCAGAGTGATCGACACCTTCGCCGACCACCACTACATTCAAACCGGCATGTCGTTCGTGCAGTATTGCGTCACGGACTTCCCGGTAACACTGGTCGTGCTGGACACCCTGCACGAAAACAGTAACAAGGGGCAGCTTTGCGAAGCGCGAATGCTGGAATTTGGAAAGATGCTCGCACAGGATCCGGACAAGCCGCTGGCGATATTCATGCATCATCCACCATTCGAAGCACACGAAATCCCCGATCCCAGGCAATTCGAGGATTGGTCCGACGTGCAACGGTTTGGCGATTTGATCGCTGGCTGTGAGAATCTTACTGGCCTATGGTGTGGTCACGTACACCGCAATATCGATTCAAGTGTCGGCCCCGTGCCGGCCAGTGCGATCACCTGCCTGGCCTGTGATCTGCGCAAAGGCGAACTCACTCAAAAACAACGTACAGAACCCGTCTACAAGATGATCAACCTGTCGTAACGAACCCGGGCAAATTCACTGATCACCGCCACGCGCGGCATCAGCGAGGATAAAATCTGCTGCCTTTTCGCCAATCATCAATGCACTTGCATTCAGGTTAGCAGAGGGCATCATCGGCATGATCGACGCATCGGCCACTCGCAAGCGCTGGATGCCATGAACCCGCAGTTCATCATCGACAACCGAGTCGCTGCGATTTTGCGGCCCCATACGACAAGTGCCCATCGGATGATACGCCGTGTTGCCGGTTTGTTTAGCGTGCTCAAGTAGTTGTTCGTCAGACTGGTGCTCGGGCCCGGGCCAGCGCTCTTGCGCGACAAACGGTTTAAACGGTTCACTGTAGAGAATTTGCCTGCTGAATCGCATCGCCGCCAGCAGTACGCGCCGGTCCTCGGCATCGGCCAGGTAGTTGCCCTGAATTTGAGGGTAGTCAAAGGCATCGGCACTGATCGCTTGAACAAAACCTGCACTTTCGGGCTTCTGCTGCCAACACGCGATGGTTGCGCCCGGTGTTTTATCAAGCCCCGACTGCACGCCCTGCGGGTAACTCGCCGGTGTAAAGGTAAGCTGAATATCACCATGCTCCAGCACCGGATCAGATTTCCAGAAGCAATACACAAGGGTGGGCGTCAGCGCCAGCGCGCCACGCCGGGTAGCGGCGTATTTCAATACTTCCCAAATCAGTGGCAGCCCGCGCGCGCGCTCGTTAATGGTCCGCGCATTGCGAATATCGGCCACCGTTCGCACCGCGTAGTGATCGCGAAAGTTCTGCCCGACCCCCGGCAGATCTTTCACCACCGACACGCCGATCGACTGCAGATGTTTTGCGGGCCCAATACCCGACACCTGAAGCATTTGTGGTGACGCGATGGCACCGCCGCACAAAATCACCTCGCGATTCGCGCCAAGCGTGTGACTGCGGCCGTTGCGCCCGCCCACTCTGTAGACAACGCCGGTTGCAACCTTGTCGTGTATCTCAATGCGCTCTACGTGCGCGTTGGTGATGACACGGGTATTGCCACGTTTCATCGCCGGGTAGAGAAAGGCGCGCGCCGGGCTTACGCGCCGGCCTCGATACACACTGCGCTGGGCGTAGCCGACACCATTTTGTGATTCGCCGTTGTAGTCGCGATTATCGGGCACACCCACAGATATGGCCCCTTTAATAAACGCATCGCTGAGCACGTCGGTTTCATCAATATCTGTGATCGCGAACGGACCTTCGCCGCCGTGATACGCGCCGTGATCGGCACCGTTTGAGGCGTGATAAGTCTCGCTCTTTTTAAAGTAGGGCAGCACATCGTCGTAGCCCCAGCCACGATTGCCCAACTGCGCCCAGTGGTCGAAATCCAGACGCTGGCCACGGTTATAGATATGACCGTTAATCGCCCCCGAACCACCCAGTGTTTTTCCCCTCGCATGATTGATTGCCCGGCCATCCAGAGCGGCGCTGCCAATCCCCGGATACATCCAGTTCAAGCGCGGATTCTGCAAGGTTTTGAGCATGCCGGCGGGAATATGAATGAACGGGTTGCGATCGGGCGGCCCCGCTTCCAGCACACATACCGAGTAGCGCCCGCTTTCAGACAGACGACCGGCCACCACCGATCCACTGGTACCGGCGCCAATGACGATGTAGTCAAAGCGAGTCGTGGTATTCATCATGCTTCCTCTGCTCTGACGCGCTGGTTGGTACCGGTTTAGCAAAGCCCGTGAAAATAGGCTATTTGTTGCCGGTTTGGCAGTGGGTCGATAACATTTTTCTGGTACAAAAACGCACCACCGAGTTTGTAAGCCTCGGCTTCTGCCATGCCATCGCAGTGAAAGCGTTCATAGGCACCGTCCAGATACTGCACGTGGTGCACGAGTTCGTGGAGCAGCCGCTCCTGAAATACCGGATTGCGCAGCGGCTCGTCGTAGGTGTCAGACCCTTCGGTATCGCTTGCCGGGCGGATGAAAATGGTGCCGTACTCACCATGTTCCCACGAGTAGAAAGCAAACAACCTGTGGTCCACACCCGTGACGGGGATGTGCTCAGGGGTGTAGCGATAGACCCGCTGCGTTAGCGCAGCAGCACTCAATTCGACCACAGCCGGCACTGGCATGCCGCTGGTATCGTAGACCGAGTATTGATCGATCCATGCCAGCAATACAATCAGCAGGCTTTTCATCGCAGCTTCCCCCGATTGACTACGGCTTCAGTCTGGTTGCAAGGACCCGGCTGAATCAAGCGCGCGCAGGCGTGGCACCTGCGCGACAAAGCAGCCGTCTGCGGTTAATCGCAACGGCCTGAATGTGCTGATCAGGGTTTTTTCGGCACTTCGTATTTCTTCTCTTTCTGAAACGATTCCCACTGGGTTTCGTAACCGACAAAGCCCTTTTCATTGGCCTTCATCTGGCGCGTGGTGACATAGCGCGACTGCCCTTCCGGCACTACTGGACGCTCTTTTTTAGGTTCGCTCATGGATCGCTCCTGTTTGGGTTTGTTGGTTCGAAAACATGCAGGTATCGGCGCTTTGGCTATACCTGCAACGACGCGACGAGTCGCTCGCCCTGTTGCCTGCGCGCGCTCGTCTGCTGTTGATACAGAGTGTACTCGGTACCCTCAAATAGTTCAC
>CAZYDV010000182.1:0-12310 GCA_964646405.1 uncultured Granulosicoccaceae bacterium | reverse complement strand
GGGGCAATCAGATCAACCAGCTGCTCTGCCTCTCCGGCACCGAACTGCAGGCGCGCGGCGCACCGATGCATCCGGATGTGTGGTGCGGTATGGCGCACATGACCAACCCGGACACTGTGCGCCAAATTCATATTGATTACATTCGCGCGGGCGCCGACATCGTAACGGCCAATACCTTTTCTACCAATCGCAATATGATGGGGCCAGCAGGTCTGGGTGAACAGGTGGTGGATGTGAATCGCCAGGCGGTCGAGCGTGCACTGGAAGCGCGCGAGCAGGCGCAGGCCGGGCGGCCGATCGCGGTGGCAGGGTCGATGTCACACCAGATCCCGATCGTACTCGGAAGCAACAAGCGCCAGGGTCAGCCGCCGCCGGTCGAAGTGTTGCAGGCTAACTTTGCCGAGATCGCCAACACCCATAAGTCGTCTGGCGCGGACATGATCCTGCTGGAGATGATGTCAGATCCTGTGATGGCGGTTCACGCGATCGCCGCGGCACTGGATACCGGATTGCCGGTCTGGATGGGGCTGTCGTGCAAGATGTCTGAAGATAGCCAGCTGCTGGCCTATTCACGACCCGATATTAGCTTTGACGAATTGTGCGCTGAGCTGATCGATCCGCGGCTTGGTGCGGTCGGCATCATGCACAGCAGCATCAACTATGTAACGCCGGCCGTCGAGGTTATTCGCCGTCATTTCAATGGCCCGCTGATGGCCTATCCCGACAGCGGCTACTTCACCATGCCGCAGTGGCAGTTCGAGGACATTATCAGCCCGACAGATTTTGCTGACGAGGCACAGACCTGGTTCGACAACGGTGTGCTGGTGCTGGGCGGCTGCTGCGGCATGGGTGTAGAACACATCGCCGCCATGACTGCCGCGCACCGCGCCGGCTGAGTACACGCGGGTGGCTTTGCAGCTTGCGATAGTCGGTGCCGGGCCCGCCGGGCTGAGTGCCGCAATCCTGCTGCACGACGCCGGCTTTGACGTCACCCTGTTCGAGCGTTTTGTTAAAGCTGGGCCGGTCGGATCGGGCCTGGTGTTGCAGCCGACCGGGCTTGCGGTATTGCATCAGATGGGCCTGCGCGATCAGATTGAAACGCTCGGTCACCGCATCGATGCGATGCACGGTCGCATCGCACCGGCGGGCAAATCCGTACTTGATATTCGCTACCGTGCCGTGTCCGATTCTCTCTATGGAGTGGCCATTCACCGCGCGAGCCTGTTCTCGGTGCTGTTCGATGCGGTTCAATCGCGGGGGCTTGGCATCCATACCGCCACAAGCATCGATCGTATCGAGCATCGGTCCGACTCGACCGTATGTCTGATCGATACTGATAGCAAGCGACTGGCCGGTACTTTTGATCTGGTGATCGACGCCAGTGGTGCCGGTTCTCGGCTGACCCGCCACGCGTTGAAACCGGCGCAGGCCAGAGCACTCGAGTACGGAGCCCTGTGGGCCACCGTCAGCACTGAGGGCACGCCCTTTAATCATCACAGGCTCGAACAGCGTTATCAGGCGGCCCGGGTTATGGCCGGCGTGTTGCCGTGTGGTCGTCTGCCGCAAGATACGCCAACGCAGTCACGCGCGACCTATTTCTGGAGCATCCGAAACGCCGATCATGCAGGCTTTGTTCAGGCGGGGCTGGACGCGTGGCGTGAGCAGGCGAGTGCGGTCTGGCCTGAGACAGAAGTGTTACTCGATCAAATCCAGTCCCCCGAGCAGCTTGTGCACGCACGCTACGTGCACCACACCCTGATGCCACCGATGGGAAAGTCGATAGTATTCATCGGTGATTCAGCGCACTCGACCAGCCCGCAACTGGGGCAGGGTGCGAACATGGCACTGCTCGATGCGCAAGCGCTTGTCGCTGCCCTGCAGCGCGAAAGTAACCTGATGCAGGCGGCTGGAACCTATTGCCGCCTGCGACGCCGACACGTACGGTTCTATCAGATGGCAAGTCTCGGCCTGACCCCTTTTTATCAATCCGATGGCGCCGTGCTGCCAGCGTTGCGCGATTTGCTGTTCGGCCCCGTCTCGCGTCTGCCAGGCAGTGCGGCCATGGTGACGCGCCTGGGAGCAGGCCTGCTGTTCAGCCCAAGGGCTGAGCCGCATTGATCCAGCCTCGCTCACGCGTCGGGTTACCCGGTTGCCATTCACTGGCACCACGGAAACCCGACGCGTAAGCGAGGAGAACCAAGAGCTGCACTGACGTAGCCTCGCTCACGCATCGGGTTACCTTGCTGCCATTCCCCGGCACCACGCAATCCCAACACGCGACCCAACCCAATCGATACCGCCGTCGACACACTTGCGCCACTATCGTTGAGATTCTAGTATGGAGCGGGCCGTGCGCGGCGTTCGGGCTAAGCCGAGTGCGAGCGTGAATCACTTGAAAAATCAAAATAAATGCTGAGGAACACTCGATGGCTGGAGCGCTTGCCGGATTAACCGTTGTCGAGATGGCTGCCATTGGTCCGGTGCCGCTGGCGGGGCAGTTGCTCGCGGATCAAGGGGCCAGAGTGATCGTGCTGGATCGCAAGTCGGGCGCGCAGGATTCGACTGATGTCAGCCGCCGCAACAAGGAATCGATTGCGCTTAACCTAAAACACGTCGATGGTGTGGCCGCCGCACAGAAGCTGATCGACTCGGCCGACGTACTGATCGAGGGATTTCGCCCCGGGGTGATGGAGAAACTTGGCCTCGGGCCCGAGACACTGCAACAAAGCAACCCCGGTTTGATTGTCGGACGGATGACCGGCTGGGGACAGACCGGGCCGCTGGCACACACCGCGGGGCACGACTTGAACTACCTCTCGATTACCGGGGCGCTGCATGCAATCGGCCGCGACGGTCAACCGCCGATCCCTCCTTTGAATCTGGTGGCAGACTACGGCGGCGGCGCGATGTTTTTGCTGTTCGGCGTCTTGTCTGCGCTGCACGAGCGCAGTCAGTCGGGGCGTGGGCAAGTGGTCGATGTGGCGATGTCCGAAGGGGTCTCGGCAATGATGAGTATTTTTCACTCACTGGGTGCCAAGGGGCGTTGGCACGTGGGGCGCGAGCGCAATCTGCTCGATGGTGGTGCGCCGTTTTATCGTTGTTACGAGACCGCCGACGGTGAGTCGATATCCGTCGGTGCGCTGGAGCCCCAGTTTTTTGCCGAGCTGGTTGAGCGCGCCGGCTTGCCGGCCAGTGATTGCGACACGCGCGATGCACCTTCAAACTGGGTAGAATTGCACCAGCGCTACGAGTCTGTATTCAAGGCGCGCTCGCGCGATGAGTGGGTAGAGATTTTCAACGGCAGCGATGCCTGCGTGGCACCGGTGCTGTCGCTTGATGAAGTCGAGGCGCACCCGCAAAATCGGGCCCGTGGCACGTTTATCCGCCACGACGGTGTTATGCAGGCGGCACCGGCGCCACGCTTTGATCGCACGCCGGCGGCAACCCCTAACCCACCAACGGCACCTGGTGATGCAACCGACAAGGTGCTCGAAGAACTGGGTTTCAGCGCCGCCCAAATCGAAAAAATGCGCAGCGATCACGCACTGACCTGAGCCAAGCCGATGCCACGATTTCACTTTCCCGCCGTGCCCATGGGGCGCGCCGAGCTCGATATAAGGGCCAGAGTGCGTGAGTTTGTGCAACACGAGCGTGAGAGCGGTGGTTTCGAGCCGCGCGCGGATTGCTGGGTCAGTGCACCGGATGCCGAGTTCAGTCGCAAGGTAGGTCAGATGGGCTGGCTTGGCATGACCTGGCCTGTCGAGTATGGCGGACAGGCGCAGTCCACTCTGATGCGACTGGCAGTGACCGAAGAGCTGCTGGCGGCTGGTGCACCGGTGGCCGCGCACTGGGTAGCCGATCGGCAGAGCGGACCGCACATTTTAAAATACGGGACAGAGCGGCAGAAGCGTGAAATTCTGCCCCAGATCGCGGCTGGCGAGTGTTTTTTTGCCATTGGTATGAGCGAGCCGCAGGCTGGTTCTGATCTGGCTGCGGTGCTGACCCGCGCCGAGCAAACCGACAGCGGCTGGCGTTTGAATGGTCGCAAGATCTGGTCGACCGGTGCCCACATCTCGCGCTACATGATTGTACTGGCACGCACCTCACCAGCGGAGGGTCGCAATCGGCACGTCGGGCTGTCGCAGTTTTTGGTGGATCTGACGCTGCCCGGTATCACCATCAGTGGTATCGAGGACATGGCCGGTGGCCGGCACTTCAATGAGACCCTGTTCGAGGAGGTAGAACTTTCCGCAGACAGTCTGTTGGGTGATGAGGGGCAGGGCTGGGCACAGGTGATGGGCGAGCTTGCAATGGAGCGCTCCGGACCTGAGCGATTCCTGACCACCTTCGTGTTGATCGAACAGGCGATGGCGGCAATTGGCCGCAAGCCAGACACACAGAGCGCGGCGCTGCTGGGCAGACTCTATGTTCATTTGCGATCACTGCGCCGCATGTCGCGTGGAATCGCACGCCTGATCCAGCAGGGTGAGTCGCCAGAGACTGAGGCGGCGCTGGTTAAGCAACTGGGCAATCAGTTCGAGAAGGATGTGATCAACAGTCTGCGCCGATTATTGTCAGCGGTCCCCCGCGACGATTGGCCGGATGGTCTGCAAACACTGCTGGAGGCTGCGGTATTGCGCCAGCCCTCGGCGACCTTGCGCGGCGGCACCACGGAAATCATGCGCGGCATCATTGCGCGGCAGTTGGGGGTTCGATGATGGACGATCTGATCGCACAGACTGCGGAACGCATCTTCAATGACCACGACGGCGCGGCGCAAAAGCTCTGGCAAGCCTTAACCGATCATGGTTTGTTGGGTGGCTGGGCGCACGGCGCTGACGGCAACACCGATCTTTCGCTGGTCGATGGTTATGGTCTGATGCGAATTGCCGCGGCATCCTCTGCTGCGGTACCTTTTTCACAAACGCTGCTGGCGTCATGGATTCTGGGTTGCGGCGACATCCAGGCGCCCGCTGGACGCGGTGGCATCGTGCAGGGCAGCAGTGCCTTACGCGGTGGCGACTCGATCAACGCGACATTTGATGCCGTTGAATTTGGCGCCGAGCTCGATTGGCTAGCTTGCCTGCACCAATCCGAACTGCTGCTGTTACCGGTGCCGACGTCGGTAGGGCAGATCAATTCGCTGGTCGATGATACGCGCGCCGATATTAGCTACCGCGATAGCCAGCCGCTCGTGCGAGCGGCCGCACCGGCCTGGCTCGATCGAGATGCACTCGAGTTATTGCTCGCGCTTATGCGCTCGGCACAATTGTGCGGGGCGATGGAAGCGGCGTTGGATCTTGCCGTTGAATTTACCGCACAGCGCGAGCAGTTCGGTCGCAGCCTGTCGCGATTTCAGGCGATACAGCATATGCTCTCGGAGATGGCGGGCGAGCTGTCGGCATCGATTGCCGCACTGGATGCCGCGACCGAACTGGTCGGCGCACAGGGGGCCGATTTTCTCTCTACCGCCACGGCCAAGGCGCGCGCATCGGAGGCCGCGGGTATCGTCGGGGCCCATGCCCATCAGGTGCACGGTGCCATTGGTTACACGCGCGAGTATTCGCTGTCTCACTGGAGCAGCCGACTCTGGCGCTGGCGCGATGATTACGGCGATGAGACTCACTGGACCGCGATGATCGGCCAGCGCATCGCCAACAGCGAGATGACCTTCGGTGAAATCGTTTTTGGCCAGACTTCAGACACCACAACAAACCAGTGAGTAGAACATGAGCGAAGCCGTTCTCTATGAACAACAGGGCAGAATCGTATCGCTGACGATGAATCGCCCCGATACCCGCAATGCCTTATCGGCCGATCTGGTCGAGGGCATTGTCGCAGGGCTTGAACGCGCCAATGCTGATCACAGCGTTGGCTGTGTGATCATCTCCGGTGCTGGCAAGGGCTTTTCATCCGGTGGCAATCTGGCTGAAATCAAGGCAATGACGACCACGAAAAACATGTCTGAGGAAGACATCGTGCGTTGGTACGAGGAGGGGATTCAGACCATCCCCAAAACCATGAATCGGATCGACGTGGTCACGATTGCGGCAGTGCACGGACACGCGATTGGCGCTGGCTGTGATCTGGCTACCATGTGCGATCTGCGCATCGCCGCCGACAACGCCAACTTTGCCGAGAGTTTTCTGCGCGTCGGGATCATCCCCGGTGATGGTGGCGCGTGGTTCCTGCCGCGTGTGATCGGTATCGCGCGAGCCAAAGAGATGTTGTTTACCGCTGCGGGCATCGATGCGAAAAAAGCACTCGACTGGGGGCTGGTGCGCGAGGTCGTCAGTGTCGATGAATTACTGCCGGCCGCCATGTCACTGGCGCAGGAGGTAACCAGTTTGCCGCCACAAGCGCTGCGTCAGGCCAAGCAACTGATTCGCGATGGGGCCACGCAAACACTGGAAGAAAACCTGGGCGTCGCTGCGCGCATGCAGGCCCGTCTGCAACGACTGGATGATCACCACGAGGCAATCGATGCGATCATCGAGAAGCGCAAACCGTCGTTCAGCGGTAGTTGAGCCAGTCTGCTGGCCCAAAAGGTTGATGAAAGGACGAACAATCATCGGCCTGATCAACCGCCCGGGCCAGGCCTTCCGCGTTACCAGATGATTGCTCGAGCGGTGGCTGGTCGGACCTTGTAGTAGCATTGGGTTTACGCTTAAAAGCCCAAACCGGCGACTTCGTGTAGTGCCGGTAATATTTTGACCACCAGTTCGCCAATGCTCGACAGACTTCGCACTGCGTTTTCCATTGATCTCAGGTCACTCGCGCTGTTTCGCGTGAGCCTGGCGCTGATGATTCTCTACGATCTGATTTTGCGGTCGTTCAAGATTGGCGTGTTCTACACCGATGCCGGGGTGTTGCCGCGCAGTCTGTGGCTCAATTCGACGCACCAGTTTCACTGGTCGCTGCACGCTGCCAGCGGACTGCACTGGTATCAGGTGGTGTTGTTTGTGCTGGCGGCGCTGTTTGCCTTGTGTCTGCTGGTTGGCTACCGCACGCGCCTGATGGCCGTGTTGAGCTGGGTGATGCTGCAGTCGCTCGTCAACCGCAACAACTATCTGTCGCAGGGTGGCGATGATCTTTTGGTGCTGCTCGCCTTCTGGTCGATGTTCTTGCCATTGAACGCGCGTTTTTCCGTTGATGCCGCGCTGTCATCGCTGAATCGCAATCAGCCGCTTGCGCAACATTCGGCTGCAAGTGCAGACGATGCTAACCGCTTCTTTTCGGTTGCCACGGTGGCGGTGCTGTTGCAGGTCATGTACCTGTATCTTTTCACTGCGATTCTAAAAACCGGCGATGCCTGGCGCGTGGATTTCGATGCCGCCTGGTGGGCAGTCAGTATCAAGCACTACTCCACGCCGATCGGCCAGTTTGCCAGTCAGTTTCCCGGTTTCCTGAAACTGGCGACCATGTTTGTGATGGTGCTGGAGTTCGTCGCACTGCTGACGATTTTCTCTCCCTGGTATCACGTGCCGCTGCGGCTGGTCACGCTGGCGCTGTTGTATCTGCTGCACGCGAGTTTTTTACTGATGTTGTATATCGGCCTCTTCCCGCTAATCGACTTTACCGCGCTGACACTACTCATACCTGGTGCGCTGTGGGTCTGGCTCGATCGACGGCGCAAGTCACCGGTCGGCGAGCCGATTGTGCTGTACTGTCAGCCGGGTCTGCATCGCAAGCTATGGCTGATCGCGCGCGAGTTCTTTTTGCCGCCCGGTACCAGAATCGAATCAATGCCCGATTCGGGTGCGGTGGCGCTGCAGCGTCGTGGATGGGTATTGCAGGACCCCGATGGCAAGTTGCTGACGGGCCGTCGCGCGATCGATTACGTGTTGACCCGTCGACCCATCGCCAAGGTGCTGCTGTGGCCGGTCAGGGCAATGCTTGGTAGCGCTGTATTGGGCAAATGGCTGGTGGCGGGCGCGCGCAAATGGAGGGCGTCATTCGTCGATACGCTGGATCAGTATTGGCTGTCTTGGCGGACGGTGTCACTTGGGCCGCGTTGGACCACGCAGTTGCTGGCCGCGTTTTTTCTGTATGTGGTGACCTATATCAACCTCACCGGCGTGTACTTTTGGCACATTCCCAAGCCGGTACATATCCTGTGGGTGCAAAAAGTTGCGCGGCTGGATCAGCGCTGGGACATGTTTGCCCCTTATCCGCTGCGATTGTCGATGTATCCGGTGGTCGTCGGCACGTTGCGCAACGGCCGCGAGATCGATTTGCGTGCCCCTGGCATGCAGGCGCCCGACTGGTCGGAACCAGACAACATGTATTCGGTTTATGGCGGTTACCGCTGGCGCAAGTACATGAACAAGATGACCAATAAAAACGCCAATAATCAGCGCCGTGGCTATGGTTCGTGGCTGTGCCGACAATGGAACCATCCACAACGTGAGCGGCAGGAGCAACTGGCTACCGCGCGGGTTTATTTTGTCCGCATCCACACCGACCCCGCACGTCGTGCCGATCCACCGCCCAGGCGCATGATCTGGCGCCACTGGTGCTACCCGGAGTTTGCGCCGAAAGAGTGACTGCGCACTTGAACGGGTGAGCACTGCAAGCACATTCGAACAAAGCAGACAGGTCTGTAAAATGAAAATAGGACAAGTGGCCGAGCGCTCCGGGCTTGGCGTGAAGACCATTCGCTACTATGAAGAGATTGGTCTGGTCGCACCGGCGCGATGCGACAATGGCTATCGCGACTACGCAGAGCGCGATGTACAACTGCTTTGCTTTTTGCAGCGGGCACGCACGCTGGGTTTCTCAATTGAGGAGTGTCGTTCGCTGTTAAGCCTCTATCAGGACAGCGGCCGTGCCAGCGCCGATGTGCGCGCAATCGCCGCCGGCAAGATTCGCGCGATCGATGAGAAGATCAAGCGTCTGAACGCGCTACGGGCAGATCTTTCAGCGCTGGTGGCTGTATGTCACGGCGACGATCGGCCCGAGTGTCCGATTATGGATAGTCTGGCGGGATTGCCCGAACCCGTGGACACTGCACTAGCTGGCAAGCGCAGCCACTGAGGTCGAATGCGACTCGGGCGTCACCAGCGCACGATTGCGGCCCATGGCCTTGGCGCGATACATGGCCGCGTCGGCTGCCTCTATTAAGTCGCCCGGTGTTTTGTAGTTGCCATGCTCGAAGACAGCGCCTCCGACGGTGATTGTGACGATCGGTGCGACGCTTGAGTCCGGGTGGGGGATTTTCAGAGCCGAGACGGTTGCGCAAATGATTTCGGCGAAAACTCGTGACTGTTGCAGTGATGTTTTTGGCAGGATGATCGCGAATTCCTCACCGCCATATCGCGCTACCACGTCACCGGCTCTGGCACAACGTGAACGCAGTGACTGGGCCACTGAAAACAGGCAGCGATCGCCTGCCTGGTGACCGAGCGCATCGTTGTAGTGTTTGAAGAAATCGATGTCGCACAACATCAGACACAACGGCTCGCCATAACGCTGTGCCCGCCGCCATTCCAGATCCAGCGCCTGATCGAAACCACGTCGGTTGGCAAGCTCGGTAACCTGATCCAGACTCGACAGATGACGCAGGTGCTCAGCCAGTGCGTTGGCGCGGGAGTTGGCCTGTTCCAGTGCGGCGTTTTGTTGAAGGTTGTCTCTCAGCAGGCGATTGTTGGTGCGGCCAGTGGTCAGTGTCAACAGCAGGTGCAGCATGCTGAAAGCGGCCATCACGTAGCCGTCCTGGGTCTGTGTTAGCACCAGTGCGAGAGCAATCGGCAACATCGCGGCCATGCAGTAGAAAACAAATGCCAGCACGACCGAACTTGTGCCGGTTGAGGCGCCGGCGACCAGGCCTGCTGTTGCCAGCAGCGGTATGGCACTGGAGGCCAGACCAAGTTGCGTGATGCAGTAAAAGCACAGAAGTCCCCAGCAAAAGCCGGTCAGTAAACTGCAGATTGAAAACAACAACCTGCTGCGCTGGATTGGGCGATCATCTTCGATGGCCTTTCTGATAAGTTTGCCCGCGAAACAGCGTGCTGCCGTCACCGCGATCAGGCTCATCAGCCAGATCGACATCGCGGTATGCGGCAGCTTGTGCCACATCGAGAACGTCACCGCCGCGGCCAGTGTCAGATTGGCGAGGCTCAGCAAAGGCATCTGACGCAACAGCAGCTTGACGAGGTTGCGCTGCAGATCCTCCTCGTCAAAGTTCGATGATGCCGGGGTGGTTGATATCATTGCTAAGTGTTGATGGTCGATCTAAGATCGAGCGATCGTTTTCCTGTGGTATCTACGTATTCAATTGCTGGCAGTGGCGTCAGTGGTCTGTCAGATCCGCCGTGCGTAATGACGCCAATCCGGCATCGATGACTCGAGCCGGGGCAGTGGCGCTAAAAGTGTGCCGCTCGTTGGTCGCGAACGCGCATAATTGCGGCATTTGCTCGCGGGCTGTGCCCGTCGGTTTCCACATCTCGTCGGGGGTATCCATTTGCACGCAATGAATCGTCGGTCGCGGCGCACCCTCTTTGCGGAGATGCGTCGCACCATGCTGCTGGCCGCGCCGCTGATTGGTGCCCAGTTGCTGCAGACCGGCAATGGCTTGATCGACGTGCTGGTGTCAGCACGGTTGGGCCGCGAACCACTGGCCGCCGGTGGCATTGGCGCAGGTATGTGGTTCTTTGCGTCGCTCTCGTGTATCGGCTTGATGGCCGGTCTATCGCCGACGTTGTCGAAAATGATCGGCGAACGGCGGCGAGGCGCTGTGGGGGAGGTGTTTCGCAACGGTTTGTGGCTCGCGTTGATGGTCGGCGCGGTGGCACTGGGTGCGCTGCTGATCGGCCGCGCGCTGCTGGATCGAACGGCATTGCAGCTCGAGTTGCTGCCCTACATTCGGGCCTATCTCATCGGTGCCTGCTGGTCACTGCCAGCGTTTGCCATCATCATGGCGTGCCGCAATGTGTTCGAGGCGACCGGCGTCACCCGCCCGGTGTTGTTGGTCCAGGTGCTTGGCCTGTCGATCAATCTTCTCGGTGATCTGGCGCTCGGGCTCGGCTGGTTTGGTTTCCCGCGGCTCGGGATGTTTGGCATCGGCCTGGTGACCACCGCCGTGATGTGCAGCATGACGGTGGCACTGCTGTGGTTTTTGCGCGGTCAGATCTTTCAGCGCTACCGATTGTTTGAACGATGGCACTGGCCGCAGTGGCGGCTATTGGGCAACCTGTTGTGGAAGTCTGTGCCGATCTATCTGGGGTTGGTGTTCGAGGCCGGGCTGTTTTTTGCCACCGCGCTGCAGATGGGTATGATTGGCTCGCTTCAGGCCGCAGCCCACAATATCGCCATCAGTATTGCCTCGGTCTGTTACATGTTGCCTTTGGGATTATCGTTTGTGCTGACGGCTCGTGTCGGTCGTGTGTATGGTCGCGAACTGTTGGCACCATTGCGCTTGCGGGTGGCGAGTGGTTTGTTGCTGACGGTGATGATGACTACCCTGACCATGTTGTTGTTGATTGCGCTTCGATCAGCGTTAGCCGAACTCTATACCGACGACACGGAGTTAACTGATCTGGCTGCGGGCCTTTTGATTCTGGCGGCTTTATTCCAGTTGTCTGACGGTGCACAGGTCACGCTGATAGGCCTGCTGCGCGGCTTGCAGGATCTGCGTGTGCCGATGCTGATCAACGCCGTCTCGTACTGGGGCATTGCATTTCCGCTGGGCTATTTTGCGGCCCATCACACCCCGCTTGGGGCCTACGGTTTGTGGCTTGGCCTGATCATCGGCCTGTCGGTCGCCTCCGTGCTACTGGCTTTGAGGCTGCGCAATCGATTACATCGAGTGCAACAGGACTGGACGGCCCATGGCTGAACTTTCAATCAGCGAGCAATTGGTGCGCCTGTGTCAACGCCCTGTCGATGCGGCGAGTCGCCAGCGCGCAGCGTTGCATCTGCTCGACTGGCTCGGCTGTGCGCTGGTGGGCAGCGCGTCTGCGGTGGGCCGGGAACTGGCGCGATTTCAGTCCATGCAGGTGCCGGGCGGCGTGTGCTTTGCCGCTGGCTGTGGCGCGGCCGATGCGGCCGATGCGGCGTTTGTCAACGGCGGGCTAGGCAATATCTATGAAATCGACGACGTCCATCGCGTGGCGGTGCTGCATGCCGGAGACGTGGTGGTACCGGCAGCACTGGCTATCGCGCAGCAGCGGGGCACGAGTGCCGTTGAGTTGCTCGATGCCATTGTCTGCGGCTATGAGGTTGCCATACGCATTGGCCAGGCGGCGGCCAGTGGCGGCTACACGAGTTGGTACAACTCGGGAACCTGTGGCGTGTTTGGTGCGGCGATCGC
>CAZYDV010000181.1:0-12387 GCA_964646405.1 uncultured Granulosicoccaceae bacterium | reverse complement strand
GTTGGTACGGCTATCACAAGCCGATCATGATTGCCGGTGGTCTGGGCAATATTCGCGCGTGCAACACGAACAAAGAGCCAGTCGAGCCGGGAAGCTGGATCGTCGTGCTGGGCGGTCCCGCGATGTTGATTGGTCTTGGCGGTGGTGCGGCCTCGTCAATGGCCAGTGGTGTCAGCGATGAATCACTGGATTTTGCGTCGGTGCAGCGTGGCAACCCGGAAATGCAGCGCCGCTGTCAGGAGGTCATCGATCAATGCGCAACGCTTGGTGCGGATTCGCCGGTGTTGTCGATTCACGACGTCGGCGCCGGTGGGTTGTCGAATGCGTTGCCGGAACTCGTCAACGATGCCGGTCGTGGGGCGCAGTTCGATATTAGAAAAATCCTGTCGGATGAGCCAGGCATGTCGCCGATGGAAATCTGGTGCAACGAATCACAAGAGCGCTATGTGCTGGCGATTGCGCGCGATCGGCTTGAGAGGTTTGAATCCATGTGCCGGCGTGAACGCTGTCCGTATGCCATCGTCGGAGAGGCGACCCGCGAGCCACACTTGCGAGTCGATGATTCGCTGCTCAATGCGCCGGTGGTCGATATGTCGCTCGATTTACTGCTCGGCAAGCCGCCGAAGATGCAGCGCGACGTGAAGCGGGCCAATGTGGCGTTGCCGGCACTGGCGTTGGCGTCGATTGATATAGACGCTGCGCTTGATCGTGTGCTGACTCTGCCGTCGGTGGCGGCCAAACAATTTCTGATCACTATTGGCGATCGTTCGGTGGGTGGTCTGACGCACCGCGATCAGTTGGTTGGGCCGCACCAGATGCCGGTGGCTGATGCCGCGGTGACGCTGGCTGATTTTACTGGCTTCACCGGCGAGGCGATGGCAATCGGTGAACGCGTGCCGCTTGCAGTGATCGATGCCGCAGCCTCGGGGCGAATGGCCATTGGCGAGGCACTGACCAATATCATCTGTGCCGCCAGTGGAGATATCAGCCGCATCAAACTGTCTGCCAACTGGATGGCCGCAGCCGGTGCCGAGGGGCAGGATGCGGCGCTGTTTGATACCGTACATACCGTGGCCTGTGAGTTGTGTCCGGCGCTTGGTCTATCTATTCCGGTGGGCAAGGATTCGCTATCGATGAAAACCGTCTGGCAGCAGAACGGGGATGCTCAGTCGGTCACCGCGCCTTTGTCATTGATCATCAGTGCATTTGCACCGGTCACAGATGTGCGGCGGGCGCGCACACCGATGCTGCGCCTCGATCAGGGCGACAGCAGTTTGTTCCTGCTCGATTTGGGTGGCGGGCGAAACCGGCTTGGTGGATCGGCGCTGGCGCAGGTGCACCAGCAGATTGGCGATGCGTGTCCCGATCTCGACAATCCACAGGAAATGCGCGGTGGGTTTGCCGCCATGCAGCAGTTGCTGGCCGATGAATCGGTGTTGGCTCTGCACGATCGCTCTGATGGAGGCGTGCTGGTCACCCTGGCTGAGATGTGCTTTGCCGGACACTGTGGTGCAACCATTGCGCTTGAAGCGGCAAGTGATATCGCTGGCGCATTGTTCAACGAAGAGTTGGGGTTGGTGTTTCAGGTGCGCGACTCGGCCGTTGCACGAGTCATGGATACTTGTAAACAGCACGCTGTGGCGCATTTGTTGTCGCGTATTGGCACAGTGACGCCGCGACGCGAGCTGGTGGTTGCAGTCAATGGTGACACCGTGCTGTCTCGATCGATTGCAGGTTTGCGTGAGCGCTGGTGGCAAACCAGCTATCAGATGCAAAAGCTGCGTGACCACCCCGATTGCGCGGAACAGGAACTGGCGCTGATAGCCTCGGATGATGATCCGGGTCTGAGCCCGGTGCTGACATTCGAGCCGATCGAGTCGCCGACGTTGCAGGGCGCACGACCACGAGTGGCTATTTTGCGTGAGCAGGGCGTGAATGGTCATGTGGAAATGGCGGCCGCGTTCATGCGGGCAGGCTTTGATGCGTTCGATGTCCATATGACCGATATCATCCAAGGCACCACAGACTTAGGCGAATTTCAGGGGCTGGCAGCCTGTGGCGGTTTTTCCTACGGTGATGTACTGGGCGCCGGTGGTGGCTGGGCCAGTTCGATTCGCTACAACGCCCGCGCTGCCGATCAGTTTGCCGCATTCTTTGCGCGTGATGAGGTATTCGCGCTTGGCGTGTGTAACGGCTGCCAGATGATGTCGCAGTTGCGCGATCTGATCCCCGGTGCCTCACACTGGCCCGTTTTTGAGCGCAATGTGTCAGAGCAGTTCGAGGCGAGATTGTCTACCGTGCAGATCGAAGCTTCGCCATCGATTCTGTTCGCCGGAATGCAGGGCTCAAGGATCCCGGTAGTGGTCTCTCACGGGGAGGGTCAGGCGCGATTTGCTCAGTCGAGTGACGCACTAACGACGCTGCGCTACGTCGACAACCATGGCCTGCCTGCTGAACGCTATCCGCTAAACCCGAACGGATCGGCACATGGGGTCACTGGTGTGTGCAATGAAGACGGTCGTTTTAACATCATGATGCCGCACCCCGAACGGGTCTGCCGAGCGGTGCAGTTTTCCTGGTGCCCGGACCACTGGGCCGACGCCGGGCCGTGGCTGCGGATGTTTCAGAACGCACGTTCCTGGTTGAAGTAACGGTTTTTATGATTCGCGTTTTCGGTCGTGTGCTGATCGGTAGTGACAGTCTGTATTGAGAACCAGCGCGCAATTGGCTGGGCTTTTGCTAGGGTTTTGTGATGAATGTCCGTTTTGCCCCGGGTTAGTACACGGGGTTTCGCCAGATCAGGATGCGCGATCACCCATGGTTATGCTGGAGCGAAAGGATCCCAGGCTCACGGTTTTAGATGATATGCAGATTCCGGTCTGGGTGTTCGACGTCGATGACAGTCGAATTCGCTGGGCCAATGCTTCTGCGCTTGTGCACTGGCGTGCCAAAAGCCTCGACGAATTGAACGCGCGCGACTTCGCGCGCGACATGTCGAAATCGGTTCGGGAACGGCTGCGGCAAATTCGCGCAGAATGCGTTGCGCAGAATAAGCCTGTCTCCGAAAACTGGACGCTATACCCCGACAATGTGCCCCGTACGGTCGAGGCAGTGCTGTCGGCATTCGATTTACCCAATGATCGCGTGGGTCTGATGGTCCAGATCATTGACGAAGTCCGACACGCCAGTTCTCAGACGCTTCGCAGTGCTCAGGCGTTGTTGCACACCTCGGCGATGATCAGTCTTTACGACGAACAGTTGAATCTGCTTTATTCCAACCCGGCTGCGCGTGCAGTGGCCTGTTGCGAAGGGCAGCGCCTGGACGATTTGATTGCCCATTCTGCAGACCTGAGCAAGATCCTGGACCGGATCGAGCGAGACGGCAGTTGCGACACTGAGGTGCCAGTGTGCACCAGCGCCGGCACCGCCTGGCACTCGCTGAATGTGCGCGCCAGTCCCGACAGCGTCAGCGGTCAGCGTTCACTGCTGGTCAGTGGTTACGACATCACTGTTAGACGAAACGCGCAGCAAGAAGTCTATTTGCTCGCCTCTACCGATTCTTTGACCGGTCTGCCCAATCGGCTCGCGCTGATGGAACATCTGGAGCAACTGTGCGACAGCGGCGACGGTCACTTTGCACTGTTGTTTCTCGATCTGGATCGTTTCAAGCTCGTTAATGATTCACTGGGTCACGCGGTCGGCGATCGTTTGCTGCAGGCTGTCGCCAGCCGGCTCAACCGATGTGCAGACGAGTATCGGGGTCTTGTCAGTCGGCTCGGCGGCGATGAATTTGTCATTGTGCTGGATGGTTTCGAGAGTCGCAGCGCCACGGCGCTGGTTGCGCAGTGCGTACTCGATAGTCTGGATACCAATTTCGATGTCGATGGCCATCAGATGGGTATCCAGCCCAGTATCGGTATCTGTCTCTATCCAGCCCATGGAGACAATGGCACGACGCTGATGCAACATGCCGATGTGGCGATGTATGCAGCGAAGTTCGAGAGTAGCGGCTATCGTTTTTTCAACAGTCGAATGAATGACAATCTACAGTCGAGACTGGAGTTGGAGAGCGATCTGACCGATGCCGTAAGACGACAGGAGTTCGAGCTTTACTACCAACCGAAGATCTGCGCCCAGAATGGCACCATTTCCGGCATGGAGGCACTGGTCCGCTGGTTTCATCCAGACAAGGGCATGATCAGTCCATTGCAGTTCATATCCATTGCTGAAGAGACTGGAAAAATAATTAGTATCGGACACTGGGTGATGCGAGAGGCGATGATTGCGCAGCTGGAGTGGGCTCGACTAGGGTTTGATCTATGCGTTTCGATCAACGTGTCTGCGGTGCAAATCAATTCCCGCGGGTTTGTGCAGTCCGTGACAGAATGTTTGCGTGAGATCGGGTGTGATGCGACCAAAATTGAATTTGAAATTACCGAATCGCTATTGCTGGCTGACTCTGGCTACGTGCTAAACATACTGCAGGACTTGAGCGCATTGGGGGTGCGACTGGCGATTGACGACTTTGGCACCGGGTACTCGAATCTGGCCTATTTGCAAAAGTATCCGTTGCACTGCCTTAAAATCGATCGTGCGTTTCTCGTCGATATGGAGCAAACGGCGATACTCGAGATGATCCTTAAAATGGGTAAAATGTTGGGGCTCAGCGTGGTGGCCGAAGGGGTGGAGACCGATCAGCAAATTAGCTGGCTACGAGACCACCAGTGTGATGAGCTACAGGGTTTCTACTTCAGCAGGCCGGTGCCCGTCACTGAGGCCACTCGTTACCTCGAGAGTTATTCGCCGGCTGTCGCCAGTTTGCAGGTGGCATAGTCCATCTTCACATCGGACTGCTGCCTGAGGAGTGAGGGGGGTGACAGAGAACTGGTGGAGTCCATTAGCTGCTAATCCTGCGCGGTCTGCGACGCTTGCGGTAACAGTAGTCTTGCACGGCTGGCCAGCAGTTCGGTGAAGGCAGAGTGTCGCAGAATGTCGCGACGACCCGAACTGATATTGCTGGCGTAGTCTTTAACAAAAAATGGCACTGCGTCATAGCGGCGAACTATATCCGCGGTGGTTTTTGCGTACTGCCAGCTTGCGACCAGCGAGGCGGCCAGTTCCCGATTCTCGACAATCGACAGGTCGTTTTTCAGTACCAGCTCGGCGTGCTCGATTTCCACTATCGAGCGAATCTTTCCCCCGTAGCGCCCGTACTGTTTTAGTGCCTGCTGACGTCCCAGTGATGGGCGAGTGGCATTTTCATCGGCGGCAATTTCCGGTGCGGTCGTCACGCGGGTGGCGCTGTTGATCGATGCACTGCGGTGGCGATGTAAGCCGGCTTCAGTTACAAGATAGCCGTAGGTAAAGTTGCCACCGATCGAAATCATTGCGGGATCGGTATCGGTTTGTGGCTCATGGAGCAGCGTCCAGTCGCGACCGGTGTCGCGACTCCATCGGTAGTAGAGTTCGTACAATTCATCGCGCCCGAGGCAGTTGTCGGAAATAGGTTGCAACAACAAAATGGCGGCGCGATCGTGGTGCTCGCTAAACGTGATCAGTTCCAGATCGCAACGATCGAGTTCACTCTGCATTGCCGGTGTGGCGTTGTCGGTCCTTGCGAGCTGGGTGCGGGACGGCGCGTGATCGATAGATTGCAGCAATTCCTCTACGCGGTTGCGCAAGCGTTCAAGGCGATTGAGCTTGTCATTAATTGACTCGGCTTGCTTGAGGTTCTGCAACGCCGCGTCTCTGTTGTTCCAGAAATTTGTTTCGTCACGTGTTTTGTCGATGGTGCTGAGTTGCTGACGCAGTGCAGTTACGTCTACGGCCTGCTCGATTTTTTCCAGTTGCATGGCCTGGTCGTTGAGTATTTCTTTCAGGCCGCTGATCGATCGGCTGGTAGCTGGCTGCGAGGTTAGAGTCGCAGATTGAGTGGATTTTGCCGGTTCTTTTGATGGGAACCCTTTAACCAGGGTTCTGCCATCGCTGTTCGATACGGTTAGCAGCGAACCGGCCGGCGTTGAGTTTTCCATTAGAAACGCGGCGACCGGCAGGGCCAGACGGCGTTGCACTTCGCGTTTGAGCGCTCTGGCGCCGTAACGATCAGAGTAGCCGTGCTCGACAATCGTATCAATCACGTTGTCGTTAATGTCGACGATCAGGTTGCGCGATACGATACCGCTGCGCTTTAGAATCTTTTTTACCTCACCCTTGGCGATCTGCCGAACCTGCGCCTGGTTCAGGGCGTGGAACACCAGCACGTGTTGAAAGCGGTTCAGGAATTCGGGGCGAAAGTGGCGCTCCAGTATGTGCATGGGAACACTTGCGCTGCCCTCGCGGGTAAATCCCGGCGTCGGTCGATTCATTTCGCTGGCACCAGCGTTGGTCGTGCAAATCACCATTGTGTTGCGAAAGTCGACAGTACGTCCGTTTGGCTGAGTCATTCTGCCTTCGTCGAGTAGTTGCAGCAATAGATCAAAAACGTTCTGGTGACCTTTTTCGATTTCGTCGAAAAGAATCACCTGAAAGGGCTGTTCGCATACCGGATCGACAAGTAGTGCTGATGAGTTTTCGTGGCCGCTTTGACCAATCAGTGTCTGGTAGGAATCGTAGCTTGCATACTCGGACATATCAAAGCGCAGTAAACGCTGCGAGCTGCCATACAGATACTCGGCCAGTGCTTTTGACAACTCTGTTTTACCCACGCCGGTCGGACCGGTAAACAGAAAAGTACCAATTGGCTGATTCGGATCTCGTAACCCCGACTTGAATAGCGTGATGCACTCGACGACGGCTTCGATCGCCTGCTCCTGACCGAAAATCCGGCTGCGAAACCAGCGCCGAATTTCTCCGGCTGAAACGGTCTTTTGCTGTGAGAACACAAACACCGGCAAGCCGGAGTAGATCGAAAATACCTTGTCGATAAACGACGTCGTCACGGCTTCGGTGACGGCGTCTTTTTCGATTTGGTAGTTTTTGATTCGTTCCAGCAATTGCAATCGTGTGCCTGGGCCGATGTCGGGCGGTGCGAAGTTGTCGGCAAGCTGCTTCAAATGCTGGTGACAGGTAACGTCCATCGCTTGTTGGAGCAGATGGCTTGCACGAAACTCGACGATTTTATCGATTTGTTCGGTGTTGAGCGGGGCGACACGAATGGTGTGAAAAAGGTCGGTAAATTCGTTGACGCGTTGCATTTGTTTATAGACATCGGGTGTTGCCTCGCCAATCAACACCACCTCGCCATTGACAATCTGGGGTCTAAGCAAATCCAGCACGCTGGTCGAGTCGCTGGCAGACTGACCCACGAAAGCCAGGTTGCCGATGTCGACAAAATTCAGGATAGCATCCTGCGCCCGCGCGCTATCGACGTAGCTGCCCATTTTGCTCTGCCAATCGCCTAAATAGCGGGTACCCACCATTACTGATGTCGACGACAATTGGAGTATCTGCCGACCGCTATCGCTCAATGCCAGTGCGATCGAGTTGATAATGGCGGATTTTCCGCTGCGAGTCTGCCCTGTCAACAATACCGACTGCCGCCGGTCGATGGCAGCCATGGCCTCATCGATTTCGCGCTCCCGGAACATGGCGGCCAGCGCGGGATTGTCTTCGATCAGGTCGGTTAGGTTGTAGCTGTCCTTAGACAGGCTTTGTGAGTAGTCGGTTGGCACAGTGGCTAGCGAAATTTGCGGCTGGCAGAGCGGTACTCACAGCTTGCCACAACACAACCAGGCCTGCAGAAATTCAAAGCGGTTCCCAGTGGCGGTTACAGCGTCGGTTCCGTGCCTGCTACTGTGGTGCGCCGCATGTCGCGTTTGCGGGTTTCATCGAATGCACGTACCCGGTGCAGCATTTGCCGGTTGTCCCACACGATTACATCGCCCTCACGCCATTTGTGTACATAGACGAACTCGGGTTGGGTGGCGTGTTCCATTAAATCGTTGATGAAGCACAGTGCCTCGGCCGTCTGCCAGCCAACAATGCTGCCAATATGGGAGGCGAGGTAGAGTGATTTGCGCCCGGTTGTCTGGTGAGTGCGCACCAGTCGTTGCAACACCGGCTGCATTTTTGCGCGCTCATCTTCAGTGAATTCGAAAAAACCCAGTTTGGCGCGTGAATTCAGTAGTGAGTGCTCACAGATCAGATCATCGATCCGGGTTTTGGTGGGCTCGTCGAGCGCGTCGTAGGCGGCGCGCATGTCGGCAAATTCGGTATTGCCGCCGGTGGTTTCAATACTGCGCGCGGAAAGGATGGAATACTTGGCCGGTATCGCTCGAAAAGAACTGTCGGTGTGCCATAGCCGGTTGCCAAGGTTAAACAGACGACGTCGATCGTCCGGGGCGTAGGGCTGATGGTTCTGATCCAGATTGGAGACATCGGCCATACCGGCGCCGAGGCGTTTTTGTCCGGGTGTGGACACGTGTCCGCCGGCGGTTGCTTCGAGTTCGCCGAAGTTTTCACTGAAAGCTTTTTGCTGATCGTCGGTGATTACCTGGTTATGAAAGATCGCCACGCCGTGCTGATCGATTATTTGCTCAAGCTCGGTGGCCAGTGACTGGCCCAACGGCTGACTGAGATCCACACCATCGATTTCGGCTACGAACAGCGGATGCAGCAGGCGGGGTGTGAGGTTCATCGTGGCTCCAGAGGCAGTGTTCTACAGTGTTACCGGATCGGTCTTGTCAGGATCGATGGCAAATTTGTCGATGGCCTTTTTTACCACATCTGCGCCGATGATGTCTTCGGCGGCCAGGCAGTGCAGTGCAGCCACAGTAATGTGCCGCGGATCGATCTCAAAGTGCCGGCGCAGATCCTCGCGCGATTCCGACAGACCAAAACCGTCGGTGCCGAGCACACTAAAACGCCCTGGTATCCAGCGCGCGATACTGTTTGGCAGCGCTTTCATGTAATCGCTGGCAGCGACATAGACCCCTTTTTCGTCTTTGAGCATTTCGGTGATGTAGGGGACTTTCTGCGGTTCGGTCGGGTGCAGTCGGTTCCAGCGATTGCAGGCCAGCGCGTCGCGGCTGAGTTCGTTGTAACTGGTGATGCTCCAGATGTGGGTGGGGTACCCCATCGATTCGAGCTGTTCGCCCGCCTCGATTACCTGCTGCATGATCGTGCCGCTGCCAAACAGATGAACCGGCGTTGCGTCATCGGCCGACAGGCTCGCGCGTCGATAGCAATACATACCGCGCAACACGCCATCCTCGATGTCGGTCGGCGGCTCTGCAGGCATCGGGTACACCTCGTTGTAGACGGTGATGTAATAAAAGATGTTCTCCTGCATCGTGTACATGCGGTGGATGCCTTCGCGCACAATCAGTGCAAGCTCGTAGGCAAATGCCGGATCGTAGCTTTTAAGGTTCGGCACCGTGTTAGCCACCACCAGCGAGTGGCCGTCCTGGTGTTGGAGTCCCTCGCCATTGAGTGTGGTGCGACCGGCAGTGCCACCGAGCAGAAAGCCGCGACACATCATATCGGCGCAGCTCCAGATCATATCGCCGACGCGTTGAAAGCCGAAGATCGAGTAGAACATGTAGAACGGAATAGTCGGTACACCGTGTACAGCATAGGCGGTGCCGGCCGCCAGAAACGATGCCATCGCGCCGGTTTCGCAAATCCCTTCCTGCAACACCTGGCCGTCAGTCTCTTCGCGGTACGGCAGCAGGCTGTTGCCATCAACCGGTGTGTAGGCCTGACCTTGCGGCGAGTAGATACCGGCAGTTTTGAACAGGCTCTCAAGTCCAAAAGTGCGCGCTTCATCTGGCACGATCGGCACGACAAACTTGCCGATGTCTTCGTGGCGCAGCAGTTTTTGCAGCATTCTGACCATCGACGCGGTGGTGCTGGTCGCGCGCTCGCCAGTGCCGGACAGTTGCTCGGCGAAGATATCGCGCGCGAGTTTCGGCAGTGGCGCGCAGGTGACTTCACGGCGAGGCAGGCTGCCGCCCAGGCGTGCGCGGTGCTCCAGCAGGTAGCGCAGCTCGGGGCTTTCCTCGGGGGGCAGGTAGTAGTCGGCGCGATCGATTGCCTCCTGCGGCAGCGGGATTTCGCAGTCTGCGGCTAACTGGCGACGCTCCTCGACACTGAGCTGTTTTTTCTGGTGCGCGGTGTTCTGTCCCTGGCCGCTGCCAAGGCCATAACCTTTGACCGATTTGACCAAAATCACGGTGGGGCGTTTTGATTCCAGTGCGCGGCTGTAGGCGGCGTAGACTTTTTTCGGATCCTGCCCGCCGCGTTTGATGTTGGCCACTTCCCGATCGGTCAGGGTGTTCATCAGTGCCTGCAGCTCGGCGTTGTTCTCAACCCAGATTTCGCGTTGTGTCTCGCCGCTGGAGACCGACAGGTACTGGTAGTCGCCGTCGACGGCGTCCTCCATTCGCTTTTGCAAAAGGCCCTTGTGATCGCGTGCCAGCAGACCGTCCCAGCCGCTGCCCCAGACCACCTTGATGACGTTCCAGTCGGCGCCGCGAAAACTGCGTTCCAGCTCCTGAATGATTTTGCCGTTGCCGCGCACCGGTCCATCGAGCCGTTGCAGATTGCAGTTAACCACCATCACCAGGTTGTCGAGGCGTTCACGCGCGGCGATGTTGATGGTGCCAAGCACTTCGGGTTCGTCGGATTCGCCATCGCCGATAAAGCACCAGACTTTGCCGCCGTTGCGCGCCTTGAGGCCGCGATTCTCCAAATACTTGATAAAGCGCGCCTGGTAAATGGCCGATGGCGTGGACAGGCCCATCGAGGCGCAGGGTATTTGCCAGAAGTCCTGCATGGCGCGCGGGTGCGGATACGAAGGCAGGCCGCCGCCTTCGGCCAACTGGCGTCGGAAGTTGTCGAGCTGGCTGGCACTCAAACGGCCCTCCAGGAAGGCGCGTGAGTAGACGCCCGGGGCGGCGTGGGGCTGGACGATGACCAGATCGCCGCCATAGTCGGCCGAGCGGGCGCGAAAGATGTGGTGAAAGCCGGTCTCGATCATGGTCGCGGCGGAGCTGTAAGTGGCGATGTGTCCGCCAACGCCACTGCCACTGTCAGCCGCGCGCACTACCATTGCTGCGGCGTTCCAGCGCAGCAGCTTTTCGATGCGTTCTTCGATTTCAAGGTCGCCGGGGTAGGCCGGCTGACGCCCGGGCGGGATGGTATTGCGATAGGGTGTGTTGAGGGTCGCCTCGTTCAGCCGGATATCGCGTGACAGCACGTGATCGTGCAACTGGCGCAACACTTCGCGCACCGCCGACGGGCCGTGTCGCTCATAGATCGAGTCGATCGAATCGAGCCACTCGCGCTTCTCGTGGTCCCAATCGTCGGGATCCTGGATATCTGCTGCCATCTGCCTGCTTTCCCCGAATCACTCACTCTGGGGCAAATTGTAGACAATTTTGGCCCGCGGCAGGGCGGTGGCGGTTGGATTGTGTGGTGCCGCGCAGACTGCGCGGCACCGCGGTGACCGGCTGGGCTATAACGCGATCTGAACGGCACTACTGGTATCGAGCCGGGCCTCGGCGTCGAGGTGGCGGCGGACGGTAGCCAGATCGATATCCAAGTGGTCCATGGTGTCGAGCAGCCAGTTGGCGGTGATATCCAGCGTAGAGTGATCGACGCCGCGCGTTGCGATGTGGCTGATGATGCGCTGATCGTACTCGCGCATTGGCAATCGGCTATCGGCAATATCGTCGCTATCGATTGCCGCCATCGCCAGCAGTTGATTGCACGTCAGGGTCAGATCCGGTGAGTGACGATGTAGATATTTTGACCACAACGTGATCTTGTCCTGAAATTTTTCCGCGGTACGGATCATCGCGGTCAGTGGCGTCGTCGGGTTAATCAGATTCGGCAGCAGTGCAGCGAGCTCCCAGCGCGCGAGACCAGCCTGATGCAGCGCATCGCGGAAATGGTTGTGATCGCGCGTGTAGGAGGGCCAGCAGTCGAGCAGGCGCCCGGCTATCGACTCAGAGCCGAGTTGCTGCGCGAGCCAGCGCGCATAGTCGATGATGGTGTCCAGACGCTGCCAGTTGCTGTGCACGCCCTTGTACAAGGTGCCAAAGCAGCGCTTGTTGTACCTGTGGGTGGTAAAAGATTCGATTCGTGCCAGTGTTTGCGCGAGCGAGCGCAGGCGGACCAGGTCGGCATCGGTCAACAGCCCGTTGTGCGTCTGCAGGATATCGTTCAACCGGCGCCGCGCCTTGAAGTACAGCGGGTTGGTTAGCTGTGGCTCCTTTTCACGCTCTGCGATGGTGTCAATCAGCCGCAACAACACTTCGCTATCCGGCACTTCGTTGATTTTGAACGTTTGCTGCAGCGCCGACATTTCCGATTCAAGCACCGCCGACTCTACTTTCGCGCTCTGCAACAGGACACGGGTTTGGGGGTCTGCGTACAGGCCGATGG
>CAZYDV010000180.1:0-12412 GCA_964646405.1 uncultured Granulosicoccaceae bacterium | reverse complement strand
CGCTGGGAAATCAGGTCGTTGGATCCGTCATTCGGCCGGCCGCCTATTGTGCAAACTTTGCGATCAAGCCTACGCTGGGCGCATTGCACGGGGGCGAGGGACTGAGCCTGAGTCAGTTGCATCTGGGGGTGCACGCCGCATCGCTGCAAGATATGTGGACCGTTGCCTACGAAATTGCCCAGCGCGCCGGCGGTGATCCTGGTTACCCGGGTTTATACGGGCCGGCCGAGCTGGCGCCACCGGTGATGCCGGCAAGGTTGATTGCACTTGAAACCGAAGGGTGGCCGATGTGTGATTCGGCCACCGTCAGTGCGTTTGCGCAATTGCGAGATCAGTTGCTTGAATCCGGCTGTGAATTGATTACCCGCAACGAGTGTCCGGCGATTGAACGGTTTGAAACAGCGATTGCTGAAAGCGTCGTGTTGTGCCGAATTTTATGTAGTTATGAAATGCGCTGGGCGCTGCGCAATTACCGGGATACCGGGCTGCTCAGCAAGGAGTTGGGTCTGTGGTTGAGCATGGCTGAAGATATCACCCTGAACGACTATCGTCAGGCATTGCACGAGCGCGAGAACATTCGCGCCGCCTGGCGGGCGCTGCAGCCAGAAGCCGATGCGATGCTGACGCTATCTTCACCGGGCCCGGCGCCCGCCATCGATTTTCTGGCTGACGCCGGAGAATCAGCCTATTCGTTTAAAACCGGCAGCCCGGCCTTTAATGCCGCCACATCACTGCTGGGGTCGCCTGCCATCACCATACCGCATATGTCGGTTGCGGGTATGCCGCTGGGCATTCAATTGATTGGTCAGGCCCATGAGGATTGGCGGATGAGTGGCTATGCAAACTGGGTGATGAATTCGCTCGACCGTATCGTGGTATAGCGAGTATGGCACCCTTTGAGAAAATCAATAATCTACCTACCGGTGAGGGCATGCCATGACTGCCGCCGACTACCGGGATGCCATCCTGATCGATGGACTGGTTATCGCGCGATTCTCCAGAGCCCTGTTTGAAGATATGCAACGCGGTGGCATGACCGCTGCCAACTGCACCTGCAGCGTGTGGCATGATTTTCGGGCCAGCATGGCCAATATCGCACAATGGAAGTTGTGGTTTGACGAACATGCCGATCTGATCTGTCCGGTGTTCAGCGCGAGGGACATACGTCGCGCGAAATCACAGGGCCGGATTGGCATCATTCTCGGCTGGCAGAACATGAGCGGGATCGAGGATGATCTGAATAATCTGGTGTTGTTTCGGGATCTGGGCGTGCGCATTATGCAGCTCACCTATAATACCCAGAATCTGGTTGGCTCAGGTTGCTGGGAGTCCAACGACGGCGGGCTCAGTGATTTTGGTCGCAACGCTATCGATGAAATGAATCGTCTGGGCATTCTGGTCGATTTGTCTCATGTGGGTCCAAAGACCAGCCACGATGCCATTGTCCATTCCAAATCCCCGGTGGCTTATACGCATTGTTGCCCAATGCTCAAACAGCATCCTCGCAACAAATCAGACGAGCAACTCCGTGCCATTGCCGATGCCGGCGGCTTTGTGGGCTTTGCAAGCTATACCCCGTTCTTGCCCAAAGGGGCTGCTAGTACACTCGACGATTGCATTGCCGGCATGGACTATCTGATTAATCTTGTCGGTGAACAGAACGTCGGCATCGGAACCGACTGGGTACAGGATCAGGATATTGCTTTTTTTGACTATCTAACAGCCGACAAAGGCCGTGGCCGAGCCACGACCCATCGCTACGAAAAGGTGCCACCCATGCCAAAAGGCCTGGACACCCTGGGGGACTTTGGCAACTTTATACCGGCGATGCAACGAGCGGGCTGGTCCGAGTCGCGTATTCGTGGTGTGTGTGGTGAGAACTGGCTGCGGTTTCTGGGTGAGGTGTGGGGTGAGTGATGCCGCTCTGCTGGACGTATTAGGAACAACGCTGTCCCACGCGACTACCCTCGATGAGCTCGGCGGAATGCTGGTATCTGCGTTGAGTAGTGCGATTCCCTTTGATCGTTTTAATATTGGTTTGATCGATACCGATCGCTACCAGTTTCACGATGCGTTCGTCGTTGGCAACAACGTGCCGGGGCGCAGTACCGGGCATCGTCGTACGCTTGAAGGGACGGTTGTAGAGCAGGCAATCGCAGCCGGTGACGGGTACTATTTTGGTGATGATAATCTTCAACCCTGGGTTGAGCGGTTTCCGGGGTTTGCACCGGTATTTCGTAGTGGCATCAGGTCGATGCTGGCGGTGCCTGTTCACGAAGAACATCACGTACTGGCATCATTTGTGTTTGCATCGCGCGATGCAACTGCATACGGACCGTCCAGTCTGGCGCTGGCGATCGCTGTTGCCGGCGTCGTGCCAACCCGGCTCTTGCAGCCAGTTAATGCGGGGTTGTATTAGACCGCCTGATGCCACATCTGCCCGCCAAGTACCACGCCGGCTACAGTGAGTTGTTGTTTGCCAGTACAGGTTTTACCGGTTGAATCGATAAAATCAAAGCTGCCCTCCTGCAGATTGAGAATGGCGGCATCACCGGCGGAGCCTGGCTGCAGGTTGCCGATATCCGGTCGTTCCAATACCTTTGATGCATTGTGGGTGGAGGCGGCGATGACATCGGTCAGTGGCATTCCCATATGGAGAAATTTTGATAGCGTAGTCACCTGATCGAATACCGGGCCGTCGATACACAACTGGTGTACATCTGAAGAGATCGTGTCCGGGTAAAACCCGTTGTCGAGCATATGTTGGCCCACCTCGAACGAAAATGATCCCATCCCGTGACCAATATCGAAATAGACACCGCGTTCCCTTGCAGCTAATACTTCCGGACGTATATCGCCATTGGGCAATACCGGTGTGTTCGGAAAAGGTCTGAAGCAGTGTGTGAGCACGTCGCCCTTGCGCAGACTGGCGACAACCTCTCGGTAGGAGGGCGGTGGCTCGTCGATATGAACCATCATCGGCAAGTCACATTGCTCGGCCACCTGGTAGGCGTATTCGAAGGGTTTCATGCCCTGAGTGCCGGAGGCATGTTTACCCAGTCGCACTTTGATGCCGACGATCAGATCGCGATTGGCATTGGCCACCTCAACCGTGGTTATCGGGTCCATCAGACGTAAAATTTCGCTTTCGCCCACCATGATTCGATTGGAAAACCCGAATATACCGGCGTGTGAGACATGCAAATAGGCCAGTATTCTAACTGGCGAGGGTTCAATTACGTGTTTGCGAAAACCGGCAAAGTTGCCGGGCCCTGCCGAGCCTGTATCTATTGCGGTAGTCACTGCACTTTTTCGACAAAACTCTACCGCATCAATGCCCAGCGATGTGCCACCCCAGTAAACGTGTGTATGCAGATCGATCAGACCTGGTGTGACAAGACTGCCGCTGACATCCTGTGTAACTTCGGCAAGATGGGCATCGATCGATGGCGCGATGGCGGCAACTTGTCCGGCCTTGAAGGCAATGTCCGAGTGTGAATCGATACCCTGCGCCGGATCAATTACCCTGCCACCTTTTAACATCAGATCATATTGGGCCATGTCGTCTCTTTGTTGAAGGCTACCGTTGTCGTTGTGCGCCAGCCGAAGGTTGCGGCGTACGTAAGTGGCAGGCCGCCGCGTGATTCCGGTCAATATCCACCATCGCGGGTGGCTCGGTCAGGCAGCGGCTTTCCGCGTAGGGGCAGCGGGTATGAAAGCAGCAACCGGTTGGTGGATTGATCGGGCTGGGTATGTCACCATCAAGGATGATTCGATTGAGCTTGTGGGTCGAGGTGGGATCGGGCACTGGCACCGCCGATAGAAGCGCCTGGGTGTAGGGGTGTTGCGGGTTGGTGAAGAGCTGGTCCTTATCGGCGATCTCGACAATATGCCCCAGATACATCACGGCCACTCGGTGGCTGATGTGCTCGACCACAGCCAGATCATGGCTGATAAATAGGTAGGTCAGGTCCAGCTCGCGTTGCAGGCGGATGAGCAAATTCAGCACTTGCGCCTGCACAGATACATCCAGTGCGGATACGGGTTCATCGGCGACTATGACACTGGGATTCAGCGCCAGTGCGCGTGCGACGCCCAGCCGTTGGCGCTGGCCGCCTGAAAATTCGTGGGGGTAGCGTTCCAGTGCGTCGTGTCGCAGGCCAACCCGGTCCATTAATTCAGCGGCGCGTTGCTGGCGTTGTTCGGCGCTGAAACGCTCGAAGTTCTCGAGAGGTTCGGTGATGGTTTTGCCGGCGGACAAACGTGGATTGAGTGACGCGTAGGGATCCTGAAACACCATCTGCATCTTGCGGCGCGCGGCCTGCAATGCGCTACCGCTCGCTGTGGTGATGTCTTCGCCATGTAGTTTGATTCGCCCGGCAGTGGCATCCAGCAATCGCACGATGACTTTACCCACGGTGGATTTGCCCGAACCACTCTCGCCAACCAGGCCCAGCGTTTCTCCTTTGCGGATACTGAAGCTGACATTATTCGCCGCCCTGACCTGGCCAATGGTGGTGCCCAGCACGCCCCCCTTGACCGGGAAGTGTTTGGTCAGGTCCTGCACTTCCAGTACCGGTGTCTCTGGTTTGACGTTATCCATGGTGATTCAAAACCCCCGACTGAGCCATTTCATCCGATAGCCAACAGGCTGCGTAATGCCCGTGGCGAACTTCGCGAAACGGGGGGGATTCGAGTCGACATTTTTCCTGCGCCCGGTCGCATCGTGCGGCAAAGGCGCAGCCGACGATCGGGTCGATCAGGTTGGGTACAACACCCGGGATTTCATGCAAGGCGGCGTTTTCATCTTCGATACCGGATGCAACTTGAGTGTGTGAGGATCGATTGAAGCCTGGAATCGAGCGCAGCAAGCCACGGGTGTAGGGATGCAGCGGCAGCGCAAAAAGTTCATCTACCTGCGCCTGCTCAACTTTGCGTCCGGCATACATCACGACAACGCTCTGTGCGGTCTCGGCGACCACGCCAAGATCGTGGGTGATCATAATGATGGCAGTACCAAGACGCTCTTTCAGTTCCAGCATCAGGTTGAGAATTTGTGCCTGTATGGTTACATCCAGTGCGGTCGTGGGTTCGTCGGCGATTAGCACCGCCGGGTTGCAGGCCAATGCCATCGCGATCATCACCCGCTGGCGCATGCCGCCGGACAATTCGTGCGGATATTGTTTGATACGTTTGGTGGGTTCTGAAATCTGCACCAGATTAAGTATTTCCTGTACCCGTTCGCTTGCTTGCTGACGGTTGACATTCTGGTGCAGCAACAAAGCCTCGGCAATCTGTTTGCCGATGGTCATCACCGGGTTCAGCGACGTCATCGGCTCCTGAAAGATCATGGATATCTGGTTGCCGCGAATCTGGCGCATGCGAGCTTCATCCACTTGCAACAGATCTTCGTTGTGGAACATCACTTTGCCGTTTTCGATCTTCGCTGGTGGCTTTGGCAGCAGGCCGAGAATGGACAGCGCGGTAACACTTTTGCCACAACCGGATTCGCCAACGATGCAAAGCGTTTCACCGCGATGCAGATCGAATGACACACCATCCACGGCGCGGACCACGCCATCGCGGGTATAAAAAGAGGTTTGCAGGTCCTCTACCTGTAGCACCAGTTCGGCCGTGCCGGCGGTAGCGGTTGGGTTGTCGGGTGCCATAAGCTACATGCGCCGTGCGATTTTGGGATCGAGGGAATCGCGCAAACCGTCGCCCAGCATATTGACTGCCAGTACCGTAATCGCGAGAAACAGCCCCGGAAAGAAAATAATCCACGAGGCAAATTGAAAGTACGATCGACCTTCGGCCATCACGTTGCCCCAGCTCGGTGTCTCTGGCGGCGTGCCCGCGCCAAGGAAAGACAGTATTGCTTCCACCACCACTGCCGAGGCACAGACAAACGTAGCCTGCACGATCAATGGTGCGATGGTGTTGGGCAATATGTGTCGGGTAAGAATTTTCCAGGTGGGTGAGCCGACCGAAACCGCGGCCTCTACATAAGGTAGTTCGCGTATCTGCAGTACCACACTTCTGACCAGCCGGACCACACGCGGAATCTCGGGGATTGAAATGGCAATGATGACATTCGTCAGACTGGCACCGGCCAGTGCGATCAACGCGATGGCTAGCAATACGCCGGGGATCGCCATCAGTCCGTCCATAATGCGCATCACAACCGCATCGACCCAACGCAGATAGCCTGCGACCATGCCGATCACAAGGCCAATCACTGTACTGATGATGGCGACCGCAAAACCGACGGCCAGGGAAATACGGGCACCATAGATCGTGCGCGCGTAGATATCGCGACCGAGAAAATCAGTGCCAAACCAGAACTCGGCGCTGGGTGGTTTTAGCCGATTGATCGGGTTAATGCGCAGCGGGTCGCCGGCAATTAGCGGGGCGATCAGCGCCATAAAAATAACTGCGCACAATACCGAGCCGCCAATCGCGACTGAAGGATGGCGTCTGCAATACTCGACAAATCCTGTCTTGCGCCTGCTGCTGAGCACCACCTCGGGTGCTGCTGCCGTCGATTCAATTGTCGCCATGGTTAGTACCGGATCCGTGGATCGAGCAAGGTGTAGAGAATATCAATCACCAGATTGACGAACACATAAACACCGGAAAAAACCAGTATGACCCCTTGTATGATCGGGTAGTCGCGGCGCAGCACCGCATCGATCGTCAGGCGGCCGAGACCCGGAATATTAAACACGCTTTCGGTAACCACCACACCGCCGATCAACAGCGCGATGCCGATGCCGATAATCGTGACGATGGGCACTGCCGCATTGCGTAACGCGTGTTGCAGCAGCAGACCGGTGTTGCCAAGTCCCTTGGCCTTGGCGGTGCGGATGTAGTCTTCGGTGAGAACTTCCAGCACGCTCGCCCGCGTGATGCGGGCAATCAGCGCAATGTAGACAATGCCCAATGCCAACGTGGGCAATGCGATGGATCGTAGAAAGGGTAGAAAGCCCTCACTGATTGGCTTATAACCCTGAACCGGGAACCAGCCAAGTTTGAGTGAAAAGATATACATCAGCACGTAGCCGACGACAAATACCGGTACCGAAAAACCTAATACCGCAAATCCCATCACGCTGCGATCGAGCCAGCTTCCCGCGCGCCAGGCAGCGATAACGCCGATCGGCACGGCGACGATGATGGCAAATATGATGGTGGAGATTGACAGCGCCACGGTGGGCTCAAGGCGTTGCCCGATCAGTTTGGTTACCGGTAGATTGGAAAATATGGATGTGCCCAGATCACCCCGCAACACATTGCCAACCCAGCTGAAAAACTGAATATGAAGCGGTTGATCGAGGCCCAGGTTGGCGCGTATACGGGCGATGTCCTCCGGGCGTGCATAGTCGCCCGCGATAATCGCTGCCGGGTCGCCGGGCGTCAGGTGCAGCAGCAGAAACACGACGATTGCCACAACAGCCATCACCGGTATTGTTGCCAGCAGCCGTCTCAAGATGTAACCGTACATGAATGGGGGTCCAGGGCAGGGCCGGGCCATGGGCGCCGGAGTACAGGGGCGTTTTGTACCGGGGCCAGTCGATAGGACCGGCCCCGGATTTTTTTACGCTACTGCTTGTCGATATTCCAGAAGAACGGTACCGGTGATACCAGTACGCCATCCAGATTGGAGCGCCAGGCCATCGGCTGGAACCACTGACCATAGTTGACATAGGGGACTGTTTCGAACAGTCGTCCCTGCAATTGCTCGATGATGGCCGATTTATCGTCTGCGGAAACAGCGCGTGCGTACATATCGCGCAGCTCCTCGGTCTTTTCATCGGTGGGCCAGCCGAACCACGCCTTTTCCACGCCACCACCGGAGATACCTACATTGGCGATGGGTGAGGTGACGTCGGCGCCGGTGCTGTAGGTGTGAAAGATGTTCCATCCACCATCAGCCGGGCTTTTGGTCTCGGCGCGGCGTGACGTCAGCGTGGACCAGTCCATTGCCTGAACTTCCAGATTTATGCCGATGTCGCGCAATACCTGAGCCGTGACGAGTGTTGCACTGTTGAGTACCGGCAGATCGGTGGGATGCATCATGACGATTTTTTCACCGTTGTAGCCGGCTTCTGCCAACAGTTTTTTCGCCATATCCAGATCGACGTTCTCCAGCGCTTCGGTACCCACCTTCGACTCGTTGGGCGTGCCGCAGATAAAGAACGCCGGACAGACCTTGTACAATTCCGGGTCACCTACCAGCGCCTGCAGATAAACCTCCTGGTTGACGGCGTGCAGCAGTGCCTGGCGTGCCTTGGGGTTGTCGAAAGGAGGGTGCAGATGATTGGGGCGCAACCAGCCCTGCGTACCCAGCGGATCGCGCACTTCGATGTTGATGTCGGCGTTGGTTTTCAGAATGGGAACCATGTCTACTGCGGGTGTCTCCCATAGATCGACCTCGCCGTTGACCAGGGCGTTCATCGTGGTGGCGGGATCCGGGATATAGACCCATTCGACGCGATCTACTTTTACGACCTTGCCGCCGGCTGCACCCGATGCAGGCTCGGATCGTGGCACGTAGTCTTCGTTCTTTACGTATACGATTTTAGACCCTGGCACCCATTCGTCTTTAACGAACTTGAAAGGGCCGGAACCGATAATCTCGCTGACCTGTTCGAATGCATCGGTTTCCGCCAGACGCTTTGGCATCATGAATGGCACGTTCGAGCTGATCTTTCCGAGTGAATCGAGTACCAGACCGTAGGGCTCTTTTAACACCAGGGAAAATGAGTTGTCGTCGATAACGTTGATGCTGTCGGTAAAGTCCATCAGCTTCTGGCCCATACCATCGCGTTTCGCCCAACGCTCGATCGAGGCAACGCAGTCTTCAGCTTTGACCGGTGCGCCGTCGTGCCACATCAGGCCGTCGCGCAGTTTGAAGGTGTAGGTGAGTTGATCGTCGCTGACCTCCCACGTATCAACCATTTGCGGCTGGATCTCGAGGTTTTCGTCACTCGCAAACAGCGTATCGAAAACCATGTAGGCGTGGTTGCGTGTGATATAGGCTGTCGTCCAGATTGGATCGAGGTTTTTAAGGTCGGCGTGTGGTACGACTCTGAGTACCTTTTCGGCAAAAGCGGGGCCTGAGATTGCCAGCGTTGTCGCCAGCACAGCAGGTAGAACCAGTCGCTCATACAGTTGCTTGAGTTTCATTGACGCTCCTGTTGGAACCGATGTTCCATGTGTTGATTGAATCGTGCGTGACCAGGGGTTAAAAGGTTTTATCGCTAAGGTTTTCCACTTGTTTTTTGTCAAGCTATCATAAAAACGACGTTGAAGATATGCAATTTGTCGGGTCGGTTACTTTTTCTTATGAGCTATTTCTTGTCGTGCCTTTGCGTAAAAATAGTAATTTTTCGCCGGTACTTTTCTGTAACCCCCGCAGGGGCCGGTCACTCGCACACGCAGGTAAAAACCCGCTGCGAGTGCATGTGCACAATATGCAGCAGTGATAGTTAAAAATAGCAGCACAACTTTATCGCCGATCTTTTGCCAAGTGCTATTGGTTCGCTGCAATATGGAAAAAGGTGGCTGTCGAAAATTCTAATCGAGAATTATTGTATTGCTTTATATAACCTCCAGTTCAATGACGTTCAGCGCTACGGTGCCACCGCACTGCCGTCGCGTCGTGCATCTGCAGCGCCGAGTAATGCGCCGTTGGCCGGATCACGCATAATGGCCTGTACACCACCGACCACGCGTGTATATGGTTCTACCTGCTTAATATCATGGCCCGCCTTGCACAACTGATCGATCTCGCCAGCCTTGATTCTGTTTTCTATATAAACGAGGTTGCCGTCCCACAGGCGCGCCCTTGGCGCATCGATGGCCTTGTTCAGAGGTTGTCGATAGTCCTGAAGCTGAACCATCACCTGTGCCTGCGTCTGTAAAATGCCATAGCTTCCCGGCGTACCCATCGCAAGCTCGGGTTCGTTGTTACGCAGTGAAATGCTGGGTGCCAGGCACATCGACATGGGTTTGCCGGCGCGAATAAAATTGGGCGACTGTGGGTCGAGATCGGTCCAGTTGAGAAAATTATTCATGCAGATGCCGGTACCTGGAATTACCACACCAGAGCCATAGATTGAACCGAGGCTTTGCGTGATGCAAACCATATTGCCCTGTGCGTCTGCGGTGGAAAGCGAGGTTGTATGCTCGCGTTTGCCGACCAGGTCGGGGTCGGTTATCGGCTTCCATTGCTGAGTGCGGCCATGCGTTCCGGCCCCACTCTTATGTGCATCGCACAGTCTTTCAAGCACGTCGCCCTTCAGAATTTCACTGGCCGCTCGGGGCTCGCACTGGTTGTGTTGAATGCGAGTTTCCGCCGCCAGTCTGATTGCCCGAAAGACTGGATCGAGGTGGCCGGCGCTATTGCGTTCAAACGGCTGCAGACTCGATTGCTCCAGAATGGCCAGTGTCAATAGAAACTGAAATGCCTCACTGGGCGGCGCGAGTGAGTTGACCTGCAGCCCTCGGTAGTCTATCTGCAGAGGCTCGGTCCACTGTGGGTCGACCATCGCCAGATCGCGCATGGACAGCACGCCGCCAAGCTGTCGCAAGTGATCGACCACGGTCTGCCCAAGTGGGCCTTGGTAGAAAGCCGCCGGTCCGTCGCTGGCAATGGTTGCCAGTGTGGCGGCGAGATCGGGCTGGCGCAGAATCCAGCCGGTATCAATATGCTTGTCGCCTGGCGTATAGACGCGCACCCATTCGGGATCATGGCTGCGCAGCGCCCAGTATTCCGGTGTGACCGTGGGAATGCCGCCAGTGACAGGAAAACCGTCGGTGGCGAGCCTGATCGCCGGTAACAACAATTGCGACCAGTTCAGGGTGCCATAGTCGCTGGCCAGTCGATACCAACCGGCCAGGTTACCGGGTACACCACTGGCGCGCGGCCCGAGGTAGAGATCTTCCTTGCTGCAATTGGCGGGATCGAATTGGCTGGGGGTGGCGGGAACAAAGTCGAGGCAGCGCACACGAGCGTCGCGGGCGCTGTAGATGCAGGCCATACCCAGGCCAGCGATACCGGACATGAACGGCTCAACAACATTGAGGGCAGCCGCTGTTGCGACCGCAGCATCAAACGCGTTGCCGCCGGCGCGTAGCATCTCGGCACCGGCAGAGGCTGCGAGTGGATGCGCTGCTGCCACCATGCCGTGCACAGACGCGACTAGCGGTCTGTCGCCATTCATGTTGTATTCCTCCGCTGGCGCAGGATTGATCAGCGCCAGCGGCATAGACTATCCGCTCGGTTTGGTGTTGTCCACTGGCGGACCTGCACCGGTTCGCTCGGTGATCAGCCCATAATGCTGGGGCTGGCGATGCAATGCGAAGTTAAAAATATTTTGTTGAATCTCGCGGCAACGATCGAAGTCACATTCGGCAATTGCCAGTTCGTCTGCCAGTGTGCTGCACTGGCTGACGACTTCACCGGTGGGCGCCACAATGCAACTGCCACCGATTAGATCGCAGTCCTCTTCACAACCGGCTTTGGCAACACCGATGACCCAGGTGCCATTCTGGTACGCGCCAGCCTGCAGTGACAGGTGGTTGTGAAAGTCTTGCAGGTGGTCGTGTTGCGGCGCACGCGGATAGTGCACGGGGGTGTTGTAGCCAATCATCACCAGCTCGGCACCCTGCAGGCCCAGCACTCTAAATGTCTCCGGCCAGCGGCGATCGTTGCAGATGCACATGCCCAGTCTGGCATCAAACAGATCAAATGTATTGAAGCCCAGATCGCCTACTTCGAAGTAGCGCTTTTCCAGATGCTGAAAGGGGAAGTCGGGTTCGTGATCATGGTGCCCGGGTAGATGTATCTTGCGATACTTGCCGACAATTTCGCCATCGGGACTGACGGTGATCGCCGTGTTGAAACGATGCGTGGTGCCGTCGATCTGGCAAATCTCCGCATACCCCAGATGAAAAGCCATTTGTAGCCTTTTAGCAGCATCGAACAGAGGCTGAGTATCTGGCCCTGGCATCTGCGACTCGAAATAGCGGTCAATTTCATTCTGATCTTCCATGAACCAGCGGGGGAAGAAGCTGGTCAGTGCCAGTTCCGGAAAGACGATCAGCCGGCAGCCCCGGGTTGCGGCTTGCTCCATCAGTCTCAGCATTCGGCTGACACAGGATGATCGTGGTTCATCGCGTGCAATCGGTCCAAGCTGCGCGGCGCCGATGACTAGGGTTCTCGACATTTGGCTGGCGACCGTTCCATTTATTGAGCGACTAAGGCTAAAACGATTTTTAGGTTCGGTCAAATCGCCAGTGGCCCGGGCGGGCGCCATGGAGCCTGACTGGCGTTTCAGGGCGGGAGCCTTGAAATTGATAAAAAACAGATCGGTTACAATCTGTTATTTAGATATCGTCACAACAG
>CAZYDV010000179.1:0-12489 GCA_964646405.1 uncultured Granulosicoccaceae bacterium | reverse complement strand
TAGGTCGACAACGCGATGACGCCCGCCAGTGTATCGGCGTGTCGCAACGCGGTGTACAGCGCGATCGCACCACCCTGTGAAAAACCGGCCAACATGATTTTGTCGGTTGCGATACCGCGACGATTTTCACGTGCGATGAGTTGTTCGACCAGATTGTGCGATTCGACAGTCCCCTCAGTGTCTTGTGATCTTTGATCGAACTGCAGCGATGTGATGTCATACCAGGCGCGCATTGGCATGCCGCCATTGATGGTGATGGGCCGTTGCGGCGCATGGGGAAAGATGAATCGAGTGGCGGCCACGCCAAGTTTGTCTAACTCGGGCACGACCGGCGCGAAATCGTTGCCGTCGGCGCCCAGCCCGTGTAGCCAGATGATGGCGTATTGCGGATCGGTATCGCCGGTGGTCATCTCTACCGCGTTGAAATTGTCTGTCATTGTGGATTTGTCTGTCGCCTAAACATGCCGGAAGACTATACTTGGTGTTCGTTTAAAAGAAGCATTGGATTTGATATGAAACTCGACATAACCGCAGCCTTGCAAGGGCTGGTAGTCGGCATATGCGTGATGTTACTCGTTGGCTGCGGCAATAAGGGTGATCTTGAATTGGTGCGTAAACCGGTTGCAGTGAATTTGCCAGCACCGGTATCCGTGCCCGAGGATATGACGACTGCACCCGAGGCGCCCGAGGTTTCTGTCGGCAGCGAAGGTGTTGTGCTGGATATCCCCGACGTTGCAGCAGAGAAAAAGAAGAAGCAAACAGTCAGTGAGTGACTTCATGGCAACATCGAATGGCTTGCAGGTAGAGCAGGTCGCCTGTAGTCAGCTTGCCGCTGAATTCGGCACCCCACTCTACGTGTATTCCAGAGCGGCCATTGAGCGTGCGTGGCAGGCGTTCGATGATGCGCTGGCCGATCGATCGCATCTGGTCTGTTATGCGATGAAGGCCAACTCCAACCTCGCTGTACTCAATGTGCTGGCACGTCTGGGTTCAGGCTTCGATATTGTTTCAGAGGGCGAATTGCAGCGTGTGCTGGCTGCCGGTGGCGATCCGTCTAAAGTGGTTTTCTCCGGCGTGGGCAAAACCCGTGACGAAATGGCCGCCGCCCTGTCGGCACAGATCCGCTGTTTTAATGTGGAGTCGATCTCTGAAATCGCGGTGCTCGCAGAAGTTGCCGCTGCGCACGGTGTGGTGGCGCCAGTGTCGGTTCGGGTAAATCCCGATGTCGACGCCATGACCCACCCCTACATTTCTACCGGGCTGCGCGACAACAAATTTGGTATCGCGGCTGAAGACGCGATAGCGGCCTACCAGGCCATCGCGTCCAGCCCGCATTTGCAGGTGCTCGGCATGGATTGCCACATTGGCTCACAGTTGACTGACGTCGAGCCCTATCTCGATGCGTTGCAGCGGCTGTTGCAAATCTGCGATGTCTTGCAGGACATTGGCATCGCCATCCACCATCTGGATCTCGGCGGCGGTCAGGGTATTCGGTATCGGGATGAAGAACCGATCGATCTGCAGCAGTGGGCGCAACAGATCAACCGTGTGCTGGGTGATCGCGATGTCGAAATTCTGGTCGAGCCAGGGCGCTCGATTGTGGGCAACGCCGGTCTGCTGCTCACGCAGGTCAATTACCTCAAACACAGCGAGCACAAGAATTTTGCCATCGTCGATGCAGCAATGAATGATCTGATACGGCCCTCGCTGTATAGCGCATGGCAGGATATCGTCGCCGTACAGGCGCGCGATGGGCAGCCGTTCAGGACCTATGATGTCGTCGGGCCCATCTGTGAAACCGGTGATTTTTTGGGTCGTGACCGTGCGCTGGCGGTCGAAGAGGGAGATTTGCTGGCTGTGATGTCTGCTGGCGCCTATGGCTTTTGCATGAGTTCCAACTACAACTCCAGACCCCGTGCTGCCGAGGTGCTGGTCGATGGCGATCGGGCCCATCTGGTGCGCGAACGCGAGACGAGCCAGGCGTTGTTTACCGGCGAATCTGTGCTGCCGTAGCGCTGAATCCAACATTTCCTGTTATTGATGGTACGTCAATTTCCGCTTCAAACTGACCCGTCAGCTTTTCGCGTTGCAATCTTACAAAAAATATAAAAAACAGATAGCTAGTTACTACAGGTAACTTTTTACTTTAACATTTCGGCCTGCTGACAACGTCTCCTCTTCTGCCGGTTCCGGCATATCACAGGTCTCTAGCGCGAATGGTGTTGTGTTTCACCAAAATGCATGGTTTGGGCAATGACTTTATTGTCATAGACGCCACAACTACGCCTTTTGCGCTTGATCACCAGCAAATTCAGCGACTTGCGAGGCGTCAGACCGGCATTGGTTTCGACCAGTTGCTGGTGGTGGAACCGTCGGACCAGACAGAGGCGGAATTCGGGTATCGCATTTTCAACGCCGACGGTGGAGAGGTTCAGCACTGCGGCAACGGTGCGCGGTGTTTCGCCCGGTTTGTCCGCGACCGCGGAATGACAAGCAGCGATGAAATCCCGGTGTCCACCAGCACCGGACTGATTTCGTTGCGGCTTCGAGCCGATGGTCAGGTGACGGTGAGTATGGGCGTGCCGACGCTTGAGCCGGACGAAATCCCGTTTGAGGCCCCGGCGCGCGCGCAGAGTTATCTGCTCGAACTTGACAGCGGTGATCGCGACATCGGCGCGGTCGGAATCGGCAATCCGCACGCGGTGAGCTGGGTACAAGACGTCCAGCGCTGCGATATCGATATCTCCGGGCCGCAGATCGAGTGCCATCCGCGTTTTCCAGAGCGTGTTAACGCCGGGTTTGCGCAGCTGGTGAATCGGGGCGAATTGAAACTTAGAGTTTTTGAACGCGGGGTCGGCGAGACACTGGCTTGTGGCACCGGCGCGTGCGCAGCGGTGATCACCGGCATCGTTCAGGGAAAGTTGGATAGTGAAGTCATGGTGGAGTTGCCCGGCGGAAGTCTGCAGGTGAGTTGGGCAGGTGAGGGTGAGCAGGTGCTGATGACAGGCCCCTGTGAAACAGTCTTCGAAGGCAAGGCAGAACTATGATAAGACAAGAATCAAAAGTGCTCGTCGATGAGCACGAATACGACGACTCTGTAGCGCAATATCTGCGCACAAGCCCGGACTTCTTCGAACGCAATCCCGAATTGCTGATGGAATTGTCACTGCCTCACCACGAACGCGGCGCGATCTCATTGGTCGAGCGCCGACTGGCACTGCATCGCGAGCAATACGGTGAGCTGCGCGAACGCTTTGATGAAATAGTCGAGATCGCGCACCACAACGATGAGCTTGGCGATCTGCTGCACCAGTATTCGATAGGTCTGATGAGCGCGAGCAGCCTGCAGGAGGTGTTCGCCTATACCGAGCAGATGATGGTCGAGAGCATGGCTTGCGAAATCTCGCGGCTGATGCTGTACCGCAATAGCGTGGTCGAAGTTTGCGGCGGCGACCTGCCCGAATTTGTTCAGCTGGTGGGCAGCGACTTTGGTCGTGCGGTCAACGGTTTGCACAATCGACGCCCGGTTTACTGCGGTTATGCCACCCGCGATCGACGGCGGCACTTTTTTGCCGACAGCGAGCTGGACATCCAGTCCCTGGCGGTGTTGAGACTCAATGGCTCGGGTCATGAGTTGGGTTATCTTGCTATCGGCAGCCAGGAGAAGACACGGTTCGCACCGCACAAAGGAACCGATTTTTTGCTTCGATTCGGGTCGTTGCTGAGCGCGAGGCTGGCCGTTTTCTACGACTGATGCAGCGGCCGTCGTGAACGCCCGCAGCACAGTGGACGATCTTGCCTTTGCGCCTGTCATAGAAGAGTTTTGTGAGTATCTGGCGGTGCAGCGGCGCTATTCGGTGCATACCGTCACAAGCTATCGACGCGACCTGCAAGCGCTGTCCACAGACCTAGCCGCGCTTCAGATCCAAAACTGGCGAGACGCCAATTCGTTCGTTATTCGTTCAGCAATCGCGCGCCAGCATGAACAGGGTTTGTCGGGACGCAGCCTGGCTCGTCGTCTGTCGGCGCTGCGAACCATGTATCACTACCTGTTGCGGCGCAAGCGCATTAGTTTCAATCCTGTCGCCGATGTACCGGCGCCACGCGATAACACAAAGCTCCCCGACAATCTCCAGATCGAGCATATCCAAAGGCTCTTTTCCGAGTCTTCAGATGATGTGCTGGTGGTGCGCGACCAGGCGCTGTTCGAAGTAATCTACTCCAGTGGCCTGCGGCTGGCGGAAGTCGTGCAGCTCGACGACGACAGCGTCGATTTGAAAACGGGCCAGGTCCGCGTGATCGGAAAGGGTTCAAAAGTGCGGGAATTGCCGGTCGGCTCAAGAGCGGTTCAGGCGATCGAACGCTGGCTGCTGCGACGCCGCGAGTTACTGAAAGATCCGTCGGAAAAAGCGCTGTTTATCAGTCAGCTGGGGCGACGCTTGTCGCGGCGTTCTATTCAGCAGCGGCTTAAGTCTCTGGCCAGCCGAACGGGGGTGCAGCACAACCTCTATCCGCACATGCTGCGCCACTCGTTTGCCAGCCACATGCTGGAATCCAGCGGTGACTTGCGCGCGGTGCAGGAACTACTCGGCCACGCCGATATCAGTACCACACAGATCTACACGCATCTGGACTTCCAGCACCTGGCAAGTGTCTACGAGAAAGCGCATCCGCGCGCCAACAGATCGGACGCCACAGACCCGGTGTCCGACGTTGCCGGCGAGGACCGGGAATAGCAAAGTGTCAAACAGGATTGCGCTCGGCCTGAGTGCGACTGACTCTTCCGGGTGTACAGGCCCTGTGGAATCCTGATCCGGTGTGCTTTTTAACACCGGCAAGATTGATCAATTATCTGGTCTACACGACGAGATCCGGCTCGGTCTGTCTTGTGGTCGAAGGTGTCGTCTCAACCGCAACCTGAGTGACACCAAAGCAATCGAAGCGATTGCTGAGGTTGATTTTCTCTGCCAGCAACACCGGTTGAAATTGATCGGCCGTCAACACGTGGATGTGCTGCCTGCGATCGAACTGACCCACGGGCAGCAACAGCATGGCAGGGCCGGTGGCGGTGGCATCATGATTGAGCATGATCGCCTCCCCGAGCTGATCGGCGCCGTTATCAGCCTGCACCATTACGGCAATCGCGGTAGTTGAGATAGTCTCGATACCGCAGGTCAGTTCGTCGTTGACACTGCCAAGCCAGCGGCAAACGCCCATGTGCCAGTGCGTTAGACCCTGGTGACTCTGGTAGGTGTGACCGACGACTTCCCCCACGCGCATCTGGCATCGACCCTGTCCGGTCCAGCGCAGGCCCAGTCCGCGGCGGTTGTCGTTTTCAACCACCCACTGAGCGCCAAATTCCCCTGCAGACAGGGCGTTTTCAACCGGTTTTGGCTGTCGCGAGGTTTGATCGAGGAACTGGCTGAGGTCGATCTCGTCGAGATTGGCAGCCAGTGGTTCGCTACTGGGCGTGTAGTGTGTCATCACGGCGTGCAGATTTCGCAATCCGCTTTCGATCGCGACGGTTTTTGATCGAGTCGCGCGGGGCAGTTGTCTGCAGGTGTTGCCCTGCCAGATCTGGTGCAGGCGATTCTGCGTACTGCGATTGAGCGTCGCGGCGCTGTGGCTGTTTGCCAGGTCGTCGAGGTTGCCGAGCAGCGCGGTCATATCGAATGTCGAGATGATGTCGGCGCTGGCTGTCTGGGCAAATGCCCCCGGTATCGGACCGATATCCGCCGACAGGGTCAGATAGTAATTGCCCTGTGCTGCCTGGTGTGGTTCGCCCGGGTCGATCAGCGTCGGCGATGCCGTATCGAGAAAGGAATCGAGCGCGACCATCTGTGAAGGCTGCAGGCGGTGCACCTGACTGATGGCCAGCGTACATAACTTCAGATAAACCCTACGCACGGAGGGCTGATCGTTTGGCGTCGCCTCTGTAGTGCCCAACGCTTGCGCAATGGTGTAGAGCGTGTGCAGATCGAGCCAGCGGTTGTCTGGCCAGCGTCGATAGGCCTGCAGGTGCTTGAGGCAACAGGCGGACAGATGGCGCAGGCTGGCGTTCAGGATGTCGCTGCAACGGTCCGTGTCGACTCGGCCCTGAAGACAATCGATCAGTGCCAGCTTGTAGCCGTTCGCCATTTCCTGGTGGAACAGCACGATATCGTTAAAATTGCGTACCGCATCACTGCTGGCGGGCAGAGCGAACTCGGGGTGGCGCGCGGTGAGAATCGCCAGCGCCCAGCGCACCGGCGCCTCGTAGAGGGCCATCACCGCGAGCCGGTCCTCAGGCGCTGTTTGCAGCCTGTTACTATGTTGCAGTGCCGTGGTCAGCGCGCGTATATTCTGCGACCGATCGAAAGGTCGGTGACCGTCCAGCCAGTGTGCCACCTGCGCGGGATCGACCGGAAAGCTGTCGCTACCCGGCGTTTGTTGTGAAGGGACACTCAGCCGTTTCGAGAGCGTGCGGAACGCCTCTGAGCGGCCGGTCAGTCTGGACAGCGTGTCTTGAACTTTACCCATCAATTACCACATAAGTTGCGTCGGGACATTTTGTTAAATCCACTTGCTGCGGTCGGCAGGCTAGCACACAGCACAATTGCCGGAAACGCCCTGTTGCGTTCGTCCGGTCAACCCAGGGTCGCCGAACAGACGTTGCGCGTGATCCGCACTCAACCAGTTTGACAGCGAGAGCTCGGAGACGGCATTTGGAACAATTTCGCGGCACCACAATAGTATCGGTTCGACGTGGTGATGAAGTAGTCATTGGCGGTGACGGTCAGGTAACGCTGGGCAATGCGATCATGAAAGGCAATGCACGCAAAGTGCGGCGCTTGTACAAGGATCGCGTGTTGGCCGGCTTTGCCGGCGGCACGGCTGATGCGTTTACGCTTTTCGAGCGCTTCGAGGGCAAACTCGAAGCCCACGGCGGCAACCTGATCCGGGCCGCCGTCGAGATGGCGAAGGACTGGCGTACCGATCGCATGCTGCGCCGACTCGAGGCGCTGCTGGCAGTAGCCGACAACAGTGCGTCGCTGATTATCTCTGGCAATGGCGATGTGATTGAACCCGAGGGCGGATTGATTGCGATAGGCTCGGGCGGAGATTTCGCCAAGTCCGCCGCGCGCGCGTTGATCGAGCATACCGAACTCAGCGCCACGCAGATCGTGCGCGAGAGCCTGGGCATTGCCGCCGATATCTGTATTTACACCAACGGCAATCTCACCGTTGAAACACTCAATACTTCAGCCTGAGCGATTCGCTCACAGGTAAAACCATGTCTACGATGACTCCGCGCGAGATTGTTCAGGAGCTCGACAACCATATTGTCGGTCAGTCGGACGCCAAGCGTGCGGTCGCGATTGCGCTGCGCAATCGCTGGCGACGGCAGCAGGTGGCCGAGCATCTCAAGGGCGAGATCACACCCAAGAACATTCTCATGATCGGCCCTACCGGGGTCGGCAAAACCGAGATTTCGCGTCGCCTGGCGCGTCTGGCCAATGCGCCTTTTATCAAAGTAGAGGCGACCAAGTTCACCGAGGTGGGCTACGTCGGACGCGATGTGGAGTCGATCGTCAGAGATCTGGTCGATGCGGCGCTCAAGCAAACCCGCGAGCAGGAGATGGACAAGGTTCGTCACCGCGCCGAAGATGCCGCAGAAGAGCGGGTACTGGATGCACTGCTGCCGCCTGCGCGGGGTATCGATGAGGGCGATTCGGGACGCGAGGACTCATCGACAAGACAGAAGTTTCGCAAGAAACTGCGCGAGGGTGATCTCGATGATAAGGAAATCGAAATCGAAGTGAACAGCGCGGGTATCGGTGTGGAGATTATGGCGCCACCGGGCATGGAGGAGATGACTCAGCAGCTTCAGGGCATGTTTCAAAACATGGGCCGCGAGCAGAAAAAGCGCAAGAAGATGAAGGTGCGCGATGCGATGCAGGTGCTGACCGACGACGAAGCGGCGGCAATGATCAACGAAGACGAACTCAAGCAGCTCGCCGTCGACAACGTGGAACAGAATGGCATTGTGTTTCTCGATGAAATCGACAAAGTCACCCGGCGCAGTGACGGTCAGAGTACCGGTGGCGACGTCTCGCGTGAGGGTGTTCAGCGCGATCTGTTGCCGCTGGTCGAAGGCTGCACCGTCAGCACCAAATTTGGCATGGTCAAGACCGATCACATCCTGTTCATTGCCTCTGGCGCTTTTCATATGAGCAAGCCCTCCGATCTGATCCCGGAGCTGCAGGGTCGCCTGCCCATTAGAGTCGAGCTGCAGGCGCTGTCGGTCGAGGATTTCGAGCGCATTCTGACCGAACCCAACGCCTCCCTGACGGAACAATACCAGGCGTTGCTGGGCACTGAAGGCGTCGAGCTGACATTCACCGACGACGGTATCCGTCGTATCGCTGAAGTGGCCTGGCGCGTAAACGAAACCACTGAAAACATCGGCGCGCGTCGACTGCACACGGTGCTGGAGCGCTTACTCGACACCGCCTCGTTCGAGGCCTCCGATGCGCCCGGCACGCGCATTGGCGTCGATGCCGCCTACGTCGATCAGTATCTGGCGGAGTTGTCGCAGGACGAGGATCTGAGTCGCTACATCCTCTAGCCCTGACGCTTCACGCAATTGACGGTTTCTCGATTAATCCTGCAATCCGCGTTCTTGGACGGTCTCCTGGATCCGCGAGCGACAGCTGAACGTGTCACAATAGCGCAGTACAAAATAAGGCCAGGCCGGTTATGCCCAGACCCAGTGAAATAAAACTGCACCAGAAAAGTCGCGTACTCGAACTGCACTTTGACGATGGATTTGAGTGCAATCTGCCGTGTGAGTATTTACGGGTGTACTCGCCGTCGGCCGAGGTCCAGGGCCATGGGCCCGGTCAGGAGAAGTTGCAGGTCGGCAAGGAGAATGTCGGCATAGACAGCATCACACCTTCCGGCAACTACGCGATCAAAATCGCCTTTGACGACGGCCACGACTCGGGCATCTTTACGTGGTCGTATTTGCACGAACTGGGTACCGAATACGACAGCAAGTGGCGTGACTATCTGGCGCGTCTGGAAGCGGCAGGTCACCAACGCCGCGACCCCGGCGACACCGCTCGGCAGTAATCTGCCACTGACGTTATCGGGTTGGACCACCTGACCGACTCCGCGCTACCCAACAACAGAGCGACCTCGTTGAACGAAAAGACGCACTTTGGCTACCAGACTGTCGATGTCGGACAGAAGCGTGACATGGTGGGCGCCGTATTCGACTCGGTTGCCAGTCGCTACGATGTCATGAACGACCTGATGTCACTTGGCATCCACCGAGTCTGGAAGCGCTATGCGCTGGGTCAGACCGGGGTGCGATATGGTCAGCGCGTGCTCGATCTGGCGGGCGGCACAGGTGATCTGGCAGCGGTACTGAGCGAGCGAGTGGGGGACACTGGCACCGTGGTGTTGTCGGATATCAACGAATCGATGCTGACGGTTGGCAGAGATCGCATGATTGATCGCGGTCTGGTGCAAAACCTCGAGTACGCCCTGGCGGATGCCGAGCAATTGCCGTTTGATGAAGGTTCTTTCGATTGCGTGACAATGGCCTTTGGGCTGCGCAATGTAACCAACAAGCAGCGCGCGCTCGAATCGATCTACGCGACGCTGAAACCGGGCGGAAGGCTGTTGGTACTGGAGTTCTCCAAACCGATCCTGCCGCTGCTCAGCAAGGTCTACGACGCCTATTCATTTACCGCGCTGCCGATGCTGGGCAAATTGGTGGCCAACGATGCCGAAAGCTATCGCTATCTGGCGGAGTCCATCCGCCAGCACCCCGATCAGGAAACACTGCGCGACATGATGTCCCGAGCCGGATTTGAGCGCTGTGACTATCACAATCTAACTGGCGGCATCGTCGCGTTGCACAAAGGCTTCAAGCTTTAATGGCAGCGGACGCCCATCCTGCCGGATCGCCGTTGTGCTGAATCTTCCAGCCGCGATTGCCTCCGCCCTGCAGGCAGGATTCAATCGCTTTCTTGCGCTAGATCCGGATAGTCCCGCGCGCCTGGAAAAGCTGCGCGGCAAGTTGATTTGCCTGGCGTTGCGGGGGCTGGAGGTTCAGGTCTGGTTGCTCTTTCACTCAGACCGCGTCGAAGTGCTCGAACAATATGATGCGGCGGCGGACGTCACGATCAGTGGTGCGCCGTTCACGATGTTGGCGATGGCGGCCGGAAAAAAGGGCATTTTTGATGGTGGCATCGATGTCGCAGGTGATGTCGATGTTGCGCGTCACTTCAGCCAGGTTATCGATCAACTGGACATTGACTGGGAAGAGCATTTGTCGTCGCTGACCGGCGACATGGTCGCCCGCAAGGCGGGTGTGACCCATGCTATGTTTGTCGAATGGTTGCGGCGTTCGAGTGAAGCAATGCAATTGAACGTAGCCGACTACCTGCGCGATGAATCACAGCATCTGCCGCATGGCTGGGAATTGGAAGAATTCAGCGATGAGGTCGACAGGCTGCGCGATCGCGTGGCTTTGCTTGAACAGCGTCTACTCGCTCAGTCGAACCAGAGCTGATCACACGTGCGACTGCTGACCCAACTGGCGCGGCTCGAGTTTATTCATCGGGTTTTCCTAAAGTACGGACTCGATGATCTGTTGTTCAGCCTGCCGCTGACCTTGCCGCTGAAGTACCTCTGCTGGGTCTCCCCTCATCGGTGGGTCAATGCGCAGACTCGCTCGCTGCCGCGAGCCGAGCGCCTGCGCCGCTCGCTCGAGGAATTGGGACCGATCTTTGTCAAGTTCGGTCAGATGCTGTCAACTCGCCGCGACCTGCTGCCCGATGACATTGCACTTGAACTGTCGCGACTTCAAGACAAGGTGCCCCCTTTTCCGTCGGAAGAATCGATTGCCACCATCGAGAAGGCGCTGGGTCAGGGTGTCGATGAGTGCTTTGCGCAATTCGAACGAGAGCCCCTCGCGTCAGCCTCTATCGCACAGGTCCACGCCGCTGAGCTGGTCAGCGGTGAGCAGGTGGTTGTTAAGGTGTTGCGCCCGAACATCGAGAAGACGATTGCCCGCGATCTGTCGTTGATGTACCTGATCGCGAGCATTACCACGCGCGTATGGTCTGGCAGTCGTCGGCTGCGACCGCACGAGGTCGTCAGCGAATACGAAAAAACTATTTACGATGAGCTCGATCTGCAACGAGAGGCGGCAAATGCTGCGCAATTGCGCAAAAATTTCCAGGACTCCGATCAGCTCTACATTCCCGAGGTATATTGGGACTACACGCGTGACAACATTCTGGTACTGGAGCGCATTTCGGGTATTCCGGTCTCTGATATCGACCAGATTCGAAGCACCGGCGTTGATATAAAAAAGCTCGCAGAGCGCGGTGTGGATATCTTTTTTACCCAGGTTTTTCGCGACAACTTCTTTCACGCTGACATGCACCCGGGCAATATTTTCGTCTCTTCCGACAACACTCGGGAACCCATGTACATCGCGGTTGATTTCGGTATTGTTGGATCGCTGACCGAAGAGGATCGCCATTATCTGTCGCAGAATTTGCTGGCTTTTTTCGATCGCGACTACCGGCGCGTGGCCAAGCTTCACGTCGACAGTGGTTGGGTGCCCCCCGAGACGCGTATCGAGGAATTTGAATCCGCTATTCGCACGGTGTGCGAGCCGATATTCGAAAAACCGCTCGAAGAAATTTCGTTTGGTCAGGTGTTGTTGCGGTTGTTCCAGACGGCCCGTCGATTCAATATGGAAGTCCAGCCACAGCTGGTTTTACTACAAAAGACACTGCTCAACATTGAGGGCCTCGGCCGCCAGCTCTATCCACAACTCGACCTTTGGGCTACGGCCAGGCCGAGCTTAAAGAAATGGATGTCGCGGCAAATTGGTCCGCACGCGGTGATGGATGATTTTCGAAAAAACGCACCCGAGTGGGCGCGCATGTTGCCGCATGTACCGGGATTGCTGTATGGATTTCTGCAACAGCAGGGAGGGGTTGCCAACGCCGTGTCGCAACGGCGAGTCCGGTCGCAGAACTCCGGGCTGCGCGCTATCGTTTACGCGATATGCGCCGCCACACTTTTTATTGCGACGGTGTTGATCATGTTGCTGGCCGACGATCAGAGTCGCCGGATATTGGGCGCGCCAGTGGTGAGTTGGCTGCTACTGCTGGCCTCGGGTATCTGTGTATCCAAAGCTTTCAGCGGTCTGTCGGATGCCAGACACTGATCAGGATCCGGTGTCGTTCTTGCCGTCTTCCTTACCGTCTTCCTGCTCACCATTGTTCAGGGAGAGTTGCTGCAGCGTTTTTGCAAGCTCGGATGGCTGGCGAAAATGCACGTGCAACGGCTGCTGACGAAACTCCAGTTCCTGATCCAACTCAAGCCTGAAACGTTGCAATTGGCTATTGAGTCGGTAGAGGCCGGTTTCGAAACGCGCGCGATGCTGGATCGGACGGACCAGTCCACTGGGTCTGGCTT
>CAZYDV010000178.1:0-12517 GCA_964646405.1 uncultured Granulosicoccaceae bacterium | reverse complement strand
CACATGCCGAAATACCGTAGGGTTGGTAAGCCTAAGCGCACCTACCGTGTTTGAACTCGGCTTGATGTGCGGGTGACGACCCTGGGACGCATTTTTCGCAGGCTTCATTCATGGTACGTGCGCTTTGGCTTACGGCCCCGACATACCTCACCACCGCAAGTCAACGTCTGTCTTCAGCCAGTCTGCTGGCCATATGCGCCGACAGCAATGCCGCTATAGCGTTGCCAATACGTTCATTAGAATGACATAATTTGCGCAATTTTTGCTGCGGCAATGCCAGCAACATACAGGTTTCTGTTACCTGCACATTAGCGGTGGCGGTGGACTCCAGTCGATAGCTCAACTCTCCCAGCACGCTGCCTGTCCGCCGCGTGGCAATCGTGTCTTCTCCATCGTTTATCTCTACTTCACCACTGAGCAGAAAGTAAAGGTATTCGCACTGATGATCTCTGCGGATCAACTCGGCTCCGGGGGCTGTCACTTGCCATCTGCCGATAGACAGAATTTTTTTGAATTCGTGTTTATCCAGTTCTCCAAAGCAATGGCGATAGAGATAGTTCTCTGGCTGTGTGAGTTTGATTCGTTTACTCGACCACAACACATACGACAGCATCACCAGGTTTACCAGCACAAACGCGCCCTCGGATATTACGTCAAGCCAGAGCGGTTCAGCGGGGAAAATATAGTAATAGAGTGCGTAGCAACCCGACGAGAGGACAAACAGTGCTCTGAGCCAGTTGATCCTGGTCATTAAAAAAGCAAGCAGTGAGGTACCGTAAGCAATCGCATAAAGACCGTAACCGAGAACGTCCTCTGCAGATGACACCATTTCCGGACTACTCCTTTATGCTGACCAGATACGACGCTGACCGATTATGGCTGAAGTGTTTTCGGCCATTCACAGCTTGAGGAACTACTCGAAAAGTGACGCGGGCATTTATTGCAGAAACTCCTGTATCGCAGCATAGTATTTTTCGTGCTGCTGAATATCGTTGTGCCCTGTCGCTTCCAGCATCACCTGTTTTACCGGTTGATTGAACGCATCGATCAGTCTCTGAGTAGACTGCAAGGGGATGACTCTGTCATCGGCGGCGATCATCACTAACACCGGCATTTTTATGTCCGGTGCAAAATCAGCGGAAGGGAAGTGATCCTTCAACAACCAGCGGACCGGAAAGATCGGATACAGATTCTGTGCGATCCGCACAATGCTGTCGAAGGGTGTCACCAGCACAACGGCGGCAAGCTCGCGCTGGGTGGCGAGCCAGCACACCACGCCACTACCCAGGCTGCGTCCCATTGCGGAGACGCGCTGGTGTGTGCCTGCCACATGGTCAAAGACTGCCGTGGCGTCTGCGAACAGTGCCGCCTCACTTGGGCTGCCATCGCTGCCGCCATAGCCGCGATAGTTGACAAGATAAACAGTGTGTTCGTTGAATTGCTGTGCAAGCTCGGCAGCACTGCCAGCGACCGACTCGGCGTTGCCACCAAAATAGATTAGCGCGCGCTCATGGCCCGGATTCAGTACGATCAGCCTGAGGTTTTGACCCGGCGCGTCGGGCAGTTCGAGGGTCTGCTCAAGGTGCGGATGATCGAACAACGGCGTGGGATGAAAGATGAACTTTCGCTGCAACGTGTAAAGGGCAATTGCCGCCAGAACGTACAACGCAAGCAAAAGTGCCGCGATAAAGAGAAGTGCTTTCATCGAATCAAACCTTGCGATTGCCGGGGTGTGACCGGTTGAATCAATCGCCAGATTACCAGATCGGTGAAAAATCACTAGTGTCGTGCAACGTTCAAAATGGGAGAATGAGAGTTTGTCAGTGAGTTCACAGCAAGGCGAAGCTCGCAGACAATGGTTTATCCCCTTATCAAGAGCTTCAACGCTGTTGTGGACCCACTGACGAACTCCCGCAGGGACGTTTGATCAAAGTAACCGACGCTTGTCAGAAAGAGATCTGTTTGCCGGTGTGCACTAGTTTTCCCTTACAATCAGACACTTTGATCATTCGACTCATTATTATATTTTGAACGTTGCACTACACTAGCACCAACCCGGGCCCGCCAGGTTGGGATCACACCATACGCTGATACAATGCAGTCAAACTCTCGGACACTGGAACGCGCTTTTTGGACGAACTACTCGACTTCAGCCAACGCACGGTACTGATCACCGGTGCAGCCAGCGGATTTGGCCGCGAACTCGCCCTGGCGCTGGCCGCACGCCGCGCCAGCCTGGTGCTTAGCGACATCAATGAAGCAGGCCTCGCAGACACGCTTGAAATGCTGCCGGACTCTGCCGCTGCCGCTACACTGCCGGGCGATGTCACGCAGGAATCGCACGCCAGTGAGCTGGTGCAGCTTGCCACCGAGCGTTTCGGTCAGTTGCACATTGCAATCAACAATGCCGGTGTTGCGCCGCACTTGAGCCCGATGACCGCGACGGATTCTGACGTGCTGGCGCATCAACTGGCAGTCAACTGCAACAGTGTCGTGTTTGGCATGAAACACCAGTTGGCGCATATGGCACGCCATGAGGGCGGCGTGATCCTGAATGTCAGCTCGATGGCCGGCATCGGCGGCGCGCCGATGCTGTCCACCTATGCGGCGGCCAAACACGCGGTGGTGGGCCTGACCAAATCGGCCGCAGTGGAGTTTGGCGGCAAGAACATTCGCGTGAATGCTATTTGTCCGTTCTTCACCATGACGCCGATGGTCGACAACCCGGTACTGAACCCGAACAATTCACTCGATGAATTGAACAAGACACTGGCCGCGCGCTGCCCACTGCGTCGCGTGGCACAACCATCGGAGGTGGTGGCGGTGATGCTGATGATGATCTCGCCATCTAACACGTACATGAATGGTGTGGCGATTCCGGTCGATGGCGGTGTCAGCGCAATGTAGACCCACTGCACTCGCGACAAAAGCCGCAAAGCCCCATACAATGATCTCAACTTTCGACAAAGGAAATCTCATGTCTGACGCCGTTATCGTCTCTACCGCCCGCACCCCGATCGGCCGCGCCTTTCGCGGCGCGCTGAACAATATCAAGTCACCCACGATGATGGCCCACGCCATCAGCCACGCAGTCGAGCGCTCGGGCATCGATGCCGCCGAAATCGACGACGTGGTCATCGGCACGGTACTGACCGCCGGCACCGCCGCCAGCAATATCGGGCGCACGGCGAGTATCGCCGCCGGCCTGCCTGCCTCGGTATCGGCACAAACGATTGATCGGCAGTGTTCCTCAGGGGTTATGGCGATCGCCACTGCTGCCAAACAGATCACCTTCGATGGCATGAAGGTCTGTGTCGCCGGCGGCCAGGACAATATTTCGGCCGTACAGCAGCAATATCTTGGCTGGGCTGCCGAGCAAATGGATCCGAACGTCACCGCCCACTACGAGCACGCCTATATGCCCATGCTGAAAACGGCCGAGTTCGTGGCGGACAAGTACAAGGTGAGCCGTGAGGCACAGGACGAATACGCCCTGTCATCGCAACAGCGCACCGCCGCGGCACAGCAGGAAGGCTATTTCGACAACGAGATCGTGCCGATCACGGCGACCAGAATGATCGTGGACAAAGAGACCAAAGCGGTCAGCTACGAGGAAGTGACGCTGAGCAAAGACGAGGGCAATCGCCCCGGTACGACAATTGAAAACCTGCAGGCGTTGAACCCGGTAATCGAGGGTGGCTCCATTACTGCCGGAAACGCCAGTCAGTTGTCAGATGGTGCCTCTGCGTGTGTGGTGATGGACAGCAAAATCGCCGAGCAACGCAACCTGGAACCTTTAGGCATCTATCGCGGCATGGCCGTTGCCGGCACAGAGCCTGAACAGATGGGTATAGGGCCGGTCTTTGCAATTCCAAAGCTGTTGAAACATCACGGTCTGAAAGTAGATGACATTGGCCTGTGGGAATTAAACGAAGCGTTTGCGGTGCAGTGTTTGTATTGCCGAGACGAGCTGGGCATAGACCCGGACAAGTACAATGTGAATGGTGGATCGATTTCGATTGGACACCCCTATGGCATGACCGGCGCACGTACCACAGGGCACGCGTTGATTGAAGGTAAAAGACGTGGTGTTAAATATGTGGTGGTAACAATGTGTGTGGGTGGCGGCATGGGTGCGGCAGCGTTGTTTGAGGTGGCTTGATCGAATCACGTTGGGGGATATGCCTCGGGCGTATTCCCCTCATTTTCGTGCGAAATGATCGGTGTGAAACCGCAGCTACAATAAGCGCCAGGCGCATGTGACATTTTTCGGCTGCTGTGGTGGACGCGCCCTGCGGCTTATCCCCCTACCTGTGTACATTCACCGTGCAATGCCGTGGCGGTTGCCACAACACACCACTAACAAAACCCCGCTTTCAATCCGCTGGCCAGTACTTTTTGTGCGTTTTCCATACCGGCTTTTATATTGGCTTCGATGTCGGCCATCACCGGGGCGCCATCACCCTTGCCCGGCGCGCGGTTGACGACGACAGCACAGCAGGCGTAGTCGACGCCAGCTTCACGCGCAAGGGCTGCCTCGGGCATGCCCGTCATGCCTACAATGGTGCAGCCGTCAATTTCCATCCGCCGAATCTCGGCAGCGGTTTCAAGTCTGGGACCCTGGGTTGCTCCATAGACACCATGGCTGACGCAGTCGACAACGGCGCTGGCAGCTCCTTTGACCAGTGTCTGGCGCAAATGCTCGGTATAGGGTGTGGTGAAATCGATGTGATCGAACTTTTCTGACTTGGCCTCGTAGAAGGTGTGCGCACGGCCATAGGTGTAATCGATGATCTGATCGGGCACCACAATGATACGATCGATGCAGTCATCGGCAATGCCCCCCACTGCGGCCACGGCGATAATGTGCGTGACACCGGTATCGACCAGCGCCTGGATGTTCGCGCGATAATTAACCCGATGCGGCGGGATGGTGTGTCCGCGCCCGTGGCGTGCCAGAAACGTGATCGGCTCGCCGTTGAGTGTGCCGTGCAACAGTGGGCCGGATGGCGCACCCCACGGGGTCTTGATCATCTCGCGCCGATCGATGACGAGCTCCGGCATGCTGGTCAGCCCGGTGCCGCCGATAATTCCTAAATGTGCCATAGTCTTTTCAGTTCAGTTTGGTTACAGGCTGTGTGGACCCTGCGATCAACTCCAGGCCGCCGCAAAATCTGCAAGCTTCGCCCGTACCAGTTGCAGTTGAAATTCATCGATTGGATCCGTCGCCTGGGCGACCATTTGAAGCCGCCGATCGATCGCTGCGGCGTCACCGCCTGTCAGTGCTTCGGCCTGCAGTAAATGCAAAACAGCCGGCCGATCGTTGCACACCAGCACCAGATCGCAACCGGCGGCAATCGCCAGGGGTGCGGCATCGTGCGGGCCTGCAAATTCGGTCGCAGCGCCCATGTGCAGATCGTCGGAGATGACCGGCCCGTCAAACCCCATGTGTTCGCGCAGTATATCCTGCAACCAATGCGATGACAGACTGGCTGGGCGCTCATCGACATCCGGATACACGACGTGGCCCGGCATCACCGCCACCCTGGCCTCACTGAGCAGCGCGCGATAGGGCAACATGTCATCCTCGTACAGTACTGATACGGGTCGCGGGTCGCGGGGGATGGATTCGTGTGAATCGACCGACACACCGCCGTGGCCGGGAAAGTGTTTCAGCACACAGGCAAACCCGGCTCGATTCAGGCCGTCGATGACCGCGCCTGCAAGGCTTGCCACGATCCTCGGCTCTGAGTGCAAGGCGCGATCGCCGATTGCGTCACATAAGCCACGATCGATATCGAGCACCGGCGCAAAACTGAAATCGATACCGCACTGAGCGAGTTCTGTGGCATAAAGCCACGCGCAGTCAGATGCCAGGGAAATGGCGCTCTGTGTATCGTGGTCATAGAGGTGCCCGAGTTGACGCATCGCCGGTATGACGGTGAAGCCATCGCGAAATCGCTGCACTCGCCCACCCTCGTGATCAACGCAGATCAGAAGCGGTCCCGAGCGTGCCTGCCGCATGGATTGCACGAGCCTGGTCAATTGTGCGGGATCGCTGTAGTTGCGACTGAACAACACCACGCCACCGACAGCCGGATGTTGCAGCACTTCGCGATCCTGGTCGTCGAGTTCGGTTGACGCCACATCGATCATCAGGGGTCCGGGCACTGCCCGAGCGTCAGTCATAAAGCGGGCTTTTCAGGTGGGATAAACAGGCAGGGCATGGTGGATCGGTTCGCGGTAAGTTGGCAATTGTGCGCATGGTATCTTGTATACTGATTTCGTCGCAGCCTTGCCTGCAAGTCTATGGTGATCGTCATAATCCCGCCGCCCATTCCACCCGCCACTGCCTGTATCCTGCTACCGCCAGGCTGATGAGCGCGGTCAGATTGGTCCTGTTTCTTGCAACGCTCGCCTGCACTTTTTCAACGGCGATTGAACCTGCGCGTGCAGAGACGACCAAAGCCTCTGCGTCGGCGTTTATTAATCAAAGTGAGTTTGCTTTCGCACGAATGTTTTATCAGGGATCGGCATTCGACGACTGGGGCCCGCGTTGGCGCGTTGACTGGCCTGAGGCGGAAAACCATCTGCTGCGCGGGGTGCAGCGACTGACCCGGCTCGATGCCGCATCGAACGGCGAGGTGCTGGATCTGGCCGACGAGCATCTTTTCGAGTACCCCTGGTTATACGTGGTGGAGGTTGGCTCACTGGCGCTTGACGAGCTGCGCATCGCGAGGCTGCGCGAGTATCTGCTGCGCGGCGGGTTTTTGATGGTGGATGATTTTCACGGTCCGTTTGAATGGGAGAACTTCGAGGGCGTGATGCGACGGGTTTTCCCGAATCGACAAATTGTGGAGTTAAAGGCGGACCACGAAGTCTTCCATGTATTGTATGAAATCAACGAGCGACAACAGATCCCGGGCCTGCAACCCCTGCGATATGGCCGCACCTGGGAACAAGGCGGCAATGTACCGCACTGGCGCGGTATTCTGGACGATCAGGGACGGGTCATGGTGATCGTCAACTTCAACATGGATCTGGGTGACGCGTGGGAGCACGCCGACTGGCCAGAGTACCCTCAAGAATACTCTGCGATGGCCTATCGCTTTGCAATCAACTACATCATTTATGCGTTCACTCACTAACCATGCGCTACACGCGTTGACAGCGGCCCGCGCTTTGAGCAGCAGGCATAGTTGATGTTTGAGTTTCTCTTCAAGTATCCGCGCAGCGCATTCGACGCCGGCGAGTTATCGCTGACCAGCGGCTGGCCACTGTGGCTTGGCGTGGCGCTGCTGCTGATCATCGCTGTCGTGCTGGCGTTCAGTCTGTGGCGCCAGCGGCAACACCTCTCCGCGCCGCGACTCTCCCTGTTATGGCTGTTGCAAACCGCTGTGATGGCACTGGCGCTGCTGATGTTGTGGCAACCGGCGCTGACGCTGACGAGTGTCCGGGCTGGCGAGAACGCGGTCGCACTGGTCCTCGACAATTCCGCCAGCATGGCCTTTGCCGACGCCGAACGGCCCCGTCGAGATCAGGCAGTCGAACTGCTGAGCGATAACCTCTCGCCCGATCTGGCCGATATCTTTCAGCTCGAATCCCTCGCCTTTGGCGACGAACTGCAGCCAATCGAAAGCTTCGACGAGCTACCGGCCGGCGCCGACAGCACCCATATGGCCGATGCACTGCTGGAAGTGCTGGACCAGGCGCGAGCCACACCGCTTGCGGCAGTCATTATCGCGACCGATGGCAACGACACTGACAGCGCACCGGACGCCGACTTTTGGGATCGGCTGGCCAGTTTCGGCGTGCCGGTACACACGGTTGGCTATGGCGAAGACCTGATCGCAGGCGACGTTGAGATCGCCAAAGTTGATCTGGCACCACGCACCCTGCCAGGCTCGGTGGAGCGCGCGACCGTGACCCTGCGCTATCGCGATCCCGGCGCGGCGCGAATTCGGGTTTACGCCGGCTCTGATCTGGTGGCGGTCGAGGAAGTCGAGCTCACCGCAGAGGCGAGCGAAATCAGCCGCAGTATCGATTTGCCATCCGGCGGACCTGGCCTGCAGGAGCTTCGCTTTGAAGTGGTTGGCGACGCCGACGACCGCGTACCAGACAACAATACACGCCAGCGTTTGTTGCAGGTGGCCGATGAGCAACGCCGCATTCTGTACTTTGAAGGCGATCCGCGCTGGGAGTACAAATTCATGCGCCGCGCCGTTCACGACGCCGATGGGCTGTCGCTGGTCAGCCTGCTGCGCACCACACCCAACAAGTTCTACCGCCAGGGCATTACCGAGGCCAGCGAGCTCGAAAACGGATTCCCCGCGACCAAAGCCGATCTCTACCGCTACGACGCGGTGATCATCGGCAATGTCGAATCGGTATCGCTGAACTCGGTACAACAGCAATTGCTGCACGATTACGTCGCCGAGCGCGGCGGCAGCCTGATGATGCTGGCCGGATCCAGCGCGCTGGCCGATGGCGGCTGGCAGGACAGCCCATTGGCCGCCGCACTGCCGGTGCTGTTGCCACGCAGCGGCGGTGCGGCAAGCTATGTCCGCAAACGTGCGCGGGTGCAACTGACCAGCGAAGGCAGCTTCTCGCCCATCACGCGGCTGGATGATGACGACGCCGAGAACCTGCGCCTGTGGTCGCAGATGCCCGAACTCGCGGACTACCAACTGACCGGCCCGCTCAAACCCGGTGCCCAGGCGCTGCTGGCGCTTGAGCTGCCAACCGGCAGCCAGCCACTGCTGTCGCACCAGCGCTACGGTCGCGGCCACAGCTATGTGCTGGCCACCGCCGGCACCTGGCGCTGGCAGATGCAGCTACCCTCCGAAGACCTGAACCACGAGATTTTCTGGCGCCAGTTGCTCAATGCCCTGTCGACCACCACACCACAGCGCATCGAGGTTTCGCTGCCCGGGCAGGTGTTTCGCGATGAGTCGCAAGTTCAGGTATCGGCCACCGCACTCGATGAAAACTTCGACGCTGTCACCGACGCCGAACTGTCCGTGACGGTGAAATCACCCGATGGCAGCACGCGACAACTGCCGATGACGGCGAGACTCGATCAACCCGGACGCTACGAGGCCACGATAGACGCGCCGCAAACCGGTAGCTGGCAACTGGATGTCGGCGCCCAATTTGAAGATGATCAACTGCAAACCACGCGATGGTTCTCACGCGAGGACGGCACCGCCGAGGTATTTGCACTGGCGCGCGACAGCAACTTTTTACAACGCATCGCCGACACCACGGGCGGCCGCTACTGGCCAGCCGGCGACACCGGTGCATTGGCCGAGACCCTGCAAACTGACAGCAGCGGCCTGACCCGCCAGCAGACGCGCCCGCTGTGGAACGCACCGATTTTCTTTTTGCTGCTGTTGGGCCTGAAACTGCTGGAATGGCTGTTGCGCCTGATCTGGAGACGACTGTGAAAGCGCCCCCACTTTTGCGCCGCATGCGATCCAAAACGTTGGCACTCGCGCTGTCTGCACTGTGCCTGGCGGCAGGTGCCCAACCGGCCCTCGCCCAACAGGTGACGATAGTGGTCAGTGGTCTGGGTGGCAACGCGGATTACCAGCAGAATTTCGATCGCTACGCCGCGGCGATCGCCGAACAGTCGCGCAAGCTGTCAGCCAACCCGACCGATACAATTCTGCTGCCCGGCAGTGCGGCCACGCGTGAGAACATTCTCGGCACCATCGAGGACGTGATGGCGCGCGCACCGGCATCCTTTGCCCTGTACCTGATCGGTCACGGCAGCCACGATGGCGAACATTTCAAATACAACATTCCCGGACCGGATATCACTGGCGAACAATTGCATGAGGCGCTGGCCAACCAGACACAACAGCGCCAGTTCGTGGTCGTCGCAACCAGCGCCAGCGGCGCGGTACTCGACGTTATGCAAGCCGACAACCGCGTGCTGATTACAGCGACCAAGAGCGGTGGCGAAAGCAACGCCGTGCTGTTTCCGCAATTTCTGAGTGCCGCTATCAGCGACATTGGTGCCGACACCGATAAAAACGAAATCATCAGCGCCGAAGAGCTCTTCCAGTACACCGAGCGTGCGGTTGCCGCCCACTATGAAACTGAAAAACTGCTGGCCTCCGAACACCCGCGTCTGCAGGGCAGCTTTGCCGCCGATTTCGCTACTGCACACTACGGCACGTTGCTCAACCAGGGTGGCGAAATCGCGCCGGAACTACTGGAAAAACGCAACCTGATTTCCGAGCAGATCAACCGCCTGCGGGCGCGCAAGGATGATTTAAGCGAAGACAGCTATTTCGATGAGCTGCAGTCACTGATGCTGGAACTGGGCACAGTGCAACGGGAAATCGACCAACGGAGCAGTCAATAGCATGTGCATCAGACAGCCCTTCAATCGTGCCGCACTATGGGCCTGCGCGCTGTATCTGTTTAGCGCCGCCGGCAACGCGGTAGAGTACGACCGCAACCGCGATGACGCGCTGCTCGCCTGCGACGCGATCTACAACAGCGGCCGCATCGACGAGTCGATCAACTGCTTTCAACCGCTGCTGCGGCAGGGCTCGCTGCACGTGGCGGCCGAGGCCGCCTGGGCACTTGGCCGTACCCGGGATGCCAACGAACTGTTTCGCCGCGCCGTAGCCGATCAGCCCGGCAATCCGCATATTCGCGCGCGCTGGGGCCGTCTGTTTTTAAGCACGCACCAGCCGAGCCAGGCGGTGCCGTTGTTCGAAGAGGCGCTGCAACTGGATCCGGACTACGCGCACGCCAAAATTGGCCTGGCGGCAGCGCTTTTGACCGGTGCCGGTGGCGAGGCGCGCCAGATCCTGGGCCAGGTTGCGATCGATCATCCGGATTCTGTCGAGGTGCTGCTGTTACTGGCGCGACTGCAACTTGAGACACGCAGTCTGGATAGTGCCGGGCAATTGCTCGATCGCGCACTGCAGAACGCCCAGGCTCAGAATATCCCGCCACTGGACATCTACGCCCTGAAGGCGACTGCCGAAATGCTGCGCAACAGCGGCGATGAACGCTGGGAGCAGGAGGCGCTGGCGATCAACCCGGGCTATGGAGATGTCTACTTCATACCGGCCCACTACCACCTGATCAACTACCGCTATCGCGAGGCAGTGGAAGTACTGGAAAAGGCGGTCGCTGTGCAACCGACACACTGGAGTGCGCATTCGCAGCTTGGCATCAATCTGTTGCGACTCAATGACATCGAGGGCGCCAAAGAGCATCTGTCGATTGCCTATGAGGGCGACCCCTTCGACACCGCTACCGTCAACACGCTGCGCCTGCTCGACACGCTGGAAGAATTCGAAGACATCGACACCGCCGCAATATTCTCGCTGCCGGATCGCGACGAACCGGTCCAAACGCCGATCGTCATGAGGCTGCATCGCGACGAGGCCGACTATCTGGCCCCGTACGTAGAAGATCTGACCCGTCGCGCCGTCGAGACCTTCACTCGCCGCTATCGATTTGAATTGAAAGAACCGTTGATCGTCGAGCTCTTCCCCAACCACGATGACTTTGCCGTGCGTACGGTCAGCACGCCTGGCGTTGGCCTGCTGGGCGTGACCTTCGGCTATCTGCTGGCGATGGACAGCCCGAGCGCACGCGCCGCGGGTGAGTTTCACTGGGGCAGCACGCTGTGGCACGAACTGGCACACGTGTTCACGATCGAGACATCCGATCACCTGATGCCGCGCTGGTTTACAGAAGGACTCTCCGTCTACGAGGAATGGCACACCGGCCCGCTGCGCGGTCGCCACCTGCCGCTGCCCGTGCTGGAGGCCATTCGTGACGACAAACTGCTGCCAGTAACCGATCTCGACAACGGCTTTGTACGCCCGACCTACCCGAATCAGGTCACCGTCTCGTACATGCAGGCGGGTTTGATCTGTGATCTCATCAGTCGTAAATGGGGCCACGAAAAACTGGTTGATATGCTGGAGCTGTTTCGCGACCGCGTCGATACGCGAACCGCGGTACAACAGATTTTGGGCATAGAGCCCGAACAACTCGACGCCGAGCTGCAAAGCGATATCGACACGCACTATGGCACCGTTTTAACTCGATTCGAAGAGTGGCGCGACACCATTGCCAGTGCCCGCGACGCGATCAAATACAAGCAATACGAGCGCGCGATTGCGCACGCCAACACGGCCAACGAAATTTTCCCGCAGTACGTCGCGCGCTCCAGTGCCTGGCTGACCCTGCACGATGCCCACACTGCGCTCGGTCAGCAGGAACAGGCGGTAGACGCGCTCGACACCTGGTTTGAGCGCGGCGGCCACGACCCGGAAATGCTGCATCAGCTCGCGCATCGCCTGCGCGATCTGGGACGCCGCGAGCGCGCCACGCAAGTGCTGGAATCGCTCAACTGGGTAGCACCGAACAATATTGATCTGCACGAGCGGCTGGGCAAGGACTACATGGCGAGTGGCAACTACGCCGCCGCACTGCGCGAGTTTCGCGCACTGCTGGGCCTGCAACCACATGACAAATCAGT
>CAZYDV010000177.1:0-12733 GCA_964646405.1 uncultured Granulosicoccaceae bacterium | reverse complement strand
ATCTTTTTTGCTATCGATAGTACGTCGCCTTCGATGCAATGTGATGCGATGCCGAGTTGAACGGCCTCGCGCGGTGAGAATGTGCTGCCTGTCATGATTAATTCCAGCGCTTTCGATTCACCCACCAGACGGGCCAGGCGCTGTGTGCCTCCGGCGCCCGGTAGCAGCCCGATGTTGATTTCGGGCAGGCCAAGGTCGTAGGGGCCATCCTGTACCAGGCGAATATCGCACGCCAGCGCCAGTTCGAAACCGCCGCCCATGGCCGTGCCATTGATGGCGGCAATAAACGGTTTTGGTAGGGTGTCGATGCGACGCAGTGCCGTGAGATAGGGTGACTCGGGTATGGATCTGGAGATATCGAAGCTATAGCCTTTGTCGGCCATTTGGCGACCGCGCTGCTCGAGCAGACCGACGTCGTAGTGGCGAATGAATACATCTTGCAGACTGCCGGTAAGCACTACGGCGCGGATCTTGTCGTCCGCCTCGACGCGATCCAGCACGCCGATGAGTTCGTTGGCCGTGTCCTCGTTCATGTAGCCCGACGGCGGATTGCCGATCCGGGCAATCAATATCGAGTCTGTGCACTCGACGGCGATTTGCGTCACTGATTCACCCCTTGACTGAACATTGATTGTGTTACATGAGTTTGACCGGCAGCGATTGGGTGCCGCGCGGGACCATGGCATCCTGCCAGACGGGTGGCTTGCCGTCGACCAGAGAGACATTCGGAAATCGATCGGTGAACGCACGTAGTGCGGTGCGTCCCTCTTGTCTTGCCAGTTGCACCCCCAGACACGAATGGATACCGGTACCAAAGACCAGATGCCGATTGGGTTTTCGCGTCAGATCGATATTATCTGGATTAATGAATGCCAGCGGGTCGCGATTGGCGGCATTCAACAGGGCATACACGCGATCACCGGCGCGCAGGTTTTTATCGCCCAGTGTGTGATCGCGCGTCACTGAACGCACCACGGCATTACTCGGGCCGTCATAGCGCATGAGTTCTTCGCAGGCGAGAGTATTGCTTGCGGCGTTGTTTTTATATTCAACGAAAACGTCTGGTTGGCGCAGCAGTGTTAACAGTGAATTGCCGATCAGGTTGGTGGTGGTTTCGTGGCCTGCAAACAACACAAGAATACACGTGGCGATCAGCTCGTCATCAGTCAGGTGTTCGCCATCGTATTCGGCGTTGATCAGATCCGGTAGAAAGCCTTCACCGCCATTTTCGCGAATGGCTGTGATTTGTGCGCGAAAGCAGGCGGCCATGTTATGACAGCCGCTTTGTGCTCTTTGGTATTTATCGGCGGCATTGCGTGCGCCGCCAATGAACACGGCCATATCATCTGCCCAGCGTTTGATATCCGGCAGTTGTGCGCGCGGCAGGCCGAGCAGATCCATAATGACGTAGGCGGGTACCAGCAATGCGTAGTCGGCGATGAAGTCGATCTCGCGGCGATCATTCAAATTATCCAGCAGTGACGCGACAATCTCGCTGATTGCGCCATCCATATTGTTGTAGGTCGATGCCATGAATGCCTTCCGCATGATCATTCGCATGCGGGTGTGATCCGGTGGATCCTGAAAGGCGACCCACAAATTCAGGTAGTGAATGATCTCTCGCATCAACGAGGCGTCATCTGCACGCAGGTTCTGGTAAAAAGCGTTGAGCTTGTTCACCGACATGGCATCGTGCAGCAGCACCGATCGAACGTCGTCATAGCGGGTGACCACCCACGATTTCAGCACCGGGCTCCAGTACACGGGATCCTGTTCCTGCAGGCGGCGAAATGCCGGGAACGGATCTGCCATGACGGACGGGTCGCGGGGATCGTACAGGAGGCTTGAGTCGGTGATGGTGCTGTGGCCGTGAGTCAGGTGATCAGGGCCTTGAGTTTATCGCACTCTACTGCGGGTCGTGGAGCAGATAGCTTCGATCGAGATTATTGATGTCTGCAACCCCCATCAGCGCCAGCGTTCGATTGATTTCCTCGCTCATCAGGCTCAGGACTTTATCTACACCTTGCTGGCCTGCGGCCGCCGCACCATAGAGTGTGGGGCGTCCCATCATCACAGCACTGGCACCCAGACACAGTGCTTTGACGACATCTGAGCCGCGCCGTACGCCGCTGTCGAGGATCAATGGCAGTTTGCCATTCAGGTGGGCTGAGATTTTGTCCAGAGCGCGTACCGAGGACAAGGCGCCGTCGAGTTGGCGTCCGCCATGGTTAGAGACAACGATGCCATTAAAACCGGCAGCCAGTGCGCGATCGGCATCATCGGTGCGAAGAATGCCTTTGATCAACAATGTGTGAGGCCACGCATCGCGAATCAGTTTTATGTCGTCCCAGTTGACCGATGGATCGAAGGCATCGTTGATCCAGGTGGCGTGCTGGGTGGCCGAGCGGGTGTCCATCTGCGTATAGGGTGTCAGCGATCGCATTATGGGTACACCGGCGCGCAATGTTGCCATCGACCAGCGCGGGTGGCTGATCATGTCCCAGCAGGTGCGCGGCGTCCATTTCAGCGGCACGGTAAAACCATTGTGAACGTCCTTCTCGCGTTTGCCGACTACCGCAGTATCGACGGTCAGCACCAGCGCCTCATAACCCGCCTGTCGGGCGCGATCGATGAGCTGCAGGGTGATCTGCCGGTCCTTTAGCACATAAAACTGGAACCATTTGCGCGCGTGCCCGACCGCGGCCACTTCCTCGATATCGCAACTGCCAAGTGCTGCCAGCGTGAACGGGATGTTGTGTGTTTTGGCGGCGTGGGCGAGCAATAGCTCTGCTTCTGGCCAGGCGAGCCCGGCAAGCCCGGTGGGGGAGATGATAACCGGCATGGATGAGCTTGAACCCAGAAAGCTCGATTGCAATGAGCAGCTCGACACATCGTTGAGGATATGAGGTTGCAGATGGTAGTCCGCAAAGTCGCTGCGGTTGCGGTGCAGAGTGCGCTCATCGTCAGAGCCGCCATCAATGAAATCGAACACGGCTTTGGGAAGCCTTTTGCGGGCTTCCAGCCGCATGCTGTCGATACTGGGAATTGAGTCCAGATTGGTCGTCATACTCGCTTTTCGCCCGAGGTGCGCAGTAGTGTCTGCATTGTAGCGCCAGGCAACGCCTGGGGGTATTCACAGGTCAGATTGCACGATCGTAGCAATGAGCGCCATGGCCACTGACAGGGTTATGATCGACGTGAAAGATTGAAAACACTGCGTTCGGTGCATGACAGCCCCGGGAATTGGAAGCAGGGGAGTGCTAATCTGAGGGATGGATAGTCGGGTCATCTTAACTGCAGATCCATAGAATCCACCATTTTAGTGATCAAACGGGGGTACCCAATGGACAGATTTTTAAAGCTTGGCGTCGTTATCGTGACCTTGCTGTTCAGCGCGATGACATTTGGCGCGGAAGTGGTCGACATCAATCGTGCGACTGCCGAGACGATGATTCAGAATTGGAAGGGCATCGGTGAGGTGAAGGCGAAAGCGATTGTCGCTTATCGAAAGAAAAACGGGTCCTTCAAGAGTATCGATGAACTGACCAACGTCAAAGGTGTGGGCGAGGGGCTGATCAAGAATAATCGCAAATACATGTCGGTAAAAGGTGGGCTCGCGAAGCCGTCTGCTGCTAAGAGCAATAAGTCTTCCAGCTCGACCGCGAAATCTACCAGTAAGGCGAAAAGCGACTCTTCGAAGAGCAAGTCCACAACGCAGTCGAAAAAGTCATCTTCAAGCGCTAAGAAATCATCGTCAAGTTCTAAGAAATCGACTTCAAGTTCGAAGAAATCTTCTGGCGACAAGAAAAAACCGGCCAAGAAGAAAAAGAGCGACAAGAAAACGACCGATAAGAAAAAATCGACTACCTGAACCTGGCCGCAGCGCGATTGCGATCGCGCTGCGGTACGAGTACTGTCGCCGGCGTCGTCGCTGGTTGTTTTAGAACGGCGAGTTAGTTGATATCCAGCACGATTTTGCCGAACTGCTCGCCTTTATCCATTCTGGCGATTGCCTCATTACCCTGCTGCAGGTTAAAGGTGCTGTCGATGACGGGTACGAGTTTGGTCTGCTCCACAAAACTGACCATGTCGTTGAAGTCCTGATCCGATCCCATGGTACTGCCCATGATATCCAGCTGATTAAAAAACACGATTTGCGGGCTGACTTTTTGCCATTCACCGCAGGTACCGCCGTAGAGGCCGATTCGTGCCCCGTGGTTGGTTAGTTTGACCAGATCAGCGAATCCGGAGCCGCCGGCGCTGTCGATGATGACGTCAAAGCCACCGGCTTCTTTTTTGAATGCCCGGGCCCACTGATCATCTTTGTAATTTGCACCCCCCGCGGCGCCAAGCTTGACCGCCTGTTCGATCTTTTCCGGTTTGCCCGAAGTGACCCAGGCTTCGGCACCGGCAGCGATGGCGAACTGCAATGCGAACAGGGCAACGCCACCGCCGACGCCCGAAATCAGTACCTTTTCGCCTTTTTTCAACTGGCAACGGGAGAACAGGGTTCGGTAGGCAGTCAGACCGGCCAGCGGCAACGCGGCCGCCTGCTGTACCGACAGATGCGATGGTTTAGCCACCAACCTGTCGGCGTCTATCACGATCTCCTCGGCAAAGGTGCCGTGATCGGGCATGCCCAGAATCAGGTATTCCGCGGCCGGGTAACGCTGGTTGTCGCCCCAGTTTCGATTGGGATTGAGGATAACTTCGCGGCCTTCGTGTTCGCCGCAGCCGTCTGATCCGAGAATGATATTTTCGCGAATGTGTGGATACAGCCCTTTGGTGATCCAGTTGTCGCGATGATTAAGTGCTGCGGCCTTGAGCCTGACGCGAAACTGTCCATCGGCAGGAGCGGGGAGTGCCACGTCTTCGTAGGCGAGCGGGGCGTTTTTCGCCTTGTATAGCAGTGCATTCATGGTGCGACATTATCCACAGTTAGGTTGGCAGCGATAGCGGGCTGCCAAAAAACAAAATGCTAACTGATGTGGTGGCTAATGTCGCCCTCGCGCTGTCTCAATCGGTCAGCGACGCAACTCGGGTGGCAACAGAAACAGGTAGTCGGTCGTTTTGGCCTGCACGTGGCAGACATGGCAGAATTCCATGCTGGCCGGATTGGCACCGGTTGTATCGCCCAGTACCGAGCCGTCAGGCAACAGCATCACGTAGCGCCAGTCAGCCGTAGCAGTGCTGGACCCTGCGGGCAGTTTTTCCATCAGGAACAAGGCGCCGGGATAGACTTTTTCATCGGAAGTGACGGTGAAACTGTCTTTGGCGACGATAGCACCGACTGGCAGTGAGCCACCTGCAGCGAGCTTGAAATAATCAGCCGCCAGTTCGTTGCCGTAGTTGTTCAGAAAGCGATTGCCGTGGCCGGGTGACAGATACGGCGCGGTGTTGAGCCGCCGCCAACTTTGGTATTGGCGTGCGGACGGGTACTTCGATTGCGTGTATCTGTCGCGCATGCGTTTGGCTATGCCGGAATAGATGGACTCGGCCTGTTCTGCGGACAGTTTCGCTGGCCGCTCGATCTTGAAGTGATCGATGGGGGTGATACTGTCGGCGGCCAAGGCTGTGGCACAGGTGAGTGTAAGCGCCGCGATGAGTCCAAACCGGTAGTCAGCATGCCCCCTTTTCTTCAGATCTGCGTTAACTGGCACTCTGTTCGTATCTTGCATCGAATACTCTCCGCCGGCGATCGTGCGAAGCCGGATTATCGCGCTAACGTTTTGAGTAGAGCGCCTGAGAATGGTTCCCGCGGCGGAGCGGCGAACCGCGTGTTTCAGGTATATTGTGCGCGAGACCAGCCAAACATTGTGACCCATGAAACTATTTCGCTCGGCGTTGTATTTGCCCTGCAGTAACGCCAGAGCCATTGAAAAGTCGAGGACGATTGATACTGACTGCATCGTTTTTGATCTTGAAGATGCTGTCGGTACCAATGAAAAGGCCCCGGCGCGACGAGCGCTGTGCGCCGCGTTCTCCGATGGCGGATTTGGAGCCAGCGCGACCGCTGTACGTGTAAACGAGATCGGCTGTGTGGATTTTCAGCTCGATCTAGAGGCAATCGCGCAATGTCGGCCCGACCTGATACTACTGCCCAAAGTGTCTTCCGCCGATGCTGTCGCGCAGTTTGCAACTGCCGCTCGTGCTGCCGGCCTCGCGCCGTCGCTGCAAAGCTGGTTCATGATCGAAACGGCCGCCGGGCTGCTGGAATTGGACGCGATTGCAAGGGCCGGTATGGCGATGGATCATGCGCTGCAATGCCTGGTGATCGGGACCAACGACATTGCGCGAGAAACCGGCGTGTCGATGGCTGGCGATCGCCGTTATCTTGTGCCCTGGCTGATGCAGACTGTGCTGGTAGCGCGACGTTTTGGGCTGCGAGTGCTGGATGGCGTCTGGAACCAGTTCGCCGATCTCGATGGATTTTCGCAGGAGGCGAGTCAGGCAGCCGAGATGGGTTTCGATGGTAAAACGCTGATCCACCCGTCACAGGTTCCGATAGCCAATCAGGTTTTCTCGCCCTCGGTTGAGCAACTCGAACACGCGCGACGCATCGTTGAGGCATTCGAGCGGACCGAGAATCAGCAGCGCAATGTGGTCAGCCTGGATGGCGAAATGGTTGAACGCCTGCATCTTGAGCAGGCCCGGGCACTGCTTGAAATCGAACAACGCCTCACGCGCGACAACTCCTGATCGTAACGGGAACATCCTCACGGTCGGTTGGTCGATAGCACGGGCTTGCGGGCTCTACCACGTGATTATTGGCAACCATTCAGGGGGGTACACTTGTTCCAAGTGATTCGAGTTTCAATTGTTCTGGCGGCGTTTGGCGTCGCACTGCAAATCCCGGCAGCCCGTGCTGAATGTGATATTGCAAGCGGCCCGCCGGATGCGACTGTCGCCAGCGCCGCTGGGCAGGGCATTGCCCGCGCCTGGTTCACCGATGCCACGCGCCGCTATGGTCACGCTATTCTGGGTGACGATATCGAGGCGGGCGGGCTCTATGCCAGCGCCGATTCGGAGCAGCCCTGTCAATACAGTGTGATTCTGGAAGAAGACTCGGTTTTTGAAGATGTGACGCCCAGAATCGCCGATGTCACCGGCGATGGACGCAATGATGTCATTGTGATCGAAACCCGGGAGGATGCCGGCGCATCGCTTGCCGTCTATGGCTTGAACGATCAGGGTGAATTTACCAAGCTCGTCGCCACGCCCTATATCGGCAGGGCCTACCGGTGGCTCGCACCGGCCGGAATCGCTGACTTCAATGGCGATGGCGTCGATGATGTCGCGTTCGTGCAGACACCCCATATTGGCGGTATTCTGCGGGTCTGGTCGTTCAAGAATAATGTCGCCGAGCAACTCGCCGTCCGCGCCGGATTTTCCAATCATCGTATTGGAGAACGCACGATCGCCGGAGGATTGCGCGAGTGCGACGGGCAGCTTGAGCTGGTGCTGCCAACTGCGAGCTGGCAGTCGACCGTCGTTGCCGCTGTTACCGAATCGATGGAAATTGACGTGCGTGAAATTGCCAGCGATGCGCAGGCAGCTACGTTACTCAGCGCGTTAGATTGCGAAATTTGATTAGTCAATCAGGTGCGCTTTTTTGGGAGCCTGACAAAAAGCGGTAAAAATACCGTTTTTTGACGGTAATGCCCGACAGTAATTTTCTGAGCCTGCGTTCATGCTCGTATTCGGGTCGGATTCTCGCAAAGGCGTTTAGGATGACGTCGATCAGACCGTGACCGGAATCGTTTGGGCATGACGCTCGGGATGATCCGGTGGGGACGAGTTTGTTTCATTGGGTCGGCAGGACGCTGGCAGGTGAACGCGCAGGGAGCACCTGTTATGTCATACCCTTTTAGCCCGCCTCGCGCGGGCTTTTTTATGCCTTTTTGAACTTCCGGGCTAGCTCGCAGCGTCCAGTTCGATGATCTCATCCACCAGACCGAACTTCTCCAGATAGCGACCGATGCTGGTGAATGTGCTGGTCTGAATCGGGCCAGAGTGATCGTCGATCGACACCTCTTTCAGCAGTGCGGCACCCGCCGCGAGTTTCAACGGATTGATTCGCATTGGCTGGGGCTGAAAATGATCTCGCAGTGACTGCTTGATCTGCTGTATATCTGCCGTGTCGTAGATCGCCGACTGCAGCACATTCAACGTGAACTCGGTGCAGTTCTGTTTCGCGTTGTTTAGCGGATTGGCCAACAGCGAGTAATCCGGATTATGCAGGCTCGCGTAAGTGTCGCTTGCGATGACCTCTAGAAGCCGATTTTGCAATGGTACCGCCGGGATAATCAGCCCGCTGCGCAACTCCGGTACTGCGGCGAAGAAATCAAACGGATAATCCTGTACCAGTGAACTGCGATGGGGTTTGTCAGCCTGCTGATAGAGGTTGTATATCGCGTACCCGGGTTGCTTTTCTCCGTTTGAGAGCGTCACCATCGAATAGACGGCAAAAGCCACGTGGGTGTAGCGAACGCCATCAGGTAAGTCGCTGGCCGGTCGGCCGGCGCGAGAGATAATGGCCACCCGCGCGCCCTTGTCAGCCAAAGTCTGTTCAACCCGCCTGGAGAAGTCGGCAACCTGTTGTGCGTTGTGTACCGGTGCAGCACCCGCCTGACTGCTATCGACGCCGGCGTAGCCAAACGGCGCTATTAAAAGCGCCGCGGCAGCCAGCAGATTTGCCAGCAGTTTCATTGCTTCGCCCCCGCTTTAGCCTGATCCATCATTTGTGCCGGGGTAGGTGTTTTCTGCAGCACTTGATGGCCGATTTTCAACGGTCGATTGGCTTCTTCGAGCAATGCCTCGCCCGCAGCGGTACTGGCCTGACCGGCGGCGCCTGCGACAAGCAGCGGGACGGCTGCTACTGCGGCGGCGCCTTTGATGACGGCGGCACCGGCGTGCGCCGATCCCTGAACCGAATGTGCAAGGGCGGCACTGCTGTGCTGTGATGAAGGCCCGGCGACGGCGGCTGTGCTCAGAGCGAGGCCTGCAAAGACTGAAAGGATGAATTGACGAATTTTCATGGGTTACTTTCCCTCTTGTCGCTGGTCGGCCGATCCGTCCAGCTGATGGAGAGTATAATAATGACAACTCAGAGCTGATCGGTTTGCAAATAAACGCCTATTGGGCTAAAAATACTATACCGAACGGGGGGTTTGATATGTCTGAAACGGTGGCGCTGGTGAATACGCTTAAAAACGCACTGAAAGCCAGTGGCAAAACCTACTTCGATGTGGCCGACGCGCTGAATTTGTCTGAGGCGAGCGTCAAGCAGATGTTTGCCGGCAATCGCATCACTTTGCTGCGGCTGGATGCGATCTGCAATGATGTACTTGGAATCGAGATTTCCGAGCTCGTAGAGCAAATGCGGGATCGCGTGCAATATGTGTCAGAACTCACCGAAGAACAGGAGGCGCAACTGGTTGCTAATCTGAGGTTGCTGGTGGTGGCGGTTTCAGTGATGAACAACTGGACACCGGCGGAGATCGTGGCGCGTTTTCAGATCGACAATCGCGAGTGCCGGCGGCATCTGGAAGTGCTTGAAAAGCTAAAGTTGATCAGCGTCAGGCCCAACGGGGGAGTTCGGTTGTTGATCGATCGAAACTTTCAATGGAGACCAAACGGCCCGATTCAGCGCTTTTTCCAACAACATATTCAGAGCGATTTTCTGGACTCAGACTTTGATCGTCCGGGTGAGAAGCTGGTATTCCTGACGGGGATGCTGTCGAGGAAGTCGTCGGTATCATTGGTACGCAGAATGGAAAAGCTGGCCGAAGAGTTTCTTGAGCTAAACGCAGAGGACAGCCGACTGGATCTGAAGAATCGCGTTGGCAGCAGTATTATTATTGCGTTGCGTCCGTGGCAAATGGCCGCTTTCGCGAAGCTGCGCCGCGATGCGGACGCCGCGGACTGAATGCCAAACAATACAGGGTCGGCTCAATCACACGAGCCGCCATGTGTTAGGCGCAGGCCTTTTGTAAATGCCCCGTAATTTTTTGGTAAAGGCAGCGGGGATTAGTCACGCCACACGATCCTTTGGACTTAGAGTTTTTGGATGCGCGTCGGATTTTTTCGCCGGTGCTGATATCTGAAGCCAGGCGAGTCCGGCTTTCAGCCAGCCTGTCGGAGTTGTACCAGTGATCGAAAGCGCCCTGGTTGTAGTTGGTCATTTCAGTTCTCTTGCTTGCCTGCAAATAAAATTGATGCTTTTTTACGAAATTTCAAGTCCGCCGAATCTGGCGTTCGTGCGGTAGTTCGCAAATAGATTCTGTTCCCTGTGTGCATGAGTGTCGCTACCGCTGCACAATCTTAGTATCGGCTATCTGCGCCGTTGTGGCTGGTTGTGAGTACCCGGAAAATACGGGAAAAGTACCGTTTTTCACTTTCGCGATAAATGCCGACCTGTGTTCGTTCCAAACCGGACAGATTAACCTGACAAACGTATTCCTGAATGCTATTCATTGCAACCGTTTGGTTCTGCCCGAGTGGTTCCACCAAACCGGCAGGCATCTGCGCCAGACGATGATCTGAACTAGCGGTCAGATTTTGTTACTTCGACCATGGCGTCGTAGCTTGCCTGCCCCACGCTGAATGGAAACAGGCTCAACGCTGCTTCGGGCAGCACGGCGCTGCCGCTGGTCAGTCGATTAATACCTTGCCAGCCGTCCTGTATCCACACGCAGCCGGCTTTGATCTTCTCGGTGACCTGCACGGTTGCGTTGAACTCGCCCTGATCGTTATAGATTCTGACGGTGGAGCCGTGCGCTATGGATCTGCTATCGGCATCTTTGCAGGCCATCCACAATTGTGGATTGTCATTAAAACGTGCCAATGAGGGCAGTGCGCGTCCGTTGTCATAGAAGCTGTGAAAGTGCGTTAGAGATCGGCCCTGTCGCATCTGAAGCGGGTATTGGTCTTTTGGCGTTACCGGCATGTACTCCGGCAGGGCAGGTAGTCCCATGTTCTGCGCGCGGCTGGAATAAAACTCGAGTTTGCCGCTGGGCGTGGTGTAACGATGATCTGGATGGCCGTGGTGTGAAATGGCAAGCGCACAATGTCCGTGTTGGGCGCGCAGCTTTGCTACGCTCGCATATCCTGTTGAGGCGTGATTGATTACTGCATCAATCATCGCCTCGTCATCGGGCCATGGAAAAAAGTTATCTACCTGCAGACGGGTGGCCAGATCTTGCAGCAGTGCGCTCAGCGTGTGCGCCTCGCCAGCCGGTTCACACGCCTTATCCATCAGGTACAGATGCGTGTGTGTCATCTTGGCGCCCAGTTGCTCCAGCCAGGCCGTGGCCGGCAGGACGATGTCGGCGCACTCGCGTATGGTGTCGTTGAAAAAAAGATCGTGGCACACAACCAGTTCCGCTTTGGCCATGCCATCTCGCAGGCGCATGGTGTCGGCAAACGAGGAAATCATATTGGTACCACTGAGCAGCAATGTCTTGACGGAACCGTTGCACAGGCCATCGGTGATATCGGACATCTGATTGGGAATGGGCTTGCGACACTGGTTGCCGTCAGCCGGCATCAGGTCGTTGAGGCCCTGCCCGTGACTTGGCGAGCCGTGTCTGGGGCCGAGACCACCGCCGGGTTGTCCGGCATTGCCGGTGATCGCAGGCAAACAGGCAATGGCTCTGGCCCCCATCCAGCCGTTGCTGCTTTTGTGCATGGAACTGCCGCCCAGTACAATCATCGCGGGCTTTGTGCTCGCGTAGTTTTCGGCAAGTGAGATGATCTGATCTGTCTCTAGACCGGTGATGTCTGACGCCCATGAAACGGTGTACTGTTGTATGTGGTCACGCAGTTGCGAAAAACCGACAGTGTGTTGTTCGATGAACGCGTCATCGCAGGCGTTACGTTGAATAATGTGGTTGATCATCGCCAGTGCGAGTGCCGCATCGGTGCCGGGGGCGATAATCAGTGTTTCATCGGCCTGGGCGGTTGCGGCGGTTTCGCGTACATCAATCGCGATCACTCTGGCGCCTCTTTTCTTTGCTGTTTTCAGGTGTGGGGCGGTATTGGGCTGGCTGTCGAGGTTAGCCCCCCACAGTACAATCAGTTCGGCGTTTGCCGACATATCTTCTTTGGTGTTGACCTCCAGCAGGCCGGTGATACCAAGACCAAATCCGCCCAGTCCCCAGCAGATCATGGATGGATGCCACCACTGGCAGCCGTACAGGTGGGCAAAGCGGCGTGCCAGCAAGCCACCGATGCGTGTCCCGTAGTTGGTTGCGGCATCGCCGTGTCCCTGCCAGATGCCGACCTCTTCCCGATCGGTGTCTGCCAGTTGCTCGCAAATTCTGTCGAGCGCATCAGACCAGCTGATTTGTCGCCATTGATCGCGGTTGCGATCATCGCGGATCATCGGGTGCAAAATGCGATTGGGGTTACCCATGATCTCTCTTGACGCACGCCCTCTAACACACAGAAATCCGCGACTGTCCGGGTTGTCCTTGTCACCTGCAACGGTGACGGTCTGGTCGGTGTGCACGGTCGCCTTCATGCCACATAGCGTGGGGTGGCAATTCATCGGACACATTGTTTGAACGGTTTTAGCTGGCTGGTTCATCGAGTTTTCTCCAGTGCCGCGTGTAGCGATGCCGTTAGTGCGGCTCAGGCGGTGAAACGCTTGATCACGTTTTCAACTATGCGAGAGATGTTGTTGTCGAAATTATTGTGCGGCAGGCTGCCACAGAAAGTGATGGAGCCTGTG
>CAZYDV010000176.1:0-12811 GCA_964646405.1 uncultured Granulosicoccaceae bacterium | reverse complement strand
TCCAGTCCACCAGCTCAAGGTAGTCGGACAGATTGAATACGAGGCCTCGTGGCATCTCTTGTCGAGAATTACCGATTAGTGGCATTAAGGCCGCCGGTTGGGGGTTTTCCATAGGCTCTTTTGGCACTAGTACGTCCGTCTTGTTCTTCCATTGTTCGATGCGTAGCTGAATGCTGGTGTGATCGGACAGTTCAGGCGTGTCAGCCATATCGGCTCTCACTGGATTGAGGTCGATTCCAGCGATGCAACTGAGTATTGCTTTCTCATCTTAGTGATGCCAGAGCACTAGTTCCTGTGTGCCAGCGTGGTGTACCGACCACGTGTTTCAGAATATGTACACAGGCGCCAGAACCCCGTTCGGTTAGGTTGACTCAGTAAAATTTATCGATCTATTTACAGTTATCTGATGACGAGCGAGGAACCTGCAGGTAGCCTGTGTGCTGAAGGCAAAGGAATTTCAAGTGTCTATTTTCTCAACCGCTACTCGCGCAATCTTGATCGCCGCTGCATTTTTCACCTCTCCGGCAATATGGGCGGCGTGTGATTACAGCAATGCTGACACCAACGACGGCTGGGGATGGAACCCGGTAACCCGGCAAAGCTGTCAGCCCGATAGTAATGGAGGTGTCAACGCCCGCGACAACCCGACCGCGGTTTCGCAATGTGACTATAGCCAGGCCGCACGCAACGGCGGCTGGGGTTGGAACTCGCAAACGGGTCTTAGTTGTCGACCGGCGGGTGATGCTGGCTCGAATGATCCCGGTGCGGAGACAGTCACTGGATCGCCAGCTAACGGCAGTTGCGATTACAGCAATGCACAGGACAATGGAGGTTGGGGCTGGAACGCGACGACGGCAAGCAGTTGTCCGCCAGACACAGTGCAGGCGGCAATACCACCGGGCTGTGATTACTCCGCCGCGGCACAAAACGGTGGCTTTGGCTGGAACCGGATCACCGGTGAAAGCTGCCCGCCGGGCGGGGGCGATGTCGCTCAACAGCCCAACGGCGACGCGCCGGACCCCGGTGCAGATGGCCCGACCACAGGCAGCGGTGTCGCTGTCGGTCAGCCTGGCTCGGGTTGCGCAGATTGCGGCATGCTGCCGGCATACATTCCCGATCGCACTGCCAGGCCACGGACCGTACATGTGTCCGAGTTTGGCGCCACGGGTGGTGCAATAGCCGAGCATATGGCGGTACAACAGGCAGTCAATGCCGCCGGGGAGGGCGGGCGTGTGCTGTTCGAGAGTGGCCGAACCTATCATCTGTGCCAGATGGTCATTGCGCAGCCAGGTCAGATCTGGCAACCCAGTGGCGAGCGCCCTGCGACGTTGCGTCGTTGTGCGGCGCGGCTGACGACGCTCACGGCTGATGTCGCCGCTGGCAGCACGGTGTTGCCGGTGGCCAGCGCGTTGGGATTTGAAACCGGCATGTGGGTGTCTCCGGTGCTGCCCGGCCGCAACGACTTCCCGGCCGGCGAGTTGGTGCACCATCCGATTAGCGCGATCAACGCCACGTTACTCACCGTGTTGCGTGGTATGCAGCAACGCTATCCTGCGGGTTCCAAAGTGGTGAGTTCATTTAGTCTGGTGCGCGGTTTGGATAACACGACTTTCGAGGGCCTGATCTTCGATGGCAATGCTGAACAAAACGACCACTTCGTCAGTTGGGCCAGGCACAGTTCGCTGTGGCTCGCCGGGCAAGGTGGCATTGTGCGGCACAACCGTTTCATTCACTCCCAGGGCGAAGCCATCACGGCACAGGGGCAGGGCACCGTTATCGAGTACAACGCGTTCGAGCAGTTGAACGGTTCTGCGGTGCATCTGAGCAACGCACGTGATACCACGATTCGTGGTAATCACATTCGAAACACCAACCAGCGGGCTGAGCGGGTCCACCACTCGGAAGCAGCCATCACGTGGTCCACTGCCAATCAAAACATTACTGTCGAGCACAACTGTGTAAGGGATACGCCAGTGGCCGCCTTCGGCGACATCTCCGTGCACGGGCGCAATGCCGGTGCGACGATTCGCGCCAATCAGGTCTGTCGCACCAGATCGCTACTCGTCGCGCGCACCGTGGAGAGCCTCTCGTTGAATCTTTCTTTTCAGGACAATTCGGCGGCGCTGGCGGGAAGCGTGGAGCTGATCGGATTGCGCGGCACCACGCTGGCCGATGTTCAGATCCGCAACAACCGGCTTGACGATACGTTTATCCGGGCCACCGACACCCGCCGGCTGGTAGTCGATGGCAATCGCATTTCGCTGTCTTCTAACAGCCTGGATACACCACCCGCGCTGGCGGTCAGTGGTGGAGTGGATACTCAAGTCTCGAATAATCAAATCACCGGTGGGCGCCACGCGATCACGATCACGCATTCCAACAATCTACTGACGACGGCGACGATGATCGATGGCAACACGCTCCTTCAACAAAGTGACAGCGGCTTGTTGATTGGCGATCGCGCCACGATCGATAGCGACAATGCGAGACAGAGCGATTTCAGAGCGATCAGCGCTAATGCCAATACCGTTAGCAGCAACCAGATCGACGCTGGACGCGCAGCCGTTGAAATAGGGCGTGGAGCGAGTTTCAGCAATGGGTGTGTTGAATCCAACGCGCAGGGCATCAGGCTGCATGGGTACGCTGGCACCCCATTGACCCCGCCTGCACGCGTCGCTGGAAACGAAATCGATTCTGCGGGAGTCTCAATCGTCGCAAGCCCGCCGTACACGCTGGGCATCGATATTGTTGCCAATGCCGCGTCCAGTGGCATTGTGCCTTCCCTGCTTGCGGCCAACCCGGATGCACAGGTACCTACTCCACTGCAAAGCGGCTGTACGAGCCGCTAGTCTAATCGGTGATTAGCCAGCACACGCTCCACTGTGTGGGCTTAACAATGACTGTTGTGCAAATGGAATACAAATTTGTTCCGGGCCGGTCAGCCGCTTTCTTGTAAAGCAAAGTGATTCGTTGGCGGATAAAGCGGCCGATCCCATAAAGATATCGGGTTTGTCCGATGTGTTGTTGGGAACCTGAACATCGCCATAGTAGTAGTTGCCACCGATCAGGGTGTCGCTGCTTGTGCGTGAACGCGGTGAATCGATCACCGTATTGCAGCTTACCGTCTGTTGGCTACCTAAAAACATCCCCCAAATTGCAGAATCGACGATGACGTTCTCTGTCCAGACGGTATCGTATGTCTTGTCCAGTGCCAGTAGTGCATGACCCGAATTGTTGTTGGTGGAGCCTATGTTGTAGATTGTGTTGTTCGCAATGGTAATTGAATGTGTATTGTCTGCACCAATGCTTATTCCGCGGTCGCTGTTCATGACGATGTTGTCTTTGATTGTGACGTAACCAATTGCTTCACCGCAGCAAATATCGATGCCACTGCCCCAGCTGGAGCCGCCCTGGGTGGTGTCGGTGGCTCTGGCACCCCATATGCGGTTGCCGATAACGCGCAAATTCTGATCGTCTGACGGACCAGTGCCACCGCCTTTTATGTCAAAGCGACCTTCGGCAACCGAGCAGTTACCATTAGGGTTTCTCTGACCAGTGCAGTCGGTATACATGGCATCTGTCAGGTAGAAATCATTGTTGGCGATCAGTGTGCCAGGGAAGGTTAAATTGCCTTTGCTGTCTGCCAGGGTGACGAGTTGCAGACTATCAGTGCAGTCGTAGGCTTCATTGCCAATAATCAAGTTTGCACTGACGGTTTGACCTGGATCGCCTTCAATGTTTATACAGTTGCTGTCGCCGTTCGTCACCACGGTATTTCTGATGACATTGTTCTGCAACAGGTTGCGATTCGAACCGTGAATTCTGACTGCCACGCGACCACCTTCAACCAATGAGCGGTGGATAATATTGTCGGCGGATCCATTGAGAATATCGATACTGCGGTTAGCCAGGCTGATAGCCGGATCAGTATTTAAGACCGAGATTCCATCCACAATCCAATGGCTGGCGTCTGTTAATCTGATTTTTAGAAATACCGCCTGTGCTGATCGCTGTTGTTGCACGGCGTTGAGTTGAGTCTCTGGCCAGTCGTCAATATGACGCAGTATCCGGGGTGTATCTGCTGTGCCGCTACTGCTGATGCTTACCGTGCCGGCATCCCGGTAGTCGCCGGGCTCTACGCAGAAAATCCGAATATCGGGGTTGTTGATGTCGGCCAGGTCATCGGTTGAATCTATGATGCGAACTTCAGGATCGCTGGTATCACAGGGTGTCGTGGCTATCTCTCGAACGAACTGCGCGACGGGGTTCTGTTCGGTATCTCCGGTAGAGGGTTCAGCCGGTTCGGGCGACGTCAAATCCCCGGGGCCGGATTCAACGGGTTCGTTTATCCCTGCACCGGGGGTTTGGTCAATCGAATGGTCTATCGTGGTATCAGTACGACTGTCCGGGCTGGATTGCGTGGTATCAGGATTGTCGGTGTGTGCTTGCGCCTGTTCAGCGCTGTCGACTGGTTCGGTAAGGATGGTAACCGATGGTTGCCCCGGCGGAGAGAGCGCGACCTGAGCTGGAGCGGCAAGCGCGGTCAATGCGCCAAACGCGACCGTAATCCTGCCGATATATCTGGATAGTTTCACCACGAGTACCATTTTCCTCAAAACCTATCGCTATCCCTCGAATGTGAATTGTCCTTTTGGGTTGTTCACAGCAGTTTACATAGAAAGACGGTTCCAATAAGTAGTAGTCGGGCGTCGGGGCTGTTTCTTTATTGCGCATGACGATCATCCTGACGCCGCGAATTCTATCGTTGACTAAACTGAATCCTAAGCCATGCAAGCGCTCTCGAATGTTCAGGCTCGCGTTTTTTTTTGGCCCCGATTTTTCAGCACGCCCGGCTCGGATCGATTTTTACCCCGGCAGACTGTATTTGAAATTTGGGCGGCGCAGTCCGCGTGAAACCCTGCGATTGCGTGAAGATAGCCCATGGGGTTGGTGTGGCCCCGCTCATTACTCGCTTGGCTTGTTTGGTTTGAACACGGTTAGCCCGTTGTGCGTTGATTCACAATTCAGCGTGCCGCCTCTAGGGAGGGGGCGCCGCACTCTGTCACAATTATTGTCGCTGTGTGATGGTTTTGTTTGTTCTTCTCTGTTCCCGGAGTTTGCTGTGCGTTTAATCCGCCTTCTGTGCCTTTGCGTGCCGCTGATATCGGCATCAATTACTCACGCCGGCTTTGATCGTGGTCGCGACTTAGTCGCGCTGCACTATGATCATGCACCCGACCGTGATGATGCACATGCAGCGGTTGCTGGCCTGATGGTCAGCCAGTCAATGGATTTGCAGGTGATCGTGGTCGGTGGTGCCTATGGGCGGTGGAACGCCGATCGTTATGATGCGGCATCCGAGGCGGTGATGGATGCGACCTGGGGTGCGGCCTGGCTGAATGCCCATACCGGTCGCGATGCAGCATTTGCTGCCAGCGTTGAGCGCTGGTTACAAACACTAAACTCCGGCGCAGATGTCTGGGTGGCGGAAGGTGGGCAATCGGACCTGACGGCGAGTATTGTCAGGCAAATCCAGCAAGCGTTGCCGGGAGTTGACACCAACAGTCGCATCCATGTGGTTCAGCACAGTGACTGGAATGAAGTGCACGCCGATCAGTCGGATTTAGGCTACGTACGCAGCAATACCGATTACATGAGAATTGAGGATGGAAATTTCGCCAACGCCACAGCCGACCTTAATCAACAGAGTCAAACATTTGTAGATGCGGTACTGGCCAGCCAGTATGCCACTGCATGGCGGGCGGCGTTCACCTATCTCAGTCCCGGTTCCAAGCTCGATTTTTCCGATGCAGTTGAGCTCTTGCATATCGTGGGTGTCGGGCCAGATCAGGTTCGCACACCGGACGATTTTGCCGCAAGGTTTATTGGTGATGGCTCAGTGATCTATCAGCCACCCACGGCGCCGATGTACTGGAGTGACTCCTACTCGGTAGACGGCCAGTGCTTCTGCGATACCAACTTTGATCACGGCCTGGATGCAATCTTCGTCGACACGCCAGCCGGGTCGTTTTCGGTCGTTCGCATCTGTGATGATATTCGGCGTCGGTATGGTGAGGGGAGTGCCAGTGGGCGTCTTTACTACAACACAGTGCAATGTGGTCATGAACCTGCCAACAATGCGCCAGATGAGTCGAATTGCCCTGGATTTTTGACCGATAGCAGCGGTACCTTTCGAGACTTCAGTTGCAATGCCACCGGGGCGCGCTGGAACCTTGAGCGTCTTTATCCGGATACCGGTAGCGGGACTGACGACACCGACGCGAGTGATGATGGGCAGGGCGGGAGTGATGACAATTCGACTGTCGATGGAATATCTGACGATGGCGGGCAAACTGTCGATCAGAGTGGCAGCACCGGGTCGAATGATGACGGACAAAGCGAGAGTGATGACAGCTCGACTGTCGATAGGCCATCTGACGATGGCGGGCAAACATCCGATGATGGCAACAACCCGGGTGGCTCGTCTGGCGATAACACTGGCGGCAGTGGCGATGTTCCCGGTGAAGTGTTTACAGATAGCGGAACAGACTTTCCCGATTGTCTGTTAACGGATTCAGATCCAGATGGCGACGGATTCGGTTGGGAGGATGGTCGGTCGTGTCTGATACAGAACGGGGGCTCAATTGAGGAGCCAGGTATCAATGAGCAGGATGCGGAGGATAGCGCAGGCTCCCCTGCTGCCAACGACCAGCAGGGTGACGGCAGCGGTGTTGGCAGCGAAGTGATTGGTGTGGGGGCGTTTTCGTTTGGGTGGCTTTTCCTGGCTGGTTACCTGGCGTCTCGCAGGCGAATACAAGTGAACGCAAGTCACCGGCTCGGCTAGCTTAAGCGATCGGGCATTTTTACTGGGGTGGCGTCAAGTCCCGCTGCCTGGCCAGCAGGCAGTGTGCGATTAGCGTCCGTCGAGCCGGGTTGGGTTCTTCCATCCATAGCAGTTGGCAGCAGGCATCAAGATCTGTTGTGGATACCCGCAACTGACACATGCTGTTGATTCCCTCTTGAAGGTTTTCTGTTTCAAACACGTGCAGAACCGCATCGGCTTTTTGCGAGTACAAAATGCCTACGCCGCAAATCGGGGGTGCTTTGTGTTTTGCTGTCAGAGGAAGATTGGGCAACCAGCTCAGGTCTGTACTCGATGGTGCTGAACGTCGAGCGCTTTGTTGTACTGGCTGGGCGTTGGTCTTCGATACCAGATACGTAGAGTTTCCTGATGCTCGTGTCACGTTGTTAGTGCGGGTTGAAAAAGGCTGAATAACGGTGAGTCTGGCTCACATGTTCGGGCTTGGCGTGCAGATGGTCTGGTGACACCCGCTCGCAGCGAGCGCATTGTAGAGCTAGCAGGTGGGCTATTTTCTGTTAAATTTCTGGATTTTTTGATTGATCAGACAACAGCGACGCTGATTAATGTCGACCACGGCTGAATCCTTTGGCGCGAGAGTGAGTACCGCTCGCGCTGAAACGTTTTTGCCAGATGTAATGTGTAGAGGCTCGAATACAATGCAACGCTGAGCGAGTCGCTATGAGAAAGCGTAAATCGTGCGCTCGATCAGCTTGTGCTCGCGCGCCTCTTGTTCCAGTTGATCCCGAAAATCCGGGTGCGCAATTGAAATCATGGCGCGAACGCGTTCAGCGACGGATTTGCCTTTCAGGTTAACGATTCCATACTCTGTCACCACATACATTTGGTCCATCCGGGTTGTGGTGACAGTATTGCCAGGGGTGAGTGTCAGCACGATTCGGCTTTTGCGGACATCGCCCTTCTCAAAGACAGAAGACAGGCAGATAAAGCTCTTGCCGCCCTCGGATGCATAGGCGCCACGAACAAACTGAAGTTGACCCCCCGTACCGCTGATATGGCGGAATCCATCGGACTCGGATGCTGCCTGGCCCGTTAGATCGATTTGGGTCGTGTTATTGATCGCAATCGCTCGCGGGTTTTGCATAATGATGTGCGGTGGGTTGGTGTAGTCCGCCGGGCAGCAAAGGAAGTCTCGATTATCGTCGATGGTGTCATACAGGCGCTTACTGCCCAGGGCGAAGCTATAGACGTGTTTGCCGGTGTTTATCTGTTTTCGCGATCCGGTAGCCTGGCCAGACAGAACCAGGTCGACCATGCTGTCTGTCAGCATTTCAGAATGTAGTCCGAGCTCTTTAACACTGCTTTCGAGCAAAGCGCTGCAGACTGCGTTTGGCATGCCGCCGATGCCCACCTGGATACAGGATCCGTCTTCGATGTTATCGGCGACTATTTTGCCGACCGCGCTGTCGATGTCTGTTAGTGGCAAGTCTGGCAATTCTGTGGCGGCACTGTGATCGCCATCAATCACGAAATCGACTTCACTCTCGTGTAAGCCGCAACTTTCTCCGTGGGTATAGGGCAGACCTTTGGTTTCTTCTACGATGACGGTCTTGGCAGTTTCGCAAATCGCCGGATGCCACAGATTGGTGCCGCCGAAGTTGTAGAATCCGTGGCGATCTTTCGGGCACACCTTGAGGATGGCAAAATCCGCCGGCTCAATAAAACGACGATAGTAGTCAGGCAGTTCACCGAGGTTTATCGGGGCGTAGTGCGCAATGCACTGATCACTTTTCTTTCGATCATATCCCGAGTAGTGCCAACTCAACCAATAGAAGTGTTTGCCTTCTGGATCCGCCTCAAGGACCGCTCTTGGAGCCACACTGATGCAAGAGCGTATTTTTACATCTGACAAATCTTTGGTTCTTGCAGCCAGTGCGCGGTCGAAGACATCCGGTTGGCCGAGGGTTACGCCGTAGTCGAGACAATGGCCTGACTCTACAAGGCCTGCTGCCTGCGTGGCGGAAATTCTGCGCGGTGCACTCATGGCCTCTCTCCAAGGGGCATTGGAATCTGGAGTGTAACGAATTAACGGCTGGAAAGCTGGCTCGGGGCTTTGTCGGCAAGCTAGCGATAGCCATTCATAAAAAAGGCGAAAGCGCTGGCGAATGGTCGGGTGTGAACGCGATGTGAACGGGAGGCCCTGCTGGATTATTTGGGCTTGTTCACGCTGTGATCTCAAAGATGGGTCATGGGTCCATGCCGTGAACCATTGTGAATTGCCACAGTCTGAGAGTTTGAATAAAACGACAACACTGAGAGAAGTCAAATGGACATGTTCAAGACTAAAAGTGTACTGGCACTCGGCCTTTCAGGAATGATGTCTATCGGGGTTGCTCAGGCAGGTGTCGCTACCAAAAACGATGACGGTGAGAGTGCCATCGTAGCGATCAGCGGGCCGAACGTGCGGGTAACTGTATACGATGGCATCGCGACGGTCGTGGGCATCGCGGGCTCTGTGGAAGAGGCGAGCGAGATCGAATCTCAGATTGCCGCTGTCGATGGCGTAGACCATGTGATTAATCTGATCTCCTGGCAGCGTGGTGTAAGCCCGGAATAGTGGCTTTCAAGGCTGCCGGGCGCACATTGGGTGGTGGTACTGTCCGATTGAGTAGAATGCCGGCGCGTTGCACCTCATCCTGTGACGAGATCTGCTGAGCAGGGCTTACGCGGTCAGGCGAGCGTATATTTCAGGGTCGGTTGCGCCTTCTGATCCGATCACCAGCACGCTGGAATCGGCATCCAGATTGAGCGCTGTGCCCAGTGTCGGCTGGTGGCAGGCCGCGATCATTCCCGCCAGTCCGCATACCGCACTCTCGCCGGCCACGATCGGTGGATCGCTTTTGTCGGGGTTGCCCAGCAGCTTCATGGTCGGGGCAACCAGTGATTCGGGAATAGCGAGATAGTCGCTGGCTTCATGCTTTAATATCTCCCAGGCCAGTGCCGATGGTTCTCCGCAGGAGAGCCCGGCCATGAGTGTCTCCTCGTGGACGGGCACGGTTGTCGGGCAGCTGTGCCTGGCACTCGCCAGCAGACAGGCGGCCAGTTCCGGTTCGACAACAACGATTTGAAATGCCGGGCCGTAGTGGTGTCGCATGCGCGCCGAGGCTGCTGCAGCTAGGCCTCCCACACCGCCTTGAATAAACAAATGCGTGGGCGCCTGTGGCATTTGCTCGGCCACTTCATCAATCATGACGCCATAGCCCGCCATCACATCTGTCGGCGGCTGGGTGTAACCTTCCCACGAGGTGTCCGATACGGCAAACCATCCGTTTTCGTCTGCCTCGCGGCGTGCCTGCTGAACGGACTTGTCGTAGTCGCCGTCGACGCGTATCACCTCGGCACCCAGTTCGGCGATCGCATTGGCCCGACTGACTGAAACCTCACGGTGAATATAGATGCGACAACGTGCGCCGAAATTGTTTGCTCCCCACGCCAGTGATCGGCCGTGATTGCCATCGGTTGCAGATACCAGAGTGATGGCGCTCGCCTGCGATGCCAGTGTGCCATCGCGAATCTCAGACATGGCGACGGTACGGTTGAGCGTTGAGGATAACTCGCGTTGCAGGATTTTTAGTGCGGCATAGGCACCCCCCAATGCCTTGAAGCTGCCTAATCCGAAGCGCGTACCTTCGTCTTTATAGAATAGATCCTGTACGCCAAGGGCACTGGCCAGTGCCGGCAACGTATGCAGTGCTGTTGGTGCATAGCCGTGCCACTGAGTGATTTCCCGATGGGCGGATTCGAAGTCGGCATCGGTCAGTACGGAGTCGGCAGATTGCCCCGGCTGGCACTCAACCGCGGTGTGCGCGACGGAGGCTGAACTGAACGGTTGATTCATGGTTGTCGATCCTTGCCCAGTCGCTCGGCGACCAGTTGTACCCAAAAGGCGCTACCGGTCGTCAGCACTTCGTCGTTAAAGTCGTAGTCACTGGAATGCAGCGGCTGGCCGTGCGGCCCGTTTTCGCCGTTGCCGAGCAATAGAAAGCAGCCCGATCGGGCGGCGGCGAAATGGGCAAAGTCCTCCGAGAAGGACATCGGCGGTCGGTCGGGTATTGTGTCGAGGCCGAGCGTACCGGCTGCGCGGACGGCTGTCTCGCACGGTGCCTGTGCGTTGATCGTCTCGACGAACTCCGTCCAGATTTTAAATGAGATCTCGACTTGATGCGTGGCGGCGATACCGTCGCAGATCTGTCGCATCAGTGTTTCCACCCGCGCGCGATCCCGTGGATTGCGTGCGCGAGTATCACCTTTCAGAACGGCGTTTCCCGGTAGTACGTTGCGCGCGCCGTCTGTGATGAATTCAGTCACTGAAATGACCGCACCGGTATCGGGTGCCAGTTTGCGAGCGACAATGGTTTGTAGCGCCATCACCAGTTCCGAGCCAACCAGAATCGCGTCGACGCCAACCTGTGGCATGGACGCGTGGCCACCTTGTCCGTTGATATGAATTTCAAACAGCGTTTCGCTGGCGCAAATGTTGCCGACGCGCGTCGAGATCTGGCCAGCGGGTGCGCCCGGCAGATTGTGGATGGCATAGACTTCGTCAGCCGGAAAACGTTCCAGCAGATCATCGTCGAGCATGGCGCGTGCGCCGAGGCCATGTTCCTCATTCGGCTGGAATACGAAATAAACTGTTCCACTGAAGCAGTCGGTTCGCGCCAGATGTTGTGCTGCCCCCAGCAGCATGGTGGTATGTCCGTCGTGACCACAGGCGTGCATCACACCCGCATTGGTGGAGGCGTAGTCATGGGTTGATTTCTCGCCAATAGGCAACGCGTCCATGTCGGCACGTAGAAGAATACTATCGGTGCCGTTGCCGCGTTTTAGTACACCAACAATACCGGTGTTGCCAATGCCGCTGTGTACTTCGATGCCAGCCTCAGTGAGTGCGGCAGCAACTTTAGCCGCTGTGCGCACTTCATTGAAACCCAGCTCGGGATGGCGATGCAGATCGCGGCGAAAAGCAATCAGTTCGGCTTGCAGATCCTGTATGTCGTCCAGGCGGATTTGCATCTCGTGGCTTTCTCCACTCGGCTATTTTAAAAGGACCGTCAAACTTCAGGAATCGGGCTGGTCGAAGGGCAGCTATCATAGCGACTCTAAAACACAGAGAGTCAGCTTTTCAATAGCACCGTCGCATTACAACGGCAAGACGCCCGGTAGTCAATTGAATTTGCTTAGGCGTGCAGCTTGTATCTGATAGCCACATTGGGTTAGCTTATCCGATGCCTGGCATCATTGCCGGGTGCGTCTGCCGGGTCGACTGTTTTCGGCATGATTCCCGGCTGCGGGTACACAGTCGCGCAAGGACGCTAACAGGAGGAACAACGCCGTGGATGATCAGCATCACTCAGCAACGAGTTACGATGTTACGCAACCCAGTCTTACCACCTTTCACGATGCGCGACACCGGTTTGTCGATGGCAGCGATACACCGCGCGCCTACCTCGAGCGCTGCCTGTCGATAATTGATGAGCGCGAACCGGTGGTACAGGCCTGGGTAACACTCAACCGTGACGGAGCACTTGCCAGTGCCGATGCCTCGACCGAGCGTTATCGGCGCGGTGAGCCCTTGTCACCGATCGATGGCATGCCGGTGGGGATCAAAGATGTTATTCAAACCAAAGACATGCCGACAACGCTTGGCAGTCCGATCTTTGCCGGCAGGGAAACCGGTATGGATTCGGCCAGCGTCAACGCGTTGCGACTGGCCGGTGCCTGTATTGTCGGCAAAACGGTAACCACTGAATTTGCGTTTATGGTACCGGGCCCGACAACCAATCCGTTTGATGAAAACCGGACACCCGGTGGTTCGTCCAGCGGCTCGGCGGCAGCGGTCGGTGCGGGCATGGTGCCGGTGGCGCTGGGAAATCAGGACGTTGGATCCGTCATTCGGCCGGCCGCCTATTGTGCAAACTTTGCGATCAAGCC
>CAZYDV010000175.1:0-12843 GCA_964646405.1 uncultured Granulosicoccaceae bacterium | reverse complement strand
CCAGCACACCTGCCGCTTCGGCATTCAAGCTGCCAAAGAGTGGTTCGGACAGATCGTTGCGCAACTCAATACCCGCACATTGGCTGCCCGCCGCAATATCGAGCAGATCTTCGAGCGACGCGCGCGCAACAGACATGTGATTTAGCGAAAACCTGAGCAAGCACCCTCCGAAGATCGCTGACGGTTACCCGGCCACAACGCCGGATTTGTCGATTATGCGAGTGGCCCGGAATGGTTGCAAGCACTTTTTGCAACCGGTTGCAATTTCTCTGTGACCCGACTCTTGGGCCTGTCGCAGTAAACGAAGCGCTCTCCGAATCGACGCCTAAACACCGTATCCGCGATCTTCATATCCAGACACGCGCATGGAGGAAGATCACATGCATCGCGTGGCTGACCGCTACTCGCGCTGTCGATGGCCGCGTTACACGCTCACCGGTAGCCTGGTCGCACAAATCAACCTGAACTGATCATCGTCAAATGAGTATTTGGCCGGGCCGCCGTTACAGGGAGAATTCAACGCCCTGGAACGCCAGCCCAACCAACCGGCGCGAGAATGTTGCGGCACCACTAGCCACATCGGCAACAACATTGCAGCTGCCGGCTTTATCATCGCCGGCAACGTCTATCCACGCAGCGAATCAGCACCGGCCGATAGGCGTCGAAAATCCCGAGCGTGGCTGGTGAAACGTGAACGTCGGATCGCGTGGCAATCCACGAAGGCGGATTTGTTACACATGACGAGTCATCGCCACCAGGCGGGTTTCCTGCCAGTCTCCACCCGCCTACTGCGTGGCTAATTCAAAGCGCATGATTTCCTGTGCACTCATGTAGTGAATACTTTCAGCTGGCGCGGCTTCAAGCGTATAGAAGTAAAATCCAGCAGGGTCCGACAAATTGATATCAGTGTAGTACTGTATATAGAATTGATGCTGGCCATGATCTGCCGGCAGCTCGCTACCCTGAATGAGGCTGCCATCGTCAGACTGAGCGGCCCACGAGTGAACGCCAATCATAGCGCCAGGCTCGACACGACGCTGATTGCCGGCAAGGAAAAAATCAACTCCACCAGATGCGATTAGACTGTCGGATAGCACCGCAGTGTTCACACCCGCAGCGTAGATACGTCGGCCAGCCCGAAGGTTTGCCTCGTCGTCTGCTGAGCCTGGTACATTGATCAATTCGATGGTGCCAAGTTGGGCATGGGCTGCCAGCATCGCATCCAGGGTCGCATTGATACTGTCGTCAATGACACCATGCATCTGTGCAGTCGTACTCGCGACAATGAAACAAGCTGGTGCATCATTTTGCGCTGCCTGCCTGCAGGCACTTTCACTGGCAGCTCCGTACACTATCTGAGCTTCGCTACCGGAACCTGTGTCTGCATTGCCACTGGTTGGGGTGGTCTGCAGTTCAATAGTTTGAGCACCGTAGCTTCCATCTGGCAACCGTGTAGGCAACAGAAAATCGGCGGTGGTTAAAAGGTTATAAACTGCTGTGTCGGTAGACTGAACCAGTGCTCGAGTGTTAAGCCGCCATTCCTGCTGAATCTCCGCTAAGCGACCGGGAAACTCCTGTGCGCCAAGCATGGAGGTTAACGCCCAATAGACATACTCCGTCACCTGGCAACCATAGTCACAGGTCGTGTCGTCGTAGGTGTACCACGCATTTTCGGGGTAGGTTGATGGAACCTGGACAAAACGGCCACCCCGAGCAATGTCCATTGCGTCCGCCAGTGTGCTGGCCTGTCGCTCACCAAAACTCTCCGGATAGGCGTTGGCATAGCCGACGTGAGTGATCAGATGCAGGATCTCCTCATATGACGCATCAAACAACCCATTGGAACTACCGCTGGGAAATGTCTCATCCGCCAGTAAATCCTGCCAACTGTCCGTAGCATCGACCTGCGACATAATGGATTCCAATTCCGCTGAGTCTCGCGCCATGACCAGCGTAGCCCCACGATCCACCATTGTATTTACCACCAGCGGGTTGTCAGGTGTACCGTCCTCGTTGTTATCCAGATACTCGGCCAAGACCGCAGCGGCATGAAGGACAAGATTGTCATCTACATCGGCGGTGGCCCTGATAGGGATACCAAATATCGTGGCCGATTTTACCAATGGCATGTTTGATCCATCCATGGTGCCAGTATTCTGATTGCTATCTGACGAGCAGGCCGCCAGTGAAAGCAAGCCCGCTGCGGCAAGGGCCAGTCTGAAACGAGGATGCCCGGCTCGTTTGAACATGGTGTTAATCCTGTGTTAAATCGATATCTTGAGCTGACTACGCATGCAGTACACCGTCTTCATCCAACAACATTGTGGCCACGATTCTGGAGACACCTGACGACAATTGCCTTGCGCTCATCGCGTACCGCCCACACGCGATCTGCACCACCAACCAGCGTGCCGGCCACCGCCCCTGCAAAAAAGCCATCCGTGCCGTCTTCCAGCGCCCCTGCCAGCGCACCTACCGTCGCGCCAAGCAGAGCCTCTGTGTTGACGTCGCCATTGACGTACTCCCGAGACGTCGCCAATGTCTGGCAAGCATTCAGATCCGCCGCATACGTTGCAGTGGCTTCTCCATCAACAATCGGCCGATACCGCGCTCCGGAGTTGGCGCAGCCTGTGATCACGCAGCAGACTGTCGCGAATGATATGATGACGCTATTGGTGTATTTCATGGGTCTTCCTGGTTGTCTACACGAGGGACCTATTATCGGTACTGACTCCAAATTTACCCTCGTACTTGTGTACGCGTTTTGTCAGCAATTGTCAGAGCGGATCGCAAACAACTGATATTCATGGAACACATTGGCTGAGCGAATACTAGTCGTCGAAGATGATCCGGAACTGGCGCGGATGATCTGCGCCTTCCTGAGCGACGAAGGTTTCCAGGTTGAGCACTCCGGCAACGGTCTGGACGCGATTGAGCGGATAAAATCTGCACAACCAGATCTGGTGATACTCGACGTCATGATGCCCGGTGCTGACGGCTGGAAGTGATACGTGAGGTACGTGATCAATTCTCCGATGCTATTGTCATGCTCACCGCACGCGGTGATGATCTGACCGAAATTAATGCATTAAACCGTGGTGCAGACGGGTTTCTCGACAAACCAGTACGACCCCATATTCTATTGGCGCATATTCGTGCAAATCTAAGACGCAACATAGACCGGGCACCTGCGCGAGACGGGCTGATAGACATACACGATCTAAGAGTCGACACCCATCGCCGCGAGGCATCTATCAATGGAAAACTGATGCCGTTAACGTCAATGGAATTTGACCTGCTGCAGTATTTTTGTGAGCGGCTTGGCGAAGTTGTGACCCGCGACGACCTCTACCATGCTTTCCGGCGCACCGAGTACGATGGTTTTGATCGCAGCATGGACATGCGAATTTCTACCTTGCGAAGAAAAATGGACGACGACTCGCCGCCCTATCGCTATATTAAAACCGTCCGTGGCAAGGGATATCTTCTGGCTCGGTGACAATCGCTGACAGACCTTACTCATCGCAGTATATAAAATCCACTCGCAATCTATAAGCGGCTCTAGAGCGCGAAAGTCGGATCGCTGTGTTGGGCCGTCAGGGGCACTTGAATGAGATCAGTATTTACAAAAACCTGGATACAAGTGGTCTTGCTGCTATGTGTGGCTTTTCTGGCGATCATTATTCTGGCCGGCGCGACATTAGAGCGCGGCGACTTTGCTGATTTTCGTATAGACGCGGCGACTGAAAGTGAACTCATCGCCCATAGGCTGACATCACTGGATGCCGCAGGCCAGGAAGCACTGCTGAATGCCTACGAATCTCGATTTAATCTTCGCATCGGCGGCGTGTTGGAACAGTTGGACAGCACCTGGCAGCAAGACGAAGATAACCCCTCGCTCTACACCAATTCAATCGATGACGACCCCTGGGAAACAGTGTGGAAAATTCCAGGCACAACAACCTTCCTTTGGTTAATTGACAATGATCTGCCGATAAACATCTTTGACCTCGTCGAGGTGTTCTCGCCATTAGCATTGGTGTTCTTTGTTGTAGGCGCCAGCCTGTACTGGTTGTCACGCAAGGTAGCTCGCCCGATCAGCGAGCTTGCCCGCTCTAGTCAGGCCCTGGCAGACGGAACGCTGGGATCTCGCGTAGGCGGTCAATTTGATGAACCATTCGGCTCGCTGGCGAAAAGTTACGACAGTATGGCCGATCGTATTGAACGGCTGATAGCCGACCAGCAAATACTGATCGGCGCTCTGCCACACGAGTTGCGCGGCCCGGTAGCCCGGCTGCGATTCGCACTCGACACGACTCGCTACGTAGACGATCTAACGGAAATGCGGGGACGAATCTCCACGCTGGACCACTACCTTAACGACCTGGAAGAGATACTGGAACAGACATTGTTGCTCGTTCGTTTTCAACACCGCGACACAGCAGTACAGTGGGGCCGGTTTGATCTACAGCGCGTCGCTGCCGATGTCGTTGAAAAGACCGAACAAAACAAATCCCTGACGGTTTCATCAGATTTTCATGTGCCTGTGAGCATCCACGGCAACGAATCCCTGATTCGGCTCGCACTGTCGAACTTGCTGTCAAACGCTGCTCGTTACGCCAACTCAACTATCCGAATTCAGGCCACGACAGATGAGGAAAACAGGGTCTGCCTTCGTGTTGAAGACGATGGCGATGGGGTTTCACAAGAACAACGCGATTCTCTTTTTGTACCACTCTCACGAATTGATGAAAGCCGCTCCCGAGACAGTGGCGGCCTGGGTTTAGGACTGTCGTTGGTCGAACTCATTGCACGGCAGCACGGCGGCCGCGTGCGCTATTTTTCGTCCGCGCTCGGCGGCGCCGGTTTCGCATTCTACTGGCCAGGCTTATCGAAAGCACGTGAGAGGAGTAATCACTCCAGCGATTCCGGACAGGAAGACTAAACGACCTACATTCAAACGGCCAGTACACCCTTGGTCAATGCGCAATCGAGTCGTCATCTCAGTTGCATTGATTGATCGCCTTGACAAGCGACAGTGGCAATCGAGGGCCATCCACTACCGGGGAAGGAGTGTTTCAGCGACGACCTCCATGTGCTTTGGACCAATTCCACAACAGCCACCGATGATCGTCGCTCCGGCATCGAGCCAGGCCGGGCAATAGTCAGCGTAGTGCTCGGGGCTGATCACATCCTCGAAATTCAATTCTCCGTCGAGCCTCTGTGCCGCATGGGCATAGGCGCCGATCGGACCATCCCAGTGTCGCCGAATCTCTTCGATGCCGCGGGCGGTCAACCGAACATCTGAATGCATGATGCACAGCACATCGACAGCCTGATACCCGACAGTGAGCGCCACCGCATCGGCCAGCAGACCATCGTCTCGAAGCGGCACCGGATTAGACAATTGATCAACCGGCTGACCTTCCTCCGGCCCGATTGAAAAACCCACCCAGATCGGTAGCCCGACTGTCGATACCGCATCGAGGGTGACTTCTAGCCGCTCCATATCGACCATCATTTCCAGGCTCAATAGATCCGCGCCAGCATCACGCATGATCGTTGCCTGCTCGATGGTAATGTGGCGCAGGGTGTCCAGTGATGGGCGATTGCCCGAGAAACTCCAGTTACTGATACCACCGGCAACTAAAACATGATCAGCACCCGCGCGGGCACGTGCCTCGATTGCCAATTCGATCGCGCGACGATTGCAAAGCGCAAAGTCATCGGCCACACCGGCATCTTCCAACACGTTGCGCCCGGTAGCGAAGGTATTGGACGCGATCATCTCGGCACCCAGTGCCAGGTAGTCGGCGTGAATACCCAGTACGATTTCAGGATTGCTAAGGACCGCACCGCCGCTCCAGCCATTGGGTAGTCGCACAGTTCCGCGGCGAAGGCATTCCGATCCGGTAGCGCCGTCAATCAAAACAGGTTCGCCAGATCGCGCGCGATCGATCAGTCGTTGATACCGGTTCATGAATTTCTACCGAACTGATTCTCGAACATCAATTGTATTGAGCGCCGCGACGTCACTGCCGACGCAACAACGATCGGCCAATGATCTCGCGCATGATTTCACCGGTACCACCGGCAATACGCCCCACCCGTGCATCCGCCCAGGCGCGTGCGATCGGGTATTCCCACATGTAGCCATAACCGCCGAATAACTGCAGCATATCGTCGAGACGCTTGCATAACATTTCCGATGACAGCATTTTTCCCATCGCCGCATCGACCTCATCGAGCTCACCTGCAACGTGCATCTCCAGGCATTTATCCACAAACACGCGCAACATGGTGGCCTCGGCTTTGACTTCAGCCAACTTAAACCGCGTGTTCTGGAAATCGGCAATGGTCTTGCCAAACGCCTTGCGCTCGCGCACGTGATCCGCCGTCCACTCAAGTGCCGCCTCCAGCGTAGCGCAGGCGCGCACACACTGCAGCAATCGCTCCTGAGGCAACTGATCCATCATCTGATAAAAACCACGCCCCTCAGCACCCAGCAAATTTTCTGCGGGCACGCGCACTTCATCGAAGAATAACTCGGCTGTATCCTGAGCCTTCCAGCCAACTTTCTCGAGCAGGCGGTTACCTTTTCTGAAACCGGGCGCCTCGGCCGGCACCAGAATCAGTGAGATGCCCTTTGCACCCAGTTGTGGATCGGTTTTACAGGCCAGAATGATGAAGTCGCAGTTGCCGCCATTGGTGATGAACACTTTCTGCCCGCTGATGACGAAATCATCGCCATCGCGAATCGCCGTGGTTTTGATGCCTTGCACATCGGAGCCTGCACCGGGTTCGGTCATACCCAGTGCGCCGATAACCTCACCCTGCGCCATTTTTGGCAACCAGACCTGTTTTATTGATTCGGAGCCATAGTGCAACAGATAAGGTGCCACGATATCCGAGTGCAAACTAAAACCAGGCCCCATCGCACCAACGCGGGCGAGCTCCTCCAGCACCACCATCGAAAACAGAAAATCGGCGCCGGCACCGCCGTACGCTTCAGGCATTGCCGCACACAACAAACCGTGTTCACCGGCTTTCAGCCAGGCATCGCGACTGACTCTGCCATCTCTTTCCCATTGATCGTGATGAGGCACGATCTCGGTGTCGACAAAGCGCCTGACCTGAACGCGAAACAGTTCGTGTTGTTCTGAAAATATGGTACGAGTAAACAATCGCGCGCTTCCTCTACGGCCAGTAGGTACAGAGTCGAGCGTAACCCGGCGAAACTCTGATGTAAATTCGACCGGCATGACACCGGGCGGTGGCGTAGCGCGAAACTGGACGCAAAGCAGCCACAACCGGCAGCGTCAAGATCCATCCGCCAATATGAAATCCGCTGCGCGATCGGCGATCATCATGGTCGGCGCGTTGGTATTGCCGGATACCAGCGCTGGCATCACCGAGCAATCCGCCACCCGCAATCCTTCTACACCGTGCACGCGAAGTTGTGGGTCGACCACCGAATCTGCCGCTGGCCCCATGCGGCACGTACCGCTGGGGTGAAAGATGGTGCGGGCCTGCTCGCGAATGGCATTGTCCAGGCTGTTGGAGCCTGCGATCGAGCTGACGTCACGGCCAGGCCAGATCTCCTCGCCCACCCAGTGGCGCAACCGCGGTTGTTCATAGATCTCGCGCGCCAGACGAACTCCACGCCGCAACATATCCAGATCTGCCACGGACGATAACGCCGCCGAATCAAATTTCGGCGCAGCACTCGCGTCTTTCGATTGCAAGCCCAGCCGCCCGCGCGATTCGGGCCGCATGGTCATGGGGTGAACCTGTACCGCATGAAACGGCAGCGGAGGCTGACCGGGCAGCCCGGGTGCAAAAGGGGCAAAGTTGTATTGCACATCCGCGCGTCCATCGCCTGTGGTATCGGCACAGGCACCGGCCTGCAACAGGTTAGACATCAACAGCCCACGCCGAAACGCAAAGTAATCCAGCCCGTGACGCAAAGCGGCAAAGCCGCGGTCAGCGCCATGCAATCCTTGTACATCTTTCAAACGGCGCGTTACCGGCACGCCAACGTGATCCTGATAATTGCGCCCGACCTGTTCAGATCGCTGCACAATGGAAATGCCATGACGATCGAGCTCATCGCGCGGGCCTACACCAGACAGCATCAGCAAGCGCGGGCTGTGGAAACTACCGGCGGACAAAACGATTTCGCGCCGCGCGGTCAGCAGTACATCGTTGCCGTGCTCGTCTTTGGCTTCCACCGCACTGGCGCGTCGCCCGCTAAAAACGATACGGCATGCCAGGTGGCCGGTGAGCACGGTAAGGTTGTCGCGTTCGAGTGCCGGCTGTAAAAAGCAATGCGCCGCCGATTGGCGCTGCCCGTTATAGGCCGTCACCTGATACCAGCCCGCGCCCTCCTGTTGCTCACCGTTAAAATCATCGCTTGCCGGTATACCGGCAGACACCGCGGCCTCGACAATGGCGGATGTGACTCGGTGGGGCGTTGCCGGATCGGCGACAATTAGCGGACCACTGTTACCGTGATACGGATCACCGAGACGTTGATTGTTCTCCTGCCGTTTGAAGATCGGCAGCACATCCTGGTACGACCAGCCTTCGCAACCATATACTTGTTGCCAATCATCATAATCACGTGCCTGCCCGCGCATGTAAATCATGCCGTTGACTGACGAGCTGCCACCGAGTACGCGCCCCTGCGGTACCGGAAACGGTTTGTCGTTTAACGATGGATCAGGGTTAGAGACCACCGAATCGGCATCTTCACTTTGCAGCGCTTTGAAAAAGGTAGCCGGGATATGAATCCAGCGATTGGTATCGCGCTTGCCACGTTCGATCAGCGCCACACTGCAACCACTATTGGCCGAGAGCCGCGCCGCCAGCACGCAACCCGCGGCACCGCCACCGATGATGACGTAATCGAACTCGAGTTTTTCAATCATGGATTTGATCAGGCTGTCGTTCTGGACTGGTTCGGCAATCAGCTGTTTTCATCTAGGCGTCAGTCGTGAATTCACCCAATTTTGTTGGCTCATATTACTTGAATATCTGGATACCGTGGCAAGCACAGTATGACGGCCCAGTGGTTTTCAGAACAGTCCGTTCAGGATTCCGCGCAACGACCTGCATTGTACCGTGACAGAAATTTTATGTTCCGTTCTCATCGGCCTGCATTGGGCCGTGATTGAAAGTGGCACCACAGACCACTCTCAACCCGTCATGCCGTACTTGCTCCGGCATCCAGATGTTTTCGACTGGCAAATTGTCTGCCGCAAGCCATCTACGAAATCTATCAACCGTGACTGTGAATCGGCCTCGGGGTAGCTGGGAAATTGAAACCGTCAATACTGATAAGATACATGATTCGATTCTGCCCCCAACACAATGACGAACAACACCACCATGAAAGCAGTAGTCACAACCGGCAACGGCGGCTACGAAAAACTCTCCTACCAGGATGTGCCAATACCCGAACCTGGCCCCGGTGAAGTCCTGCTGCGCGTACTGGCCGCCGGTATCAACAACACGGAAATCAACACTCGTCTCGGCTGGTATTCTGCAAGCGTCACCGACTCCACCGCCGACCAGCAACACAGCAGCGAGCAACAGCTCGCAGACGGCGGATGGAACGAGGCGACTCCGTTTCCGCTGATACAGGGCACCGATTGTTGTGGCGAAGTCGTATCTGCATACGCTGTCGAATCAGAGCATCTGATCGGTAAACGCATACTGGTGCGAGCCTGCATGCGCCCGCACGGCTATGATGACTATCGAAACGTATGGATGGCCTCCGATTTCGACGGCGCATTCGCGCAATATGTGGTAGTGCCGGCAGCAGAAGTTTTCCCCGTGCAATGCGACTGGAGCAACGAAGAACTCGCCACCATCCCGTGCGCCTATGGCACTGCGGAAAACATGCTGCACCGCACTGGCGTTGAACGACACCACCATGTTTTGATCGCCGGTGCATCAGGTGGGGTCGGCTCCGCCACCGTACAACTGGCCAAACGCCGAGGGGCAACGGTAACTGCCATCTGCTCGGCGAGCAAAGCCGATGCAGTGCGCGCGATTGGCGCAGACAACATCATTGACCGAGATCAGGATCTGGTCCAGACACTGGGCAATTCGTCAATCGACGTAGTGGTCGACAACGTCGCCGGCGATACCTTTCCCGCGATGCTCAAAGTGTTAAAGCCCGGAGGCAAGCTCGTATCATCCGGCGCCATCGCAGGGCCCATCGTCGCGCTGGATATGCGCGACCTGTATCTAAAAGATATTCAATTGATCGGTTGCACCGCATGGGATGAGCCGGTGTTTTCGAATGTGATTCGCTATATCGAACAGCGAGAGATTAAACCGCTACTGGCCAAAGCATTCGATTTAAAAGATATTGTTCAGGCGCAACAGGAATTCATGCAAAAACAGCACGTGGGGAATTTCGTCCTGGTCCCTCCGCACTCACGCTGAAGACTTTGGGCCAACACCCATTCCCACCATGTCGGACGGCAGACCGTGTCGTCGATCGATTAGACGCTAGCGAACCCGATCCACTGACGCGACGAAAACATGAACCGGAAGAATATGACAATGTACCGGAGACCCATCTGAATCATGCGAATCTGTTATGGGTGCTCTCAAATTTTCGCAACATCTGATTCGTGTTGAAACCGGATTCGACTTACGGAGCCACCATCACAGTCGAAAGCGGCTGCCCGGCTGGGTTCGACGGCCAAATTCCATCCGTTTGGGGGGTGAACTCGCCTGTACTCGAAGTCACCACTATGACGCGCCGTCAGATCAATTTGGGGCGATGATATACCAATCAATATTTGAACTTGATTCAGACTGCTCTACCCTGCTACCTTGCCTGATCGCGAACGATCACTGTTACGCCTGCCAATGATGACTACACGATTACCCAACACGCTGCTGCTGTTATTTCTGCTTGGCTACGTCGGCCACGCAGTCAGTGGTGACACCTCCAGCGAAACCGATCAGCCGAAAGAAGGCGAAGCCCTGGTCGGGAATATCGAAGCAGGGGCAGAACGATATAAAAAATCCTGCATCAACTGTCATGGCCCGGCGGGCAAAGGTGTCGCCAGTTACCCAAAGGTGTCCGGTCAGGAAATTCCCTATACGGTATCCAAGCTGGAAACCTACAGAGACGGAGTCAAAATCGGCCCCAACTCATCTCTGATGATCATGATGGCCAAGCCGCTGACCGATGAAGAAATCGCGAATCTGGCAGCCTATCTAAAGGATGCAACACCGTGAATTAGCACATCGTTGCTGTAAACCGTAGTACTCAACTGGAGGAAAAAGAAATGTCTGGATATGGCAAGACCATTAGTGTGGTCTCCGCGACTGCGCTGGCACTAGTCGGCGCCGTTTCGCATTCCTACGCCGATGGTCATGGCGAGCGAATGAACGTACCCATGATCAAAACCACCGAGTTCATGACCGGACTTGAAAATCCATGGGATATGTCATTCCTGGATGACGGCACCATGTTCTTCACTGAAAAGTGTGCCGGCCTTTCGGTACGAGACAGTTCAGGCGGCGTCAATAAACTCTACGGGGTCAAGGGCTCCAGCGGCTATGCTGACTCGGGAGACGATCTTTTCTGTGATGGGCAAGCCGGCGTGCTGGGCGTGGTGGCTGACGCCAACTTTGCAGATAATCGCCAGTTGTATCTCTATTCTTCATCCACCAAATACTATGGCGAAGGCTGCAAAACCAACTTTGAAAAGTGCGACGGTAACATTGTCATGCGCTTCAAGGTCAGCGACGATCTGAAGAGCGTGTCTGACCGCACCGATATCGTCACAGACATTCAATACAAGCCGTTCGAATCGGATCAGCCCTTTGGCGGGCCAGGCGCTCACAATGGTGGCCGCCTGCGCATCGGACCTGACGGATACCTTTGGGTCACCGGCGGTGACCGTCACAGAGGCGTATGTCCTCAGGACGGGCAGTTGCTTTGCGGCAAAATCCTCCGGATAGACGGAGACGGCAATGCCCACCCGGATAACAACCCGCCGGAAGGTTTCGACAAGCGCATCTACACCTACGGGCACAGAAACGTTCAGGGCCTGGATTTTCGTCCCGGCGACGGCACAGCGTTCACCGCAGAACACGGGCCGTGGCACAGCGATGAAATTACCAAGCTGGTCAATGGCGGCAATGCCGGCTGGGATCCCGCCGAGTTAACCGGTGGACGTGGCGAATGCCCCGACAAGTACTGTGGCTATGAGCCGAATCAAATGGACGCCATGGATCCTGCGATTCGCGCTGCCTATACGCCCATGAGCGACACACGCTTTGAAGATCTGATGCCCCCTTCGTGGAATAACCACGGCTTCTCTCAGGGCACCGGTTCTGCGGCATTCCTGACCGGCGAAAACTGGGGTATCTACGAAGGGCGTTTAGCCGCTGGCATCATGGGTATTGGTTTCGGCGCCACCCCGCCGGGATCGCGAATCGACGTCTACGACCTGGCAGACGATGGTCTGTCAATCAAGGGCGCGATCATCATGCCAACCGGCATCACCACGCGATATCGTGGTTTGGTTATGGGTCCGGACAATGCGCTGTACGCTGCGACCGATGATGGCTTCATTTATCAAATCGCTGCCAGCCCCATCAACTAGGGTCTAATCGACCACAATCGTGGTTTGAGTCAACTGCTCGCGCTATGCAAATAGCGCGAGCTTTTTTTTATCCGATTATTGTTCTTTGCAAAGCGTACTAACCAGCACCGCCGTGGCTGAGTTTTTCTGTACGGCTTGCTCAGGTTTCGGGTTTTTATTGGTGGCCATGGCGTTATTTTTTGTGGTGAAAGGAATGAATAAGATG
>CAZYDV010000174.1:0-12958 GCA_964646405.1 uncultured Granulosicoccaceae bacterium | reverse complement strand
CGGCTGTCGCCGAACCAGACAACGCGCCAGCCCAACGCGCTGTCGCTCACCGCCCGACAGCGAATTCGGCATGCGCCTGGCCGCAGCGGCAAGCTCAACACGGCAAAGCGCATCCTGAACCTCACCCCACTGCTGGCGGTTCAGGTTTAGGCCGGGATCAAGACCAAGGGCGACATTTCTCTCAATATTGAGATGTTCAAATAGGTTATCGCTCTGGAACAGACTGGTGACAGGCCGCCTGTCGGGTGTCAGCGACAGAATCGATTGCCCTTCCCAGAGAATATCGCCCGCCGTTGGCGTGAGAAAACCGGCAATCAGATTGAGCAACGTGCTTTTGCCGGCACCACTTCTGCCAACGATAGCCAACGTGCGGCCACGCGGCACCGCCATTGAAAAGACGAACTGTCGATCACCCAATGTGATCTCAGTGTTCGATAGCTGCAGCATCTGCCCCTCCCACAACGCGCTCGATCAGCCAGAACAGCGTCAGACAAACACACAACAACAGCAGGGCGGTCGTCGCTGCCTCAAAGAGTCGATAGCTGCCCATGCGCTGGTAGAGCAGCAAGGGCAACGTGGCAACGCGCTCAGATCCGAATAGCGCGATAACGGTTAGGTCACCGGCAGACAATGTGGTGGCAACGGCTGCGGCCAGCCCCAGCGGTTTGCGCAAAATCGGCCACTCGACAAGCCGTAATCGATTCCAGCCGCCAACGCCGAGCGAAATGCAGAGCCTGTCATTCTGCCGCGCACATTGCATCATTGGCACCGATAGTATCCGCAACGCAAAGGGCAACCCCATCAGTGCGTTGACCAGAATCACCAGTACGAATGCGACGGAAAAAACATCGGCGTAGGGGCGCAATAACAGGAATAGACCAGTACCCAGCGCCACGGGCGGCACGACAAGTATGACCATACCAGAGTACTCCAAAAAATTGCCCCACGCCGGTCGCTCCAGACGCACCGCGAGATGACGACTGGCGACAAGCAGCAGACACGACAAGCCGATGCACAACGCACCGGACAAACACGCTACCCAGACAGAATTGAATGCAGCCTTTAGTGTACTGGCAGTGAAAAGCACTCGCCCGAATGAAGGATTCAACGCAGAGATAAACAAGGCCAGCAGCGGCAGAATCACAAACGCAAAGGCAAGCGCAATGACGGTGTAGTCAAAAAAGCGACTGCCGACGCCATCGCGATAGAACCTCATCGCCTGTTCGCGGTTACCTGCACGGATTAACGACACACTCTGCAGGCGTCCGGCCAGTAACATTAGCGCCACACAGCAGCACATTTGCACCAGCGCCAGGGAGACCGCTGTGCCGAGTTTAAAGTCGAATCTCAATGCCTGATAGATGGCGACTTCGATGGTCGTCGCACGCGGCCCGCCACCCAGCGTCATCACGATGGCAAAGCTGGTGAAGCACAAACTGAAAATCAGCAATACAATGCCAGCGAGGTTTTGCCGAATGGCAGGCCATTCGAGCAAACGAAACAACTGCCATGAATTGGTGCCAAGTTGCGCTGACAGCTTCCAGCTACTTTCCGGAATCGCGTCCAGTGACTGCAACATGATTCGCGTGGCCATCGGCATATTAAAAAATACATGCGCCAGCAGAATACCGCTCAACCCGTAGATGGAAAACGGCTCAACACCCCAAAGCGCAAGTAGTTGATTCAGCCAGCCGGTTTTGCCATAGCAGGCGACGATGCCAAAAACAGCGACAATCGTTGGAATGATCAGCGCTACACTGAATAAATTCAGCAGCGGGGTACGACCGACAAACCGCTGCCTGCGTGACAGTGCGCGTGCGACTGGAATGGCCACCAGCACCGAGATCAACGTAGACAGGAACGCCTGATAAAAAGAAAACGCAATGACCCGCCGCAACCAGGGATTGCTAAATGGTTCTGCGAGTGTCTGCCAATCGATATGTACTAACAGCGCGGCGAATGGCCCACCCGTTAGCGCGCCGATAATCACCACACTGATCGCACCAGGCAACCACCAGTGTCGAGCCGGGTACCAGCCGGCTCGATTCAATTGAGCACCATGCGCTGTGACTGGTGGCGCTGGTTACATTAAAACCGTTTAGCGCGTGGTCGCTTCAAGCCATTCATCAACCCAGGCCTTGCGATTGTCGCGCACCTCTTCAGGCGTAAACAGCAGGGTTTTCGCAGGCTCCACCAGTCGATCGAATTCAGGTGGCAGCTTATCGCCGATATCGGTGGCCGGGAACATCACGTTGGTTAATGGCAGTGCACTCTGTGCCTCGCTACCAATCAGAAACTGCAGGAATTCACGGCCGAGCGCCTGGTTCTTTGAGTTTTTCAGCAAGGCCGCCACTTCGACCTGCAGGTAGTGACCTTCGGCAAACGCCGCAGCCTGGTACCTTTCTGTTTTATCAATCGCCATGTGATACGCCGGTGACGTGGTATAGCTCAACACCATAGGCGCCTCACCGTTCAAAAACAGAGAAAAATAAGCCTCACTCCAACCTTTGGTGACACTGAGGATTTTCTTGGACAGCTTGGCCCAGGCAGCAGGCGCCTCGTCACCGTAAACGCTTTTCACCCACAGCATCAGCCCCAGCCCCGGTGTACTGGTACGCGGATCCTGGACAATGATTTTCAGATCGTCCGGCGCATCGATCAGCGCCTGCAGACTGGCAGGTGGCTCGGGCAGAGCCTCGGTATCGTAGACAAAGGCAAAGTAGCCATAGTCGTAGGGCACGAATGTTGTCGAATCCCAGTCGATCGGCAAACTTAGCGCCGCGCTGTCGACTTGACTGTCAGCAAGCAGCCCGGTGTCTTGTGCCAGCGCCATCAGATTGGTATCAAGCCCGAGTACGATATCGGCCTTGCTCGACTCACCTTCAAGTTGCACGCGATTGAGAATACCGGCCGAGCTGTCGAGCGCGACAAAATCTACGGTGCAGCCATCGCAGGTGGCCTCAAAGGCTTCTTTGATGATAGGCCCCGGTCCCCACTCGGCGGTGAAGGATTCGTAGGTATAGACGGTCAGTGTCGATGCGGAGGCTAGTCCGGATGCGGCGACAGCGGCCGTCACCAAGACTGAGGCAGCGACGCGCGCGACCTTTGAACGAACCGAAGAGTAGGCTGTTTGAAAAAACATGATCTGTTCCCGAAAGTGACGAGTACGCCTGACACCGGCACGGCCGGATTGCATGCGATTGAATGAGTCTTCGGGGAGTTGCAGCGCGAGTGATGCTCAATCCCTACGCCGGTACTAACCGGGTCAGGTTCGACGGGTTGTGATCACTCTCAGCCTTGCGGCACCCCGTTGAGTCTGCGGCTATTGTGACTCTTTCGGTGAACACTCGCAAGTCAGGCGTGTCAGGGTCAGACCAAGCCAGACTGAATCGACAAGCGACAGATCCTTTCTTCAGGTAATCGTACCGCGATACCCTGGACGTGTAATTCAATGAAGTTTGACGAAAGCGCCGGTATTCTGTGCCAGGCTCTCTATACTGGCCGTCCGCGCCTGGGCGGCAGCACTATGCAGCGGTAATAGCTGCATCACATAGTGGCCCTGAGCCTGCGTCATTGCCCTTCAGTTGTGACTGAAATCGCACTCTGCCGTCACCCGCCACTTGACTACTTTGATTGCATATCCTGATGAAAACCATTCTGCAGCATCTCGACTCGGGTACCACTGAAATCATCGAGGTTCCGGCACCGACCATTAAGCCTGGCAGCCCGAAGGTCCTGATTCAAAACTCACACTCGCTGGTGTCAATTGGCACCGAACGGATGCTGCTCGAGTTCGGGCGTGGCAATCTGCTGTCAAAGGCAAGACAACAGCCCGACAAAGTCAAAGAAGTTATCGACAAGGCGGCAAGCGACGGCATCGTCGAGACGATCGGCGCGGTCAGAAGCAAGCTGGGTAAACCCATACCACTTGGCTATTGCGCCGCCGGTACGGTGATAGATCCCGGCAACAGCGACTTCAGCGCTGGCGATCGCGTGGTATCTAACGGCCACCACGCGGAATTGGTGGCGGTCTCTCGCAACCTGGTCGCCAGGGTGCCAGACGCCGTCTCAGGCGAAGCCGCCTGTTTCGCACCCGCTGCAGCCATCGCTTTGCAGGGTATCCGGCTGGCAAAACCGGAACTGGGCGAAACCATCGTCGTCATGGGGCTGGGCCTGATCGGCCAACTGGCGGTGCAAATTGCGCTGGCAAACGGCTGTACGGTCATCGGCACCGACTACGACCCGTCTAAAGTTGATCTAGCAACCAGACAGGGTGCTGTCGGCATACAGCTGACCGATGGCAGTGACCCGATTTCGATGATACACGCGGTGGCAGGCGTCGAGGCGATAGACGCTGTGATTATCACCGCAGCCACCAAGTCGAACGACCCGGTGCATCAAGCCGCCAGCGTGTGCCGCAAACGCGGGCGAATTGTGCTGGTCGGGGTCACCGGGCTCGATCTGCGACGCGATGATTTCTATAAAAAAGAACTATCTTTTCAGGTCTCCTGCTCTTACGGACCCGGGCGCTATGACACCTTTCACGAGGATCAGGGCAACGACTACCCGGTCGGCTTTGTTCGCTGGACGATGAAACGCAACTTTGAAGCCGTGTTGTCGCTGATGGCCACCGGCAAACTTGATGTGGCCTCACTCATCACCAATCGCTACCCGTTTGTTGAAGCGGTGACTGCCTACGATCAAATTGCACAACAAACAGGCGCGATGGGCGTCGTTCTGGCGTATCCGGAAACCACAAATTTCGGCCGCACTGTGGAGATCGAACAAGCCCAAGCACGCCCGCGCCCAAGCCCCCAGGCGGGTTCTCCAGGTGCGGTTAGCGTTTCGTGTATCGGCGCAGGTAACTATGCCTCACGGGTACTGCTACCCGCATTCAAACAGGCTGGCGTCACCTTGAATACACTGGTATCTGAAACCGGCGTCAGCAGCGCGGTGGTTGGCCGCGGGCTGGACTTTGCAATCGCTACCACTGATCTGGATGCCGTACTCGAAGGCGATAGCGACGTGGTCGTCATCGCAACCCGACACGACAGCCATGCCGAACTGGCAATCAAAGCGCTCAATGCAGGCAAAAACGTGTTCGTCGAAAAACCGATGGCCCTGTCTCGCGAGGAACTGGCAGCCGTCGACAGTGCAGCACAGGCCAATCCGGCAACCAGAATCATGGTGGGGTTCAATCGCCGCTATGCACCACTGGTGCAAACCATGCGCGAACTGGCAGCCAACGTGACTGAACCCAAATGCCTCAACATCACCATCAATGCCGGCTCAATCCCGGCAGATTCGTGGGTCCAGTCCAGACAACTGGGCGGCGGTCGTATCGTTGGTGAGGCGTGCCACTGGATCGACCTGATGAGGTACCTTACCCAGTCCCCCATCGTGGACGCCCAGGGCATGGGAATGGGCCAAAATCCGGCGCACGATGTTGTTGAAGACAAAGCCATCATCAGCCTCAGATTCGCCGACGGCTCAATTGGCTGCCTGAGCTACTTCGCCAACGGTGGCAAACGCCTGCAGAAGGAGAGAATAGAACTATTCGCAGCAGACGCCGTGCTACAACTAAACAACTTCAAACAACTAAAGGGATACGGCTGGCCCGGCTTTAACTCTAAACGCGCACTAGCCCAGGACAAGGGCCAAACTAATTGCGTCAAAGAATTTGTCGATTCAATCGTGAAAGGAACCGAATCACCGATTCCGCTGAAAGAACTGGTCGAGGTTCACTTGGCGACCATTACAGCAGATGAAGGTATACGCGGATAAGTCACTGGCAATAGCGCAACCGAACTACAGCACGAGCGAGGGCGAGGGCGACGGCGACGGCGACGGCGACGGCGACGACACCCAATGGGTGCGTCGCTACGACAGCCAACAGATAAAAGAGGAAAAGTCGCTAAGCGATCGTGATCAGGTGATCCAGGATACGTTCAGCGGCGCGCCCATCCCATCGATCGGGAATCACACCTTTCTTCCAGATGCCCACACTCATGTTTCGAACATGAGTCTCAATGTGACCCGGATCTGTGCCGGCCAATACATTCGTGCCAAGTTTTACCGTTTCCGGTCGCTCGGTGTTCTCTCGAATGGTAACGCAGGGCACACCCAGTACTGTTGTCTCCTCCGTAATGCCGCCAGAGTCAGTCACAACCCCCTTTGCGCAACTCACCAGGTAATTAAATTCCAGGTAACTCAGGGCATCGGTGACGATAAGATTATCGGCACAATCAAGCGTAGACAACACCTGCTTTGTTCGCGGATGCACAGGAAATATCACCGGAAGCCCTTCAGCTCCATCGGTGATCGCTTTTAACAGGGTATGAAACTGATCGCCACTATCGACATTGGACGGGCGATGCATCGTTAGAACCAGGTACTCACCATTACACATTTTACGGTCTGTCCAGATCGGTGGCTGGACAAACTGATCTCTGAAATGAAGCAAAGTATCAATCATTGTATTGCCAACAAAGACGATACTGGATTCTGCAATACCTTCACTTAGCAGATTCTCGCCAGCGTCTTTTGTTGTCGTGTAAAACCAGTTGCTGATCGAATCGGTGACGACGCGGTTGATCTCTTCAGGCATGCTCCAGTCGCGAGATCGAATACCCGCTTCGACGTGCGCGACATCGATACCGAGCTTTCTTGCCGTAATTGCACAGGCCATCGTCGAATTTACATCGCCCACCACCAGACAGAGGTCAGCCGGAGATTGCTCCAGATGAGCTTCGTAGCGCGTCATGATCGCGGCGGTTTGCACGGCTTGTGAACCCGAACCCGTATCTAGGTTGACAAACGGCGCTGGTATTTGAAGCTGATTGAAAAAACTACCGGACATCGAGTTGTCGTAGTGCTGACCAGTGTGAACCAATCGATGCTTGACAGGCGAGTTGCCTCGTTGCTCTATCGCCCTGATCAACGACGCAATTTTTACAAAGTTCGGTCGGGTTCCTGCTATTAGGTCAACGATCATCACTTGCTCTTCTGCATGTCGCAGAATGTTCTGCAGACCTTTTCCACGCGATGTCCATTTACTTTCCTGGCGACGCTTGCCCCGATCGGCAACAAGCCAGGGTGTTTGAATTTCAAATGCCGTGTGATTTCAAAAAAACAGAGCCCCTGTGCGAGCTTGCTGATCGAGAGATCGCAGACGCTGTTACATGAATCAACTTTCGTTAGTCGGGCCACAGATTCTTCTCCATCGATCGCTACACAACCGTATTCCGACGACTGCACATACGTAACACATTAAGCCTGTGGTATGGCACATCTGAAGGCGCTATCATATCGCACTTTGAAGCGCTCGGCTGAATCCAGTCTCAAGCGAGTCTACCGAGTCGAAGTTCGAGCAGACAAATTGTGAATCTTTTAACAATTCAAAAAGTCTGTAGTTTTCCCGACAGATTGATCACCGCCTGTCCGCTCGAATTCAATTGCCACCACATCAAGCAATCTGATCAACTTCGCACACTCAACACACCCGACAGAAGGATCTAGAAAGAGTGAAGAAGCTCATACGCTCAGGTTGGCTCTATGCAGTAACCGTTCGATACCTGAAACCCGGGCAACTGCTGTGGCGAATCTGGTACCGGTTGATTTGGTGGCCCACTGCCAGCCAGTTAAAGACAGCAACGACACCCACGGTCACGAAATTGTCAGGCTGGCAGGCTGCGATCGTCAAACCCCAAACCTATAGTGAAGGCCCCTCATTCAGATTCCTGAATCGGGAAGTCGACTTCAATAACGCAATCGAGTGGCAATATGCCGCCAACGGTAGACTCTGGACCTACAACCTGCACTATTTTGATTTTCTCAACGCGGCCTCTAACCCGGCACACACCCATCGAACTGCAAGCGACGACACCGGCTATCGAATTATCCAGGACTGGATCAACAACAATCCACCGACCGTCGGCACCGGGTGGGAGCCCTACCCGACCTCATTGAGAATCGTCAACTGGATCAAATGGACACTGGACGGCCATCCATTATCTGCGACTGATCTTGACAGTTTGTTTATCCAGGCGAGATGGCTGTTCAATCGAGTTGAGCATCACATACTGGCCAATCACCTTTTCACTAATCTGAAAGCGCTGTGCTTTGCCGGTGTTTTTTTTGACGGCCCGGAAGCGACTAAGTGGCGACAGCAGGCTATCACCCAGTTGCACCAGCAGCTCGATGAACAGATACTCGCAGACGGCGCACATTTCGAGCTCAGCCCGATGTATCACGATATCATTCTCGAAGATGTACTGGACCTGCTCAATCTGCTGTCGTGCCAGCCGACACTTGATGATCAAGCGCTACGGCCAAAACTGACCGCTGTCGCCCAACGCATGCTTAACTGGTCTTTGCAGGTTCGCCATCCCGACGGGCGACTCGCGTTTTTCAATGATTCGGCCTTCTCTATAGCACCTGCAATTGATGCCCTCTGCGCGTACGCATCCAGGTTATCAATCGATCCGATTGCCACTGACTCCGAAAACCGCCAGCCACTCAGCAACCTGGAGAAACCCGACTGTTCCGGTCTTGCAGTGTTACGCAGCGGCGCCGGTTTCGCTCTGTTTGATATCGGATCGATTGGACCCGACTATCAGCCCGGGCACGCCCACGCAGATAGCTTGTCTTTTGAATACTCGTGGCGGGAAGCGCGTATTTTCGTCAATAGCGGAACCTCCACCTATACACCGGGTGCCTTGAGAAACGCACAACGATCAACACGATTGCACAACACCGTCGAAATTGATGGGGTCAATTCGAGTCAAGTCTGGGGTGGGTTTCGCGTTGCCAGCAGAGCTCGTACAGAGATCCTTGATTTCGACCAAACCGAAACACAATCGGGTTCATTTGTTGTGGCGAAACACGATGGCTACACACGACATCTCAAGAATGTGATCCATACCAGAAAACTGCAACTAACGCCCGACGGACTGGAAATCGAAGACCACGTATCGGGCAATTGGAGTCTGGCCATAGCGCGATTCTACTTACATCCTACTCTGCAACTGGAAGAGACCAATCGGATCGTGTCAAGCTCAGGCCAGGTATTCAATGTCGCAGTAACTGGCGGATATTTAACGCGTCGCGATTCAGAATGGTACCCGGAGTTCGGGGACCAACAGGCCAACACCTGCCTGGAGTTTCACTTCTCGCGCAACCACTCGGGTAGTTACGTTTTCCGGTTGCTTGCAATTAGCTGACAAACCGCGGGCACTAACGCCTTTGCATAACTCATCTGAACCATTGCCTTTGGATGTACGGATACTGCCGCCCATTAAACACTCGACTTGTATCGTTAAACGCTGAAAGATGGCAATGGGATTGGCTTTACCAATGCACCGCAACGTGCTGTTTTATTGAGGCAACGGGATCAACAAAACACGATTGTTGAGCCGAAGCCGAATAGTGTGACGAAGCACTCATTGTGTACACGGATTGCCACGACACGACAAAGGCGATTCCATGGGAGCACCGAGTTCGCGGCTACCACTAGCCAATTCCACAGTGTTGAGAACTGTAACGGTATTTTAACCTTGAACGGTCGATTGTGTTTGAGGTAGATTTTCGTGACATGACGCGTGATTTCGCAATCATCGCCGGATGGAACTGACATAGGTGATCGATTATGCGACACTCACAGGGCGCGCCACAGGAATCCAAGAAGTGCACATCCTATTTTTAACGGACAATTTTCCACCCGAGTCGAACGCTCCTGCCAACCGGACTTATGAGCATGCCGTTCGCTGGGTAGAAAGCGGCAACAAAGTGACCGTTATCACCTGTGCGCCCAATTTCCCCAGCGGCAAGGTCTTTCCCGGCTACCGCAATCGGTGGTACCAGCGCGAGGAAATGGACGGCATTCAGGTCGTCCGCGTCAAAACCTACATCACGGCCAACGAGCGCTTCCTGCGCCGCATTGTCGACTACATGTCATTCATGGTTACCGGCACAATCGCCGCAGTGATACAAAAGAAGCCCGATGTTATCGTCGCCACATCGCCGCAGTTCTTCTGCGGAATCGCCGGGATGATTGCCGCGACTTTGAGATCGAAAAGATTCGTCGTCGAGATCCGCGATCTCTGGCCGGATTCCATCGTCGCACTCGGCATGATGCAGCGTTCGCCCGGCATTCGCGTTCTCGAATGGTTAGAGAGGCTGCTCTACAAGCGTGCCGACTCGATCGTCGTGGTGACCGAAGCGTTCAAGCGAGTCATTTCCGAGCGGTGCACCGATCCCGGAAAGATCGAAGTGGTGCTCAACGGTGTAGACACCACTAAATTCTTCCCGGCAAAACAGGATGATGCACTGCGTACGAGAACCGGCCTGCAGGACAAGTTCGTCGTCGGCTACATCGGCACACACGGCCTTGCGCACAATCTGAGCACAGTCGTCGAAGCGGCACGCAAGCTGTCATCCAATCCTCGGATCGCCTTTTTGCTGATCGGCACCGGTGCGGACTACGCGCAGATCGCCGAGACAATCAAAATGTACGAGCTGGACAACGTCGTTTTGCTCGGGCAACAACCCCGGGAGAGCATTCCAGACTACCTGCGCCTGTGCGACGTTTCACTGATAACACTGCGCGATACTGAAGTATTCACCACCGTTATACCTTCGAAGATTTTCGAGTGCATGGGCGTCGGCGTGCCGGTACTGACCTCTGTCCCCGAAGGCGAGCTCACCCGAATAGTCACGGATCGCCAATGCGGTGTCTGCGTGCCACCTGAATCCCCGGATGAGCTGGCCGAAGCCGTTCAGAGGTTGTCGGAAAACCCGGCACTACTCGCAGAGTACCGCGAAAACTCTCGCGCTGCGTCAAAGCACTACTCGCGAGACCGGCTGGCTCAGCACATGCTAAATGTCATGACATCCAGTTCGATGCAAGACGACCCTGTCAAAATCAGCACGTAGTCTCCAAGATTACCCTGCCCTGCACGATCACCGAAATCCGGCGTCCCATTGCGCAATAGTTCACTCCCAGTCGACGCGTCGACCATGCTAGCCGATCGCTGATGTGCGGAATAGCTGGAATCTGCTCTGCAGCCTCTCGGGACACGCTCGCACAAACGATTCACGCGATGAATGCCACCCAGACTCATCGCGGCCCGGATGCCGGCGGTGAGCATGTCGGCGATGGCATAGCGCTGGGGCACAGACGCCTGAGCATTATTGATCTGTCTGAGCTTGGCGCCCAACCGATGGTTTCATCAAACCACCGCTATGTCATGACATATAACGGTGAGGTGTACAACTTCAGGGAGCTGCGAACAGCGCTTGAAAAGCGCGGGAGCCAATTCCGCGGACAGTCCGACAGCGAAGTCGTGCTGGAGGCCTACTCGGTATGGGGCAAATCAGCGTTCGAACGATTCAATGGCATGTACTCCGTTGCCATTTGGGACACGCTAAGAAAAAATCTCATCCTGGCGCGGGATCGCTTCGGCATCAAGCCGCTGTACTACCATCACGACGGCAAACGGCTTATTTTCGCCTCGGAGATCAAAGCGATTCTCGCTGCACTCGGCCGCACCTCTTCAATTTCCCGTCAGGGTCTCGTCGAATACCTGCACTATGGCATAACCCACGGGAAACACACGCTTTTTAGCGATATTTTTAAGCTTGATGCCGGCCACTATCTGGAATTTGATCCCGCTGCAAAAACAACCGCATCCGGCTCGGTGGCCTCAACACCCTTCTGGTCACTCGAGAATATCAATAAACACAACCCATCCCGCGCCGAGGCAGTGGCCACCGTGCGAGAGAAACTGGCTGAGGCTGTACAACGCCACCTCATCGCCGACGTGCCAGTAGGGCTGTTTTTAAGCGGCGGACTTGACTCCACCACCCTTTGTGCACTGGCGGCAAAATCTACTGATCGACCACTACAGACCTGGTCTGTCGAATTCGAAGGCCAAACCGCCAATAGCGAGCTTGAGCGTGCCCGCCAGGTCGCCACACAATACGGAACCAACCACCATGAGCTGACGCTCAACTTCAACAATCTGAAGGATATGATCGACAGGCTCACCGCAGCACACGATCAGCCATTCGGCGACGCCGCCAACATCCCGTTGTTTTTAATGACGCAGGCCTTAGGCGGTGGAACCAAGGTCGTTTTACAGGGCGACGGTGGCGACGAAATATTCGGGGGTTACTCGCGCTATAAATTGCTGAAATATCGGCCTCTGTGGCGGCTGCTCAGCCCGTTGACCGCGCTGACTCAGCGGCTTCCATCAGACAGCAGAATCTCACAACGCATCCATCGTATGCTTTCAGCGCTGTCTGCCCACAACAATGCTGCGAGCCGCGCCCAACTGCTGACAGAAGAGGTGTCCGTACACGCCGTACAACAACTGCTGCGGCCCGAGATTGCCGCAGCGCTGAAGCCGCACGATCCATTCAGCCGCTACCGGGAAATGGCGGCAGCAGTCGATGGTGAATCGGCCGCGCAGGCCATGTTGTGGACTGACTGCAGGATACTGCTTCCCGATCAGTTTCTGGAAAAGGTTGATCGCAGCACGATGGCGAACAGCATTGAAGTCAGGGTACCGATGCTGGACAACGACCTGACAGACTACGTCATGGGCCTGCCCGCATCGATGAAACTTGCCGGTGGATCGAAATCATTGCTACGCGAAGCAGCCGCAGATCTGTTGCCAACGGCGGTCACCGCAGGAAAAAAACTGGGCTTTGGCGTGCCATACGCCGAATGGCTTTCAGGGCCACTGGCGAGCTATACCGAGGAGCGCGTGCTCTCGAACAATGGCATTTTGCGCGAATTGTTCAGCGAGACACAACTAAAACAATTGCTGCAGGACAATGCCCAACAGCGTGGCTTTCGCGGATTCATGCTCTACAAAGCGCTGATGCTTGCCGTTTGGTCCGAACAACATAACGTCGGCTTTAGTTAATCGCCCCACGGCCAGACGCATCCGACGAC
>CAZYDV010000173.1:0-12978 GCA_964646405.1 uncultured Granulosicoccaceae bacterium | reverse complement strand
CGTCCTTGCGCCCACAGCGCTATGTGCGACGTCCTGTCGCACATACCCCTTGTCGTTGAACCTTTCCAAAGCCCTTAGGATGGCGAGTGCCAGGGGGACTGCTCGTGCTGTCGCACATTGCATTTGTTTTGTCGGGCTCTTGTTTTAAGGTGCGCTGTGGGTGTTTGAGGCGCTTTAGCGTGCGCTGTCAGGTGATTGGGTGGTTTGTCTGATAAAGTTGATCCGGAGTCGATGTTTATGCCAGATCGTCGTGCTATCAGCGGGTGCCCTAACATCATTGCTACGTTTTCAAAACCTGTGCCTGTACCACGGGCCAGGCTCTTTGCCGGTTTATCTGACCGGTACAAAATATTGGCCCACAAGGCTGATTTGCTCTACGCGGAGTAGGGAGTATGTACTCGTATTTTGAAAAGCTGATCGATCCGCTGGCCGCTGCGGATGTCGAGCGCCCGCCGGTGGGTACGCTGGCTTTTTTCCTGCACTATCTGTGGCCGATCCGTCGGTTGCTGCTGGTGACGTTGTTTTTCTCCAGCGTTGCATCGATTGCTGAACTCTATCTGTATGCCTATCTGGGCCGTCTGGTCGACTGGATGACCATGACTGAGCCCGATGAATTCTATCAGGTGCACGGGGTCGGGCTTGCCATCATGTTGTTTGTGGTGTTGGTGCTGCGGCCCGTGTGCATTGTGATTTCTCGCTGTTTGATCACGCTGACGCTGACCCCGGGCATTACCAACACGGTCCGTTGGCAGAATCATCGCTGGGTGGTGCGCCAGAGTCTGAGTTACTTTCAGAACGACTTTGCCGGGCGCGTAGCGCAGAAAGTCATGCAGACGGGTGTGTCGCTGCGCGAGTGTGTGCTGAATGTTGTCGATGGTGTTTGGCTGTTGCTGATCTATCTCGGTGGCATCATCTGGCTGTTTGTGGACATCGATATTCGCCTGATGGTGCCGCTGGTGTTCTGGATGGTCGGCTATGTGTTTGTGATCCTGCGAATGGTGCCGCCAGTGGGAGGTAAATCGCGCGCGGTGTCGGAGGCGAACTCGGTGTTGACCGGGCGTATCGTTGACAGCTATACCAATATTCAGGCCGTTAAACTATTTGCCCATGCCGAGCGCGAGGAGGCGTTTGTCGCCACCGGGTTCGAGCGACACACGCAGGCTTTGCGCGAGTTACTGCGCGCAATTCAGAATATGCTGTTGTCGCTGGTGGTGCTGAATACCTTCGTTATCGTCGCGACTGCCGTGCTTTCGATTGCGCTGTGGCAGCAGGGTACGATCAGCGTCGGTGCGATTGCCATAGCCAATGGTTTGATTATCCGGCTGAATCAGATGTCGGGCTGGATTCTGCGCACCATCTCATCGCTGTTTGAATCGATTGGTGCGGTTGAAAATGGCATCGAAACAATATCGGTTGAAAACGACGTAGTCGATAGTCCGTCGGCACACGCGCTGGAGGTCAGTCGTGGCGAGGTGATGTTCGATCAGGTCCAGTTTCACTATGGCGATGCAGATGACTTGCGCGTGGTTCGCGACTTCTCCCTGCGTGTGGCTGCGGGCGAGAAGATCGGTCTGGTCGGTCGATCTGGCGCCGGAAAATCCACGCTGGTGAATCTGCTGCTTCGATTCTACGATTTGCGCAGCGGTGCGATCACCATCGATGGACAGGATATCTCGCAGGTCACCCAGGACAGTCTACGCGCGCAGATTGCAATGGTCTCGCAGGATACGTCGCTTCTGCATCGCTCGATACGTGACAACATCAACTACGGCAGGCCGTCTGCCACCGACGAGGAAATGCAGCGCGCAGCAAAATTGGCCCATGCCGATTCTTTTATCCCCGCGCTGACCGATCCGAAAGGTCGGAGTGGTTACGATGCACACGTCGGTGAACGTGGAGTGAAACTCTCAGGAGGGCAGCGCCAGCGCATCGCGATTGCACGGGTCATTCTAAAAGATGCGCCAATACTGGTGCTGGATGAAGCCACATCTGCGCTCGATTCCGAAGTGGAGGCTGAAATTCAGGAACAGTTGCGAGACCTGATGCGGGGCAAGACGGTTATTGCGATTGCCCATCGACTATCGACAATCGCTGCAATGGATCGGCTTATCGTTATGGACGAGGGGCGAATAGTTGAAAGTGGCACACACGAGGAACTGCTGACTCGCGGCGGCATCTATGCACAATTGTGGAATCGACAATCGGGAGGATTTCTCGGACTCGAGGAGACGGGGTGATGAAAACACATCGTAGCGTTTCTGCAGTTTGCTCGCAGGGCAACGGGCAGTGAGCATTCCGCAGGTTGAGTTCAAACCGGGCATTGCAGCCGATGCGTTGGTCGAGATTCTGGATCTGGATACGCTCTACCGACGCAGTGCCCGGCTGGATCACAGTCCGCAGCAACCCCACCGGATGGGGTTTTCGATGATGGTTTATATCGAACGAGGGCACGGGCGGCATTTTGTCGATTTCAATCGCTGGCCATTTGACAGCGGTGATTTGATTATGGTCAGCAAAAACCAGCTCAACGCTTTTGATCTTGGCAATCGGCCTAAAGGCAAGGCTATTCTTTTTACCGAACAGCTCATCGACAAGCTGCAGGCGAATATGAGTATGCCGGTGTTTTCGCCTGATTACCTGCAGCATGACTATGCGCCAGTGTTGAGCCTGCCACCTGCACTTGCGCAAAGTTGTGAGCGACTGCTGGACGAAATTGCCCGAGAAACCCGGGGCAATGACCCCAATTCGCTGATCACCATGTTCTTGTTTAGTGCGTTGTTCCTGATGGTCGAACGGGAGCGCAATACAACGGTCAAGCAACGCTTGAGCAATAGCGACAAGATCCGCTTTGCGCGGTTTATTCACTTGCTGGAACTTAAATTTACCGAGACCAGGAATGCGGCTGACTACGCCGATCAATTGAACATGACTTACAAGGGGTTAAATAACCTGTGTAAGCGCGCAACCGGACAAACGGTCAAGCAGTTGATCGATGCCTATACCACGCTTGAAGCCAAGCGCAGGCTGGTGGTCGAGGGGACGAGAGTGCAGGAGTTGGCTTATGAATTGGGTTTTGATGAAGTGACTAACTTCACCAAATATTTCAAAAAGCATACGAATCTCTCGCCATCGCATTTTCAGAAAAAGGCTTGATGTCTCATCTCCCCAAAGACAGTTGGGTGGTCAGCACGGGACAGGATCTACCATTTTTCTGCCGATTCTGACCTGCGCAGAACCCGGGATCATCTCCAGACTATGTGTCACCTCAACACCTGGAGAGATTCCAATGTCCAATCGTACCCTTGCGTTATTCACCGCATCTGCACTCGCGGTTTCTGTCAGTCTGTCTGCAGCACAGTTGTCTGAGAAGGATAAAGTGGTCGCTCTGCTGAGCAGCATAGAGAGCGGAGATGCCAGTGCGATCGCCTATGTCAATCCGGACAAATATATCCAGCACAACCCGGCCGTTGCCGATGGCCTGGCGGGGTTTGCCGAAGCGCTGAAGGCTTTGCCGCCGGGCAGTGCAAAGGTTGATGTGGTGCGCGTGTTTCAGGATGGTGAGTATGTATTTACGCACACTGACTACCATTTTTTCGGACCGAAAGTCGGTTTCGATGTGTTCCGTTTCGAGGATGGTCTGATCGTTGAGCACTGGGATAACCTGGCACTCGGGGCGACTGAACCCAACCCAAGCGGTCGTACACAGTTGGACGGGCCGACCGATGTCGAAGACAGGGCGCTGACGGCAGAAAATAAATCACTGGTTGCCGCGTTTGTTGAAAACGTTCTGGTCAATGGCAAGTTTGATCAATTGGCTGAATTCATTAGCGACACGACCTATCTTCAGCACAACAGTCACATAGCTGATGGACTCGATGGTTTGGCGGAAGCTGTGGCGGCGATGGCGAGTCAGGGGGTCAGTATGGAGTACCACACGCTGCACAAGGTCCTGGGTGAGGGTAACTTCGTGCTGACGATCAGTGAGGGTGGTCTTGGTGATGATGCCGTTGCTTTCTACGACCTCTTTCGCGTCAAAGACGGCAGGATCGTTGAGCACTGGGATGTGATCGAACCTCTCGTGCCGGCCGGTGAGGCGAAAAACGACAATGGAAAGTTCGGTGGCCTGTAGCGATTGGGTTGCTGGCGGCGCGGATTAACGCACCCCGCCGCCGGATTGGTCGGTTTTCGGGGTCCGACCCCGGCGGCGGTTTGCGACCGGATAATCGTTGCCTTTGCGGCAACGGTCTTCCGGTACCGGTGTACATCGACGAAGCCGGATTGCGCGTTGCATGCGAATTTGGCTGTGATCTGTTGCCGTCGACTGCCAACTTGAATTCAATACAGGATGATGGTCGTGGTATCTACGTGTTCTACCTATGCGCCCTACGCCAGAGTGGCTTGAAGTACGCAAACACCCAGGGTGATCGTTCTATTCCGTCGTGGTGTAAAAATATCTGGCGGTTTGGTGAAGCGACTGCAGCGTCGAGTATGAGGTTTTGCCGACAGTTAAAATATCCGGGGATGTGCGGGTATGGACCGTTTCCGGGTTGCTCGCCGTCCTGAAGAAGCTACTTGAACGTGCAGTGGACGTTCGCGCTGTGTGCGCGCCGTCTGTGCGGTGTTGGCACTCGCGATGACGGGCTCCTGGCGCAAACGTTGAAATTCGAAAAGGCCTGCTGCAGAAGCTGAACGACAGGGGCTTGATGGGTTTTAGTTCAATGTCATCGCAATCAAGTACATGATTGACTGATCCAAAAAAACGCCCTGCTTGATCCAGTCTGTCGAACGCTCAGGCCAGATGCACTCACAAATCAGCTAACGATGGCCAAGATTAAGTGGTTGGCTGCAATGGCAAGGTTGCCGAACATCCAATGCGATTCGATCTCGATTTCTGTGGCCAGCGGCCTCTGCAATGGGCACATCGGGGCTGCTCTTGTGTGCTTAATTCGCATCCAGCGGTTCTGGCAACAAGGGTGTGCGCCCGGTATCGGTCAGTAGCCAGCAGCTACTGCCTTCAAATACTGCCGTGGTCAGTTGTCTGCCATAGCCGGCGCCGGTGTCCAGGGCCACCCGATTGCCATAGTGTCTGGCTTGTGGCACGGGCGTATGGCCATGCACTACAACCAATGGATGTTCCCGGGTATCTTCCAGAAATTCCTGCCTGATCCAGATCAGGTCTTCATCGAGTTGTTCTGCAATCGGAACGCCCGGACGAATACCGGCGTGTACGAACAGAAAATCGTCGGTTTGGTGTGAGTATTTTAAAGAGGTGAGAAACTCGATATGAGCTGCCGGCACTGCGGCTCTCGCCTGTTGATGAACGACCGACGGTGTGGCCTCGATATCGACGCTGTACGACAGCAACGTCTGCCAGCCACCCAGTCGTTCGTGCAGCCAGCTATATTCGATCCGCAGACGGGGATCGCGGCGAGGAGATTCTTCCAGAAACATTGAAAACATTCGATCGTGGTTGCCAAGCAGGCAGATCCAGTTTTTACCCGCTGACAAACCATTGATCAGATAGTCAATCACTTCACGGCTGCGCGCGCCGCGATCGACATAGTCACCAACAAATACCACTGTGGCATCGTCCCCGCCGTCGGTTGATATTTTGGCAATAGCGTCCTCTAGCATTTCCAGCTCGCCGTGGATGTCGCCGATGGCGTAGACGGGATTATTCATGGGCAACTGTGTTGAGGCGGGAGGCCAGTTTACAACGTCACCGACGGGCTGTGATGTTTACAGGTAGCGCGCTGCGACGACTTCCAGGAAGCGTTGGTATCTGCCGCGGCTAGTCTGGGTGCTCTGCGGGCGTGGCTGAGGCATTCGGTACTGGAATGCAGATGGGCCCTAAAATCTGGTGCGACGGTTGTTGCTGCGGGTGTCAAATGGTATTGGTCCCATAGCAGTAATGTTTCTCGTCTGTAATGTTGATATGATCCGGCATCCTGGATGCACCTGGATAGTCTGGCGATTTGTGATCGATGGTACGGGCTGTACCAAATGTGCGGATTGGAAACCGCGCGTGTCGGGCGATCGGGTTTTATCAATCGTGCGCAATGACAGGCAGTGTGTCGGTATGAAAATTCGAATTTCGGTGTTTGCGGGTATCGTTGTACTGGTGTTGCCGTTGCTGTGGATAACTCCCGCCTCAGCCGGGAGTCTGTCTCTGAAGCACGATGAGTGGGCGCAAATATCACCGCCGCGAGACCTGCAGGGCATCACACTGCGGGCGTTGACGCGCAATTACCTTGTTGACAGCGACTATGGCAGCGGCTGGTCGGTCTTTAAGCTCCTTGACTCAGGCGACTATCAAACCGCCTCGCTGGATGAGCCACTGGAGCAGGGGCGCGGGTACTGGATAATCACCTCGGGTCCGGATGTTGAGATCCCGTTGCCGCATAACAGCCAGGTTACTCCGGATCAATCGATCGAAGCTTGTGCCGGCTCTTGCTTTGGTATTGAGCTGCTGGGCGCCGAGACGGAGATGGGCTTGAATCTGTTGGGTTACCCGTATGAATTCGCGCAACGCTATGGCGACGCCCGCATCGTCGCCGAAAGCGGACCCTGTCGCGTGGGCTGTACGCCCATTGAGGCTGAGTCGGCCGGTCAGATGTTCGAGACACTCTTTCACTACGACGGCGTGGACTATCAATCGCTGAACAGTAACTCGATGTTGCAGCCGTGGCAGGCATTCTGGGCGGCGAGTCTGGATCAAAGCAATGAGCATCCAGCCGAACTGATTTTCGACAATCCCATTCAGTCACCACTAGTCGGCTACTGGCCACTGGATGATGGCAGTGGGCTAAGTGCGCACGATGCGAGTCGATTCGACAGCGCCGGTGTTCTGTCGCAAGCATTCTGGGCAACGGGTCGGCAACAGGGTGGTGTGTGCCTGGGTGGTACGCAGGGCGAGGACATTTCTGCTGCCAGTGGCGCGGTAGACAACCCGTCTTCGGTATCGATCGCAGCGTGGATAAAACCGGTTGCGGAGGTAGAGAAATGGGGGTGGATAGGCAGCTTTGGCGACAGCGCGGGGTTGTACATAAAGCGCGATGGCACGCTGGTGATGTATATCTGGGATGGCAATACCTGGCCGGATGTACAAGCCACCACCGCACAGCTACGGGGCAAGCTTGAGATCGGTGCCGAGGGTCTGTACGACGGACAGTGGCATCACGTGACAGGCAGCTATGATCCGGCAAACGGTTTTTCAATTCACGTAGATGGTGTATTGATCGCCAGTGCTGCGGCAACAAATGCGATCAACTATTCACAGGGCGGGCAGTGGCGAATCGGCTCAATGCAGGGGCAACGAAATTTCAGTGGCTGTCTGGATGAGGTGCGCGTGTTTGGCAGCGTACTGTCATTAGCCGAAGTAGAGACACTGGCCGGTCAGGCGGAGTCGGCTGTTCCAAACACGAATGCCGCGCCGCAGGTGGCGCTCGCGTCAGATCAGACAATCGTCTTGTCAGACAACGCCGTAGTCGCTGTGAGCGTCGTGGATGATGGCCGCCCACTGGGCGGCGTACTAAGCGCCCGCTGGGAGCAGCGTGCGGGGCCGGCTGTGACATTGCCAGGCGTGACACTGGATGCTGCAGGCAATGCAACCTCGGTGCTGAATTTTACCCAGACAGGTTTGTACGAGTTTGAGTTGATCGCAAGTGATTCGGAGAAATCCGGATCAGAACGAATAACGATCACGGTTGAACTCGGAGTTGAGCCGATCGCCGGTGCGATCTGCATCAGCGAATTTCAGGCGGCCGATCAGGAGGTGATCGCCGATGAGGATCAGGATTATCCGGACTGGATCGAGCTATACAACCCGGGCAACAGTGCGGTGTCGCTGGCCGGCTGGTGTCTGACAGACGATGCCGATGAGCCTGGGCAGTGGTGTTTTGATTCCGGGTCAATACCGGGCAAGGGTTATCAAGTGGTGTTTGCCAGTGACAAGGATCGTCAATCACCGAATTTCCACACCAACTTCAAACTCGGCAAAGGGGGTGAGTATTTGGGGATATTCAATCCATCTGGCGAGGAAGTATGTGCTTTCGCACCGGAGTATCCGCAGCAGTACGATCTGCTGTCGTATGGCACAGACGCCGCTGGAGCGGGTGCGTATTTCAGCCAGCCAACGCCCGGTGCGACCAATCAGGATGCCTCAGTGGTCAGTCCGATTCAAATCGCGGCAGTGGACGATGTAGAGATGCAGGCGGGAGAAAATCGACAACTCAGTATCTCGATCAGCGGGGTGCCATCCGATTCCATTGATTTCAGTGGCTCCGAGTTGCCGGAATTTGTCGAGCTTGGTTCGTATCAGAATGGTGTGCTGACGCTCGACATAGCGGCCAGTGCCACCGGTGTATTTGGTGCGACGATTATCGCGGCCAATCAGTGGTTCGATAACAGCGAATGGTTTCTGATTACGGTTGGCGATCCAGTTGAAACGCAAGTACCACCGAGCCTTTGCATTACGGAGTTTATGGCGGCCGATCAGGAAGTGATTGCCGATGAGAACAATGCGTATCCAGACTGGATAGAGCTACATAATTCCGCAGACACTCCACTGTCGTTGGCGGGATGGTGTCTGAGTGACGATGAAACGGATCCAACGGGCTGGTGTTTTAATGCAGGCACACTGGGGGCAGATGAATACCTGGTTGTCTTTGCCAGCGGAGACAACCAACAAGGGCCGCCATCGCACACGAACTTCAAGCTGAGTAAGGGGGGCGAGTACCTGGGGGTATTTGATCCTAGTGGTCAGGCAGTTTGCCAGTACGCCCCCGAATTTCCGCAACAGTACGATAACGTGTCGTATGGGTTGGACAGCGATGGAGGTGGTGTGTATTTTGGCCAGCCAACGCCGGGGGCAGCGAATGATCTTACGTCGATTGACATACCGTTCGAATTGGCCGCAATCGCTAATATCTCAATGGATGTGGGCGAACAACGTTCGGTGCAAATTCAACTGGCGGGATCGGAGCCGACGGCGGTATCGTTTGATGGATCGGCGCTACCGGCTTTCGCTACGTTAATAGACAACGGAGATGGCACTGCCCGTCTGAGTCTGCAGCCCGAGAGTGCCGGCACCTTTGACATTACCGTAAGTGCCACGTCTGGTGTGTTTACCGATTCGGTCACTTTCACATTGGTGGCGACAAACGCCGGCAGTGCAATAGAGTCGGTCGATCAGATGCAGTTGAGCTGGGGTGGAAAGCCCCTGGTACTGGATGCGCCAGGCAACCGATTGTTTCTGTCACTCGGTGAACAGTACCGCGCTGCACGCGATATGAGCGGTGTATTCAGTTATCTGCACTCGACGGCTGGTTATCACGTCAATATCGATGGGACAAGTGTCGACTCAGGCGCTGTTTTTGGTGCCAGTGTGCAGCACGGTGATCGCTTGACTCTGCTGGTCACCCGCAATGCTGTCGACGTCTGGAGCTTTGACGTTGTCATTACCAATCTGCCGATATTGCAGGTAGTTGCGGAAGAAATCGTCGATGAGCCCAAGTTACCGGGTGTTGCGCGGTGGGCCGATGGCGATCGAAACATCGACAGCGGGTTGATCAATCTGGGTATCGAGTATCGTGGTGTGTCCGCTCAATTGTTCGATAAAAAACCGTTTGGTCTTGAGTTTCGCGAGCCCGAATCTGAAGACGGCCAGAACATCCAGTTGCTGGGCTTGCGCAATGACGATGACTGGATTGCCGATGCGGCGTATCGTGATCAGTCGTTTGCCCGCAACCTGGTAACCTACGATCTCTACCGCGAAATGCAGCCCTTTGCCTACCTCGATCAGGAAGGTGTGCAACAGGGGCAATCTACCGTGGCGGGAGGGCTGTCAGAGTTGATTCTCAATTCTCGCTATCACGGTGTGTACATGATGCACGAGCGCGTCGATCGCAAGTTGTTGTCGCTGGAAAAGATCGATGTGCCGGAAGATGAGTTGGGAGAGCGCTGGGATCTGGTGGACTTCGACGATCCCGCCAATGGCTCGGTGCTGTACAAGGCGCAACTCAACCAGGCTGATCTGACGGCGGATTCGGCGATCGGCTTTGAGCAGAAGTATCCCGATGAGGACGACATCATCTACGTCGATGCACTCGATGAATTGATCGCCTGGGTCAACGAAACACCCGATGCGGAATTTGCGGCCACTGTCGGCGATATCGTCAATCTGGAATCGCTGGTGGACTACTGGTTGATCACGCTGGCTACGGCGAATCGTGATGCTTTGTGGAAAAACTATTATCTGGCGCGCAATCAGGGGTCGAAATGGTTTTTTGTCCCATGGGACTACGATGCCACTTTCGGTATGACTTACCTCGGCGGTGAGGACGATACCTCGGATCGCTCGTTTCAGTTCGACAAGAACTACTTGCTGGTTCGAATCGGCCAGAATCCTTCCATTGGTTTCTATGACATGGCACTGGCGCGCTGGCAGGAATTGCGTGACACGCTGTTATCGGTTGATGCTGTGACGGCCAGATTTGCAGGTTACGCTGAGCAACTCGACAGAGCCGCGGGTAGTGCAGGCAAGAGCCCTCGCGAGCGAAATCTCGATCGCTGGCCGCAAACCGGCAACGATGGGGCAGGCCAACCGGAACTGGGGCAACCATCGTACATCCGTGAGTGGCTGGTCAGGCGGATGGACTATGTGGATAACAAGCTGCTTGAACTCGCCGGGGAATAGTCAGGTCGGTGCGTGGCTGCACGCGGTCATGCCGTGCTTACGTAATGCCGGACTTGCTCCGGTACACGGTATCGGGCTGCTTGCGCATGCAAGGTAAGGTGGTAGCGGCATTGGAGGTGGGGCACTCGCCTCGCCTGGTGAGGTTTGCCTCGCTTACGCGTCGGGTTTCCTGGTAGCCGTAGGTTGCAGAGGGGGGAGCTGATTCGCGATTGAGAGTGTTCTTTTCGTTTCCGTGGTCTGGTTGCCACTACGTCGTCGTTCCTTGTTAGCGTCATGCCGGACTTGCTCCGGTATACGGTATCCGGCTGTTTGCGCATGCAAGGTAAGGTGGTAGCCGCACATGGATGTGGGACATTCACCTCGCTTGGTGAGGTTCGCCTCGCTTACGCGTCGGGTTTCCTGGTAGCCGTTGTCTGAAGGGAGTGGACACTCAGGTGTGATTGAAGACCGTCTTGTATTGTCGCAATCTGGTTGCGTGGGGCGCGTTCATTGGAGGTCGATATTTGCCGCACTTCATGGTCCTGTCATATTTATGGACAATTTTTTTCCAACCGGACGCACCGTTCTAGTGCGCCATCTATAGCGCCAGAATTCCTTCTGTGGCCGGTCTGTGGAGTCCTGGCTGGCATCGTGTGGTTGCTGGTGGAACATTCACCTGCTCAGGTGGCAGAAGTCGTCAATTTGCACAAATATGGTGCAGGTTGCGACCCATTTTGGTGCTAAAAATCCACTGGTAATCACCTTTTGGTTTGGTAAGGTCCGCGACTCAGAATCGACTTATCCATACAAAACAAGCCGGTTTAGTGCCGGCGATTCATACTTGGAAGGGGCAAAAATGGTTGGTGCAGATACCGCCTGGATAATTGTGGCGACAGCGCTGGTGCTTTTCATGACGTTGCCGGGGCTCGCATTGTTTTACGGTGGCCTGGTGCGTTCACGCAATGTGTTAAGCGTATTGATGCATTGTTTTGCGATCGCCTGTCTGATGAGCATTCTCTGGCTCGCCGTCGGCTATTCGATCGCGTTTGGCGACGGCAATGCCTACTGGGGCGGGCTTGGAAAGGCTTTCCTGAACGGCATTGACGCCGATACGGTTTCGGGGACGATCCCTGAAGTATTGTTCTTCGCTTTTCAAATGACGTTTGCGATCATCACGCCGGCGCTTATCGTCGGCGCCTATGTGGAGCGCATCAGCTTCGGCTTTGTACTGATCTTCTCCAGCCTTTGGATGCTGCTTTGCTACGCGCCCGTGGCGCACTGGATCTGGGGCGGTGGTCTGCTGGCAGGTGCCGAGTGGTCATTGTTCGAAAACGGCGTGAACGACTTTGCCGGCGGTATCGTGGTGCACCAGACGGCGGGCCTTGCGGCACTGGTGCTGGCAGCGTTTCTGGGCAGTCGTAAAGAGAAAACCACACCGCCGCATAACCCGGGCATGGTGATGATCGGGGCGGCGATGCTTTGGGTGGGCTGGTTTGGTTTTAACGGTGGCTCGCAACTGGCTGCCGACGGCGGTGCGGCGATGGCACTGACCGTCACCCATATTTCTGCAGCGGCAGCATCGCTGACCTGGATCCTGTGGGAGCGCATCAGACACGGTAAGGCCTCGTTGATTGGCATGGTTACAGGCACCATCGCAGGCCTCGCATCGATCACACCGGCGTCGGGTTCGGTTGATCCGGTGCAGGCGCTGATCATCGGCTCGGTAGCGGGTGTGTTGTGCCAGGTCGCCTGTGGTGTGGTGAAGAACACGATGAACATCGACGATACGCTGGACGTCTTTGCCGTTCACGGCGTCGGCGGCATGTTCGGCATCGTGATGCTGGTGGTGTTTGGCCACGCTGGCGCAACCGAACAACTGGGTGGGCTGGTTGTGGTCGGTATCTTCACGATCGTGATGACTACAGCCATTGTCTTCGTGACCAAGCTGATCACGCCACTGCGCGTCTCGGAAGAAGAGGAAGAGATGGGTCTGGACCTGGTCGCTCACGGTGAGCGCGCCTACAACCTCACCTCTTAGAAAGGACTGCTGACTATGGGTACTGGCGTCTGGTCAGGCGCCAGTGCCCTTCACGGACCGAGAAAAAGCGTGGCCAGATACGCCAGGCAGGATCAAAAACGGTTAGGGAGGCTTGAACTGATCTGTTGTCGTGACTTCAAAGCCGAATCTGCCATAGTATGCGGGATAGCCGTAGACCAACACCGTATACTCATCACGTGCACGCAACTGCTCGATGCAGGTCTTTATCAGCAGGCTTCCAATGCCTTTGCTTTGGGCTTTGGGC
>CAZYDV010000172.1:0-13179 GCA_964646405.1 uncultured Granulosicoccaceae bacterium | reverse complement strand
GTTATTAGTTAAAAGGGCCATAGTTTTCCGTTCAGCACGCGCGCCAGCCAGCCGGCACGATTGCTATCGGCGATCATGCCGCTACCGCTGTATGTGATTTCTGCCTGCGCGATTTTGCTCGATACAATGCGATTGTCTGCCGACAGGTCTATCGGTCTGACCACGCCGCTGATACTCACAAGCTCTCGGCCCTGGTTTAATGTCAGCATTTTCTTGCCGCTGACCACCAGGTTGCCATTGGCCATCACATCGACCACGGTCACGGTGATGTTGCCGCTCAGGCTGTTGCTCTGGCTGCTGTCACCACCGCCAGAGAACGTATTGCCCGAGTTAATGCTGGTGCTCGCCGCTCTTCCCTGCAGCGTGGCGGTGCTGCCCAGTAGCGTAGGGGTGGGAATGTCGACCGAGGTATCTTTGCTGGACGAGGTGCTCGCGGACTTTGATGCGACTGTCTGCTCATCGAGAATGACGGTGATCAGATCACCCGCCTTGCGGGCCTTGATGTCCTCAAACAACAAGACCCCGTTGCCGGCCTGATAGATCGCGCCATTGGGTGCCTCGGTTGTTGCGAACTCGGGTACCGGCAATGGCAGCGGGTCGCGGTAAACCACCTGGGGTGCACAGCCGCTCGATAGCAATGCACAGATCAGTGGCGCGTAAATTCTTGCAGTTAGCCGCACTGGTATCACCCGCTTATATGTTGTTGTTGGCAAACTGCAGCATGCCGTCAGTGGTAGAGATGGCTTTAGAGTTGAGTTCGTAGGCGCGCTGGGTTTCGATCATGCTGATCAACTCTTCTACGATATTGACGTTGGACGACTCGATCGAGCCCTGCATCAACTGGCCGATACCGGCTTGTCCAGGGGTACCCTGAATCGCCGCCCCGCTGGCGGCAGATTCGCGAAAGAGGTTGGTGCCAACGGGCTCCAGACCACTGGGGTTGACGAAATCTGCCAACTGAATGGTGCCCAGTTGACTCAGCGCGGTAGATCCTGCCAACTGTGCCGAGACAGTGCCATCGCGGCCGATCGTAATACTGGTGGCGTTGGCCGGTACGGTGATGCCCGCGGCCAGTGCGTAGCCATTGGCGTTGACCATCTGGCCTTCTGCGCTGAGCTGAAAGCTGCCATCGCGAGTGTATCCAATGCCGCCATCGGGCATTTGTACTTCAAAAAAACCACGCCCCTCGATCGCCAGATCCAGTGCGTTCTCGGTCACCTGCAGGCCACCCTGGCTGTGTATTTTTTGTGTCGCTGCCAACCTCACACCGGTACCAATAGCAAGACCGCTGGGCAATTCGGCATCCTGGGCCGTCTGTCCACCAGGTTGTCGGACTTTCTGATAAAGCAAGTCTTCGAATACGGCGCGATCGCGTTTGAAACCCGCGGTGTTGACGTTGGCGAGGTTGTTTGAGATGACAGCCATACGGCTTTGTTGTGCGTCGAGGCCGGATTTTGCAGCCCAAAGTGCGTTGTTCACTATTGAATACTCCAAAGTGGTTCAGGTAGATGGCGCCGCAGCCGCATGATGCGGCTGTGCCAGTGGTGATTAAACGTTGCAGGTCAATGGACTGTGCCAACCGCAGCGGCGGCCTGGCGATCAGCCCAAACTTACCGCGATGGGCCGGATCAGCGGCGGATATTGATTACTGTCTGCGTCAACGTATCGCTCGCGCTGATCACCTGGGCGTTGGCCTGAAAGTTTCGTTGGGTCGCAATCATCTTGACAAGCTCCTGCGTCAAATCAATGTTCGACTCCTCGAGCGAGCTGGATTGAATCATGCCCAGAGACGCGGTACCGGGTGTGCCTGTCGTCGCCACACCGGATCCGAAAGTTTCGATCCAGCCAGTATTGCCCACTTGCTGCAAGCCCGTGGGGTTGCGAAAATCAGTCAGTGTGAGCTGGCCGAGCTCCCGCGATTGACCGTTGGAGTACTGGCCGTAGATGACGCCGTCGGTGCTGATATCGAAGTCATTCAATCGGCCGGCGTTGTAGCCATTTTGATTGACACTGGTGACACTGAAGGTGCTGTCGTATTGGGTGCTGCCCTCGAACGTTACGTTGATGTCGATCTGCATATCGGGAGAATCTGCCGATCTGACATAGCTGGTGTCATAACCCTGCGAGGCGGGATTACCGTTGATGGTATCGAGCATGCCATCGCTATTGAATTCCAGTGCATCGCCTCCCGGTGTGCCGATCTCCTCATCGCCAATATACGTGTGCACATTCCAGGTGCTGTCACCGGTTTTGCGAAAATAAAGCGTCGACAGAAACGATGATCCGAGTGAGTCATACACTGTCACGGAGGTCGAGTTATTGTAGGTCTCGACGTTTTCCGGATCGAACGGTTCTGGAATCAGCGACTTGGAATCCAGATTGATCTGCAGATTCATATCGCTGGTCTGATTCGGCGATGAATCGATCGCGTTGAGTCTGAGGTCTGCAGAGATCGGCGTTATTCTTCCCTGTTCATCTGCAGGAAAGCCGGTCAATCGGTGACCCAGGCCATTGACAATGAATCCCTCGCGATCAAGCGAGAAACTGCCCGCTCTGGAATAGACGATAGAGCCATTGTCGTTGAGGCGAAAAAACCCCGATCCGGCGATCGACATGTCCAGTTGATTTTCCGTATACGTCACATCTCCCTGGGCAAATTCCTGTGAAATATTGGTTACCCGCACGCCCTGTCCGGTGGCATTGCCGGTAGAGCCCAGGTGGGTACTGCTATAGACGTCGCCAAACGTAATGCCGGAGCGTTTGAAACCGATGGTGGCGGCGTTGGCGATGTTGTTTGAAATGATTTCCAGATCAGCACTGGCTGCTTTCAATCCGGTGAGAGCGATTTCAAAAGTCATGTTGATTGCTTCCTTGTCTTTGATCTAGAAAAATTTACGCACGTCAGTCACACTGAATTCGCGGCCGTCGGAAGTGCCCAGCACGGCAGCCGTGCCACCCTGGCTCAGACGCACCGAGTCGATGGTGGCAGCGGTGTAGACCGGCGTTGCTACCGCGATGCCTTCTGAGTCGATCGATTCAACATCAACCCTGAATACCGGAAAAGGGTTACTGGCATCGGAGGTGTACTCTTCCGGCAGCGCGTAGCGATGGCCGTGATCGCCGTGACCCAGGGGGCCGAGGTTCAGCTTTTCAACCAGTTCACCCTGCGCGTCGGTGATGGTGACCGTCACCGCACCGCTGGATGCAGGCAGCGCGAATTCAAAGTCGAGCGTTCCACTCTCGGATGGTTGCGCGGTATTGCTCTCAATCAGTACCTGCCGATCGAGCAGGGTTGCCGATTGAAGTGCCTGAGTGGCCGCATTGTTGCTGACGAAAGTATCGAGTGAGGCGCGCATATCATCGATACCCGCCACCGAACTGAACTGCGCCATCTGTGCGATAAAATCTCCGTTTTCCATGGGTTTGAACGGATCCTGAAAGCGCATTTGGGTCAGCATGAGCTCCATGAACTCACTCTGGCCCAGTTCATCGCGTGGGCGCGATTCGGTGCTGGCAGGTTGTTGGAACTGACTGATTAAATCACTCGATATTTCCGTCATGACTCTGGCCCGTTAGTTTTTGGCGGTAGTGTTGGGACTGTGGCAACAGTCGTGAGTCGATCGCGACTATTCACCGCGAATCACCTTGATCAAACCAGTGATCCTTGAATTGAGCATTTGCAGGCTCGCCTGATAGCGCAGTGCGTTCTCGGCGAATCTGGCGCCCTCAAGGTCTGATTCGACGGTGTTGCCATCGAGCGAGGATTGCGTGGGCACGCGATAACCCAGGCTGACGCGCTCGACCCCGTGGGCGCCAATGTGCCTGCGGTGGGTCGGGCGCATGGCGGCGGCGTGCTCGCCATTCAACTGTTTCATCGCGGTTGCGAAGTCGAAATCGCGCGCCTTGTAGTTAGGGGTGTCGCCATTGGCGAGATTCGAGGCCAGTAGCTGGGCGCGATGCGCGCGCAGCGAGACAGCCTGAGTGTGAGTCGCCAGATAGTTGTCCAGATTCAACGCCATGGATGAATATTTCTCCGTGTAGAAGTTCGATCAGGTCACGCAACTGCGGCAAAAAGTCGACCCTGTCTCAGTCGTTTTCGGACGGCTGTCGCATTTACTTAAGAAAAAAGTTTAAAAAAATAATGCAACCGTATGAAAATAATCAGTTTGATCTACTCGGCAGTCGCCAGATTGGCCGTCCAGCCCCGTGATAGCCGGGGCTGATATGGGCATCTGACAGCGATGCCGGTGTGGATTGGCAGGGTTGGGGCGCACCCCGTTTGCCCTGCCAGCTGACAGAAAGCGAGTGTGATGTGCGTCACAGGCACTGCGCTTGCAATGAAACTGCGCATGAACCAATCGACAAAAATGCGGCTGAGTCCGCGCTGGGTGTCCGCACTGGCTTTGCTGGTATTCAGCGGAGCGGTTGTGGGGCAGGAACAGCAGACGCACGAGAGCATCATGCAAGCGGTTGCGGTATTCATTGAACAGGAGTTTCAGTCCCCGCCTGACAGCGAGCCCGGGGAATTGCAAGTCAAGGTGGCTGCACCGGACTCGCGCCGGCGACTGGCGCGCTGCGATCAGCCCCTGCAGGTATTCTGGCCCTTTGATCGCAAGCATAGCCGGCATATATCGGTGGGCGTGCAATGCGAAGGGGGCATCCCGTGGAAGTTGTTTCTGCAGGCCACGGTTCGCCACTATAAGCCGGTCGCGGTGTTGCAACGGCAGTTGCGCAAGGGCGAGCGATTACAGCAAGACATGCTGACGATGGAGCGGCGGGACGTGATGACGCTGCGCGCCGGCTACCTGGGCGATATCGACGACAGCGTCGGTATGCTGGCGACGCGCAGTCTGCCGGTCGGGACCGTGGTCAATGCCAATCTGTTATCTCATCCGTCGTTGGTGAAGCGGGGAGATCTGGTCCAGATTGAGGCGGGTGGCAGCGGGGTAGCGGTCAATACCCAGGGCACAGCGCTGGCCGACGGACGGCAGGGGCAGGTCATACAGGTGAGAAACAACAGTTCAAAACGGGTTCTGCAGGCGATCGTGACTCGCGCCCACACGGTGCAGGTGATGCAGTAGTAAAAGGAATGAATTTGATGTTATGGATTTCTATCGATAATTATTGCCAGCCATGCCAAAAAGAGGGTGATTCGTGAGTGCCGCCGTCGCTGGCTGGGCCGAGCTTGAGGCTGATCTGCGAGCACTGCTCAGCTTGCTGGAACGCGAGCAGACCTGTCTGCGCGGGCCCGCACCGTCGTCGCTGACTGACATCGTTGAAGAGAAATCCCGCTTGCTGGCTGCCATCTCACAGCGACCTCTACCAAAGGAAATGCAGGGTGCCAATCCGTCTGCAGCCGGCGGCCGGCTGGCCGAGCTGGCGCGGCACTGCAATCGCCTGAACGAGGAGAACCGGACGCTTGCCAACCAGCGCATCAAGGTGGTTGGGCTGTCCTCGCGGGTGCTGAAGTCGGCCATTCGGCGTGGCAGCGCCGATCTCTATAATTCGTCCGGCAGATCGGAGCAGGGCGCTGTCAGGCGTTCACTCGGAGACGCCTGAAACCTGTAATCGACCCTAAACGGTCGCGTTAGACACGCGATACGGCAAGACCCTGTGCCATCATCTACTGCGAAGGCAGGGTGATGGCAACACCGTTTTGCGGGGTTTCGGTGGTGTGCAGCACCTGTGCAATTTCCGTTATATCCACTACTTCACTCATCACCACGACGACGTCGGCTTCTTCTGTGTTTGCGTGGCTTGCCTGCATCTGTGCTCGCCGCGCCTCCGCCAGTTGCATCTCGTCTGCGGACAGCAGATCGTCCGGTATCTCCACCGGCACGCCCATGGCGTATTTTTCAGATAACGCATAGCGATCCGAGCTGATCAGAATGTCAGGATCCAGCCGCGAGCGGTCGACTTCGTGCAGGTAGACCTCGTGCAGCAGATCCAGGTGCACGCCACCGTCCTCGACAGAGCCATCCGCCGAGCTATCGCCTAGTTCAACGATGTACTCGCGCGTCTTGCGGGCGCCGGTCGAAGACGCCGCAGAGATGAAAAAGCTCAGGCGTTCCTCCGAGACGGGTGCCTGACTGTCAATGCGCACGCTCGGGCCATCGTAACCATTGTGTTTGACCATCGGCTGTAGATCGTCATAGACGCGTTGCAGCCCATCGCTGGTGATGATGTCAGAAGGCGTCAGATGGACGGACAGGCCGGATGCTGCCAGTGAATGCAGATCGAGCTCTGCGCGCAGCGGTGTATGAATCGCCGATGTGACTTTGATATCACCCAGCATGATCGGGTGTGCTGATCCAGACGCGATTAACATAGCTGCGCTCAGTGCGCTGAGAATGGATGTTTTTTTCACGATATCAGTCTCGACTGTCAGTGAGTGCCGACGAAGGGATATGTCCGGATGGAGGGTGGGGTCGTGTTGCCGATCAGGCGCTTTTCCATGCGAATTCTTAGGAAGAAAATCCCCTGGTCAGGACAGTTGATCTGCCAATCCAAAAAGACATTGGTACCCTACCGCGAATTGCCCCTGATTGGAACCGGCGCGCTTGATCTGAAATGCCGATATCGCATTCGATCGCCGATGCCACATCGGCGGCCCTCGCACTGTGGCCACGGTGCTGGTAAAAATACCGCGTCGAGTGTCAGCAAATACGGTTGCATCGCGGCGGCAAAGGCACGACAGTGGGACGCTTGCGGCGGCGGCTCCCAAAGTGTGTTCGCGGTCGCCGCAGAATCGCACCATGGTCTACCCTCTGATGGGGTGCGGGTACGGGTAACGCTCGGCGATTGACGCCGATTGTTGTGTTGCGAATGTGGTACATTTGACACCGGTATCGCCTGCTGCGCATGGGATGTAGTGCCGCTGGCAGACAGGCTGCCAATACCGCTTTGCCAATCCAGCCCCGGGCGGGGCGACGAATTTCAAGTCAACAGGGAGTGAGGAAGTTCGGATGAGAAATAGACCGATCGTTCGGTGTTTGTGGGTCGCTTTTCTGCTGGCCGGAAACTACCCGATAGCTGCCGTCGAAATCTCGTCGGCGGAAGTGGCGTTCATTGCCGATTCCAACCCGGCCAAAGCGCAATTTGATAGCGATATCGAAAGCACCAGCGCCGTACGAGCTGGTGTAACCGTCCATCTGAACTCGATCCCGATCGATGACGCGTCGAGTTTTGAATTCGACGCGCGTGCATCGATCGAGGGCAATTTCGACATCTCCGAGTTGGGCGAATCGGTCTATCTGGTAGGCGTTGAATACTTCCGCGAAAACGAGGATCTGCCCGCCCAGCCATTGTTCGCCGTGCGCTGGGAACTTGGATATACCGACTCTGAAACCGATATTCGCGATGCGGCCATGCTCGCGCTCTCGGCTTCTGGCAATTGGCAGCCGATGCCGTTTTTCGATTTCACCGTCGGTGCCCGAATCGATGTGCGGCAGGCCAGAACAGAAGTGTTCGATACCAACAAAGGGCAGTTTTTCGCCACCGCAAATTTCGCCCCGTCCGAACGCGTGACCCTGCGCAGTGGCCTGAGCTTTGTGTTTGGTGATGAAGTCTCGACGGCCACGCCAACGCTTGCCATTGTCAACACGGCTAACGCGATCGAGCCGGACAACGCGTTTGGTGGATTTGACGAACGCCGGTTCGCCTATTTGCTGGACGCCTCGTCCGTGATTGTCCAGCTCGGTGCCAACATTGAGGTGTCGCCACAAATTTCGGCCGATATCGGCTATCGCTATGTTCACACGGAGGCTGACGAAGACATCAGCTACGACCGAAATCTTGTAACCATCTCAGCGCGTTACGCATTCTGAGCGGCCGGACAGGGAGACACGATTATGAATGGTTTCAACACAATGCCCACCGGTCGGTCCAGGCGCGCGCTGGCAGTGATTGCGCTGTCGGCCATCGCATTGAGCGCCTGCCGCGGTGGCGATGGCACCGACGGTGTCGATCCGGATGTCGCCGACTTCGTCGACACCCCAGACCCGGATCGCTTTATCCAGTATTTAAATGTTGAGCCTGGGGTGCCCGCCAGTGGTGTGGCCGACGGAGAGATCGACAACTTCAACGACTTTCCAGCCGCCTACTACAACACGATCGATCCGGATGCCACGCGCACCACGCTCGACGACTGGAAAGTAGCCAACGGATTCCTGGTATCAAGTGGCGACGAGCTGGTCGCACCCGCCTGTGATGCCGTTGAAAACTGTTGCGTACCGCAGATGCCGATAACCGCGCAGTGCCGCGTCGTCTCGACCAACGTCATGTTCCGCGATACCAAGGATCTGGGCTATGGGCGCGACATGCACATGCGCCATACGCGTCTGGGCGAGGACAGTGGCCAGGTCGCGATTTTTGTCCGTAATTTCGCTGTCGATTCGATCGAGGGGCTGCCCTACGGTCCGCTCAATCTGGAGGCACTGATCGAAGGCGATGTCCACTGGCAGTTCGGCGTCAATGCGATTGAATTCAGCACCTACCCCTATGGTGCCGGCGAACCGTCCAGCAGCGTGGTTGATAATCATCCCGAGTGCGTCGCCGACGCTACCTCTGCAAGCTGTCTGGCACTGGCCGATCGCAAGTTCGCGAAGTTCTATAACTTTGCCGGTGATGGACGTCTCGACGCCGGTGCGCGTCAGCGGCGCGCCGACCTCGATCAGCGCGGTGTACAACCGATGCCGACATCCTGCCTGACCTGTCACGGCGGGCGCGGCACCACCGTCGTCAATCGCGGCGCAGATGGCGCGCTCGGTCTGGAGCCAACTCTGCACAACGAGTTGCCTGGCGACGTGCAGGCGCAGTTACAGACGATCGAGACCCAAACGCTGCAATTCTCTGACACTGCGGGCTTTCGCCGTGAAGACAACGAAGCGGGACTGCGTGCGATTAACGAGGCGGTGCTGGCAAGTTATCGTGAGCACGAGCAATTTCTGGCAGCCCGATCGGCCGCGAGTACCGGCTATTGGGATCCGACGTTTGCCATCGCGTTGCTCGAGGGGCGACTGGCGGATGGCTCAAGCTTTGATTCGACTCATACACCACTCGACTGGGCGAGCCAGCCCGCCGATCTCTACACCAATTTCATTGGGCCCCACTGTCATACCTGTCACGCGTTGCAGGGCAGCGAGGTGAATGATTCAGTGGCGTTTACCTCTGCCGCAGCGATGCAGAATTTTTCCGCCCGAATCGATCACCTGATGTTTGATCAGGGTTTGATGCCACTTGGGCTCTGGAACTATCGCGAGTTTTGGGATTTGAAAGAACCGGTGTCTTTTGCCAGTGCGCTCGGCTTGTCCGATAGAGTGCAGAACGAGGCGGTGATCCGGCCGGGTCGACCGGTCGCCAGCATTGCCGCACCACTGGTGGAAGCCGCGAGTGTCAGTTCGATTCTGGTCAACGGTAGCGGCAGTGCATTTGCCGACACGTTCGAGTGGTCGGTTACACCGGCCAGCGCGAGTATCGTCGCCAATGGCAGTCAGGCCGAAATCATGCTGCCTGCATCGCCGGAGGCCGAGTACACGGTGACATTGCGGGTCAGCAACCGCCAGGTGAGCTGCCAAACCGGTGCTGCCTGCGAGCAAAGTGTCACTATCGCGCTGAATCAGACCGAGCCACTGGTCGCGGATTTTTGCGCAAGCGGCGGTGTCAATGACACCATCCAGGCCAATTGCAGCTCGTGTCATAACCCGCAGACTCCGCTCAACCCTGCTTTGCCAGTGGTGTATCCGGATGCCTGCGACGCGGCAATTGATGCGAACATCGCAAGTCTGCGATACCGCAATCTGCTGACACGGGTGGATCTCACAAGCCCGTTGGACAGCTTGTTGCTGCGAAAACCCACCAATGGTGCCGCGCGAATTGATGCGATTGCCGAATCGGCCATTGGGGGTTATCACGCAGGTGGTGCCGTGTTCATGAATAATGACGCAGGCCAGCGCAACATCAGTACATTAATCAACTGGATCAATCGCGGCGCTGAGGATTGATTTTGGCAACAGGAAATCGTTTTAATCATGGCTGATGACAGTACTCAGATAATGGCGGCGCGGCCGCTGCCGATCGGCCATCTGTTGCTGTGGTACGAGATTGAGGAAATACTGGGGCAGGGTGGTTTTGGAATCACCTATCTGGCGACAGACACCAATCTCAAACGCAAAGTGGCTATCAAGGAGTATCTGCCAACGATCTTTGCCTACCGCAACAAAGATTTCACCGTCGCGCCGTTGACCGGCGAGCATGGCGAGAACTACGACTGGGGCCTGTCGAGCTTTCTGAATGAGGCCAGAACACTGGCCAAATTCCGGCACCGCAACGTGGTGCAGGTGCAGACCGTGTTCGAGAGTCATAACACTGCTTACATGGTGATGGAATATGAGCACGGTGACAGCCTGTCGAGGCTGATTTCAAGTCGGCGCGATACGCTGGATCAGGCGTTCTATGAAGCTCTGCTGTTTCCGGTCATGGATGGACTACAGGACATTCACGACGCCGGTTTTATTCATCGGGATATTAAACCGCCGAATATCTATCTGCGCAGCGATGGCAGCCCGGTACTGATTGATTTTGGCTCGGCGCGCCAGACCTCACAGCAGGACACTGGCGAAATGACGACGCTCGTGAGTCAGGGATACACACCTCTGGAACAATACAGCTCCAACTTCGGTGAGCAGGGGCCGTGGACTGATATCTACTCGTTTGCCGCTTCGGTTTATCACGGCATAACGGGCAAACGATCCGTTGACGCGCTCAATCGCAGTGCTGGACTGCTGGCCGGCAAACCCGATCCGCTCAAACCTCTGGGCGAGATGGGCCTGTCCGGATATTCACCGGTTTTTCTGTCGGCGATTGATTGCGCAATGATGTTAAAGCCCGACGACCGTCCTCAGTCGTTGTCGCAGTGGCGCGAAATGTTCGATGCCGATGAACCGACCGTACTGCACCAGGTGGCCGTACCGTCAGCCGCCGTCGCTCCGACTAGAGCGCCTGCACGGGAAGCCGAAGACGATGACGAGTACACCCGGGTAAAGCCGGTCAGTCGGAATGGCGGCGAGCGCGCTGTAAGCGAACCGGCGGCGCAGCCATCGCTGCCGGAAAAGAAATCGTCGGCCGTGCCGCTTGCCGGCGCTGCCGTGTTGTTGCTTGCACTGGGTGGCGGCGGCTGGTGGTACTTGCAGAACCAGTCGACAAGTCTGCCGGATCCACTTTCAGCGACCGCGATTGCGCAGTTGCCGCGGCCGTCGACCGCGCCCGGCATTATCAGCCCGCACGATCGGCTGAAAGACGAGTTAGACGAATTGCGTGCGCTTGCCAATGTCTATGCCCAGGCTATTGAAATCGACCCTGACTCAGCGCGTGCGCAGCAGGGTTTGTCTGCGGTGACCACGCAGTTGGAACGACTCAGCGGTTCGCCACTGGTTGCCGGTAACGCGCGTTTTAGTCGCCAGATCAGTGAGGCAGTGGCACCGCTTGCCGCGCTTGACAGCAAGGCGGCCAGATTGCAAAACCGCTTACAGCAGGCCGCCCCGGTACCTTTTTCACGGCTGGCCGAATTACTCGATCGTGAACCCCTGAGCGCCAGTGACCAGCAGCGGTTGATCACGGGCCTTTCATCGTTGCGCGGTGCTGACAGAGAGGCTGCCATGCAGGATGCACGCGTGCAGGCGCTGTCCGATCGATTTGCCCATTCCATCGTCAGGCATGTGGAAAACCGGGAGTTTGATCAGGCCGCGCGCATGATCGAAGCGGTGATGATGTTCAAGCCCGATGATCAACGCGTCGCACTATTGCGCGCGCATCTGGAAAACGGCGGCTAGCGTTTGCGGCGCTCTACTAATATCGGCGAGCGCGCATCATGCGTTGCAGCTCAACGCCGTTGACGAGTTGGATCGCTTTACCTTCGGCGAAAGCGATGGCCTCGCGGGTAAAATCGTTGTTGGTTACGATGATCACCCCACTGACGCGACGCTCACTGGCCAGCAGCCCGGCCATCTCCCGCACCACAGGCACGCCGACTCGCTTACTCCAGCGTTTGCACTGCACGATGTACTGTTTGCCCCGTCGCATGGCGCGAAAATCGACTCCGCCGTCAGCACCCGATTTGCCGCGCACCACCACCCGATAACCATTGCGTCGGTAGACGTCCGCCACGAGTTGCTCGAACTTCTCCCAGTGAATGCTGTGGATTCGATTGGCGGTGGCGTATTTTGTTGACCAAAAGCCGTAGCAAAGCCAGGCCACACCCGCCAGCCAGGCGAGATCTGCGTGGGCGCGAATGTCGGCAGCTAATTCGGGTCTCAACCAGTCGACATTCAGTTGATTGGCAATCAACGGAGTGACCTGCATCAGCACCCACGAAAGTGTGCCGAGCAGCACCGCCAGAGGCAAATTGCGCACGAGCTGTCGAAGGGGATGAGTGGGCTTGGCCATAAGATGTGGTTGAACGTTGACAGCCAGATATCGACCGTTGACACCTGATTCTGTACGCGGACTTCAACGCAACCGCGTGGCAATTTCCGCACCACCTGAAATTTGTTGCATCGATACGGTGAACTTTAACGATTGCTGGTCTCGATCTGTGACCGGTCTTGCAAACCTCAAGTTTATTCCGGTAGTTGCCGATCAATGCGAGTGCAGGAAGCCGTGCGTTCGGTCGCGTCCCGCGGAGGCGGGCAGCCCGTCAGTACGCGTGCAAATGGCGGCGACGCCTGTGCGTTGTATGGGAAATCAAAAAAATGGAATCGGTTCGGCGTGGCCAAAATCTCCAGTAAGAAAGCAACCAGTAGTAGTGGATTTACGTTGATCGAATTGATGATTGTGATAGCCATCATTGGCATCCTTTCGATGATAGGTGTTCCGCAGTATGTGGTGTACAGCAAGCGTGCAAAGTTTGTCGAGATTATCACCACGGCCGGGCAGATCAGAAAATCGGTAGAAATGTGCCTGTTCACCAATAGCAACAGTGCCAGTTGTGCCAGTGCCGATGCGATCGGTATCGATACGACCGTGCTCGAGAACCTTGCAAACATCAACGCAGTTCAGATCACCGAATCCAGCCCGGGTACGGTGTCCATCGTCGTGACGTCATCGGTTGAGCTCAACCAGGCCGACTATATTTTACGTGGGACCTATATACCGACAACCAGCGACGTGATGTGGGTGCTGGAC
>CAZYDV010000171.1:0-13205 GCA_964646405.1 uncultured Granulosicoccaceae bacterium | reverse complement strand
GCTTTGTAGGATTCGGGGATCGCGCGAATAAGCTCCATCGCGCTGGTGGCCAGCTGCGATTGCCCGACACCCGCCGTTTTCGCCAGCGCGCCACGCAGGTTGTCATCCCACTGCTGAGTGGCTTCGACGATGCGCTGCTCGAGGGCTGCGAAGTCGGCAGGGACGCCGGCGTGGCTGCCGGTGCGTAAAAAGAAATTCATTCGCGCCAGCGTGTTGTCAGAAGAAAACGACGCCTCGAACTCGACCGCATCGGCTTGCAGCGAGTCCTGCAGGATGTCCTGAATGCGAATACGGATCTCGCGCGAATAGACTTCACTCGGCACATAGACAAAGCACGTCGAGAAACGTTGGAAACGGTCCTGCACGCCAAACAGTCGCACCCGCGGGTGGTGATACAGGCCCATGATGCCGCGCGCGATCCGGTAGACGGTATCGACATCGGCCAGCAGTAAGGTGTCGCGTGGGAAGGTTTCCAGCGTGTTGATCAGTACCTTGCCGTCGTGGGCGCCCGGGTTGATGCCGGAGCGTGCGACGATCTTGAGCGCCTTGTGACGCAACAGCGGGATCGATTCGATATTGGTGCTGGCAACGCGAGAGGTAAAAAACCCGGCAATCACGCAGTTTCCGCTGACCACGCCGTTCGTGTCGACGCGCTTGAGGCAGATGATATCCATCGGCGAGGGGCGCAGCAGTGGTGATCGATCGGTCGATTTGGTGTAGCTGAACGTCTCGTTTTCGTTGCTCGCCAGCTCCTCGACGGGGATGTGTTTGAGCAGGCGTTCGAAGGCGTCGTCGTGGCGAAAAATGCCCTGGCCGGTGCCGGGAATCAGTGCCGTTTTACCACTTTGTTCTGCGATTTCGCAGTAGCCAAAAAACGTGAAGTGAAACTGCTGGATCCACTCGATGAAATCGCACGACTCAGCGGTGGTGAAATCGTCAATTGCCGACATCTGCAGGCGCTTGGCGGCCTGGCTGGACGCGCTTTTCATACCCTCCCAGTCGGCGCAGATCAGATTGATGTCTTCGATGATCCGTGAGATCTCGGTCATCAGGAACAGTTGCTGGTTTCCGTTGGCGACGCGGTCGAGGTGAATCTGCATGTAGGACTCGGCCTGACTGCGGCGGCGGTCGTCAGACGATTGATCCATCGCACCACGCTCGTCTCTGGCGACGTGAAAGATCGGGTGGATGAATTGCTGGATATTCAATCCGCTGGCACCCACTGCCAGTGCGATCGAGCGGACCAGAAACGGGCGATCGTCGGTCACAATCTCGATAACGGTGCGATCCAGCGACCAGCCGTGCTCAGCGTCGAGCGGTTCAAAAATCCGGATCAGGCTGTCACCGCTGGGTCGCATGGCAGCGAAGTTCCAGTGCGACAGGGCAGCTCGGCCGAGTGCGTCAGGTTCGCGCTGACTGACATCCTCGAACGGAACCAGCGCGTAATAATTGCGCACCAGTTCAGGTTGATCGGCCAGATAAGCTCTGGTTCGCTGGCGGTCCTGCTGATCGTCGACTGTCACGAGTTCGAAGTTCGCTTGCGTGTCGTGGGAGGCATGGTTGCCTTGACTCATCGTTAGCTCCTGACAGTGTCGCATCCATGCGTACACTCAATGGTCGGCAACTTGCTCGCGCAGTATCAGCGAAAAAGGGCCGCCGTGTGGTAATAAATGCTCGGTTAACAGGGCTAGCGGCGAGATGGCGATCAATTTGACCGCGCATTTTATTTGTGCACTGCCCGAGTCGGCAGTTGGCACTTTTTAACGATGTGAGCACAGCCTGTGGACGGGGCCGGCTGGTGCGCCGGCCCGTCAGTCGAGGGGGCAGGAAGCGAGATCAGGCGTCGAGCAGAGCGCGGGTTCGTTCGGCCGGCAAACGCGGGCCGAACCAGGTGACGATGGTGGAGGCCGCTCGATTGGCCAGTACCGATGCCGCTCGATAGTCCATACCGTGAGTGAGGCCGTACAAAAAGGCGCCGGCATACATGTCACCAGCGCCATTGGTGTCGATTACGTCTACTTTGTCGGTCGGGACAGTGAAGGTCTCTTTGCCGTCATAGATCAGCGATCCCGCCGGTCCCAGCGTGATGGCAAATTGTTTTGCCAGCTGTCTGAGCTTGTCGGCGGCGGCGGCGGCAGTATCGGTGTCGGTCATCAGCATCGCCTCGGCCTCATTGCAGAACAACAGATCGAGGTTTGATCCCGCCATTTCCAGCAGGCCATCCTTGAAGAAGTTGACCATATTCGGATCTGACAGGGTCAGCACAGTTTTGACATTCGCGCGCTCGGCGATTTCGCGTGTTTTTACCGCCGCGGCGCGCGCCGTGTCGCTGGCGACCAGATAACCCTCCATGTAGGCGTACTCGGCCCGCTCGATCGCCGCCTCATCGACTTCAGCCTCCGACAGATTTACCGTGATGCCAAGGTAGGTGTTCATGGTGCGGTCGGCGTCCGGGGTGACCAGTACCAGGCATTTGCCGGTGTGTCCGCTCTGGCGTTGCTGGTTGTCCAGATTGGTGTCGACGTTGCAGGCACGCATGTCCTGCAGGTAGAAGTCGCCAAAGTCGTCGTCGGCCACCTTGCAACTGTAGTAGCCGCTGCCGCCGAGCTGGGCCAGCGCGATGACAGAATTGGCCGCGGAGCCGCCGGATGCCTTTTTGTGATCGATACCGGCCAGTTGCCGGACGAGCTCGTGATGTCTATCCTCTTCTATAAGTGTCATCAGGCCTTTGTCGACACCCAGCGACGCCAGTGTGTCGTCGCCGATCTGGAATTCGAGGTCGACAAGCGCATTGCCGATTCCGTAGACATCATATTGCTTCATCTGGACTGGTTTCCGGGGGAGAATGGGTGGTGAGCGTAAACGCTTGAGTGTAGCAGTGCCGCTGACAGGCTTTGCCGTACATGTTCACTATTTCACCCGCTCATGCCGCAAAAAAGCCCGGCGCAAGCGGGCGGCGCGAGCGGGCCGGTAATTGCGCGATTGGCCATCAGCACGTACTATCTGCGCCCTTTTATCGCTTGCAACATAATTCGGAAACTGCATTTTGATGCGATCGCAATATAGTGGAACGGTTGACGCCGCTTTCATCGATCAGGAAGTCACTGTCTGTGGCTGGGTCCATAGCCGCCGCGACCACGGTGGTGTCATTTTTATTGATCTGCGCGATCGCGAGGGTGTGCTGCAGATTGTCGTCGATCCGGACACGCCGGAAATCTTCGCGATCGCCGAACAGGTGCGCAATGAATACGTGCTGAAGATCACCGGTCGTGTGCGCCGCCGTCCCGAGGGTACGATCAATCCGGAGTTGCCGAGCGGCGAAGTCGAAGTGCTGGCCAAGCAGCTTGAGGTGTTGAATGCCGCCGAGACGCCACCGTTTCAGATCGACGATGAAGACGTACAGGAAGAGACCCGCATGCGGTATCGCTATGTTGATCTGCGCCGTCCTGTGATGCAGCAACGCATGCGCATGCGTTCAGCCATCACCCGACATTTGCGCGAATACCTCGACGGCAACGGTTTTCTGGATGTTGAAACACCCATCCTCACGCGGGCGACCCCGGAGGGCGCGCGTGACTATCTGGTACCCAGTCGCACGCATCAGGGGGAATTTTTTGCGCTGCCGCAATCGCCGCAGTTGTTCAAACAGATACTGATGATGAGCGGCATGGATCGTTACTATCAGTTTGCCCGCTGTTTTCGCGATGAAGATCTGCGCGCCGATCGCCAGCCGGAGTTCTCGCAGCTCGATATCGAGATGAGCTTTGTCGAGGAAGACGACATCATGTCGATCACTGAGAACATGATGCGCGCGCTGTTCAAGTCGCTGCTGGAGATCGAGCTGCCGAATCCGTTTCCGCGTATGCCCTATGCCGAGGCGATGCAGCGTTTTGGCTCGGACAAGCCCGACCTGCGCATCGATCTGGAACTGGTTGAGTTGTCGGACTTGATGGGCGATGTGGCCTTCAAGGTGTTTGCTGAACCTGCCGCCGACCCCAACGGTCGGGTCGCGGCTCTGCGCTTGCCAGATGGCAACAAGCTAACTCGCAAGATGATCGACAATCTGACCGAATTCGTCGGGCGTTATGGCGCGCGCGGGCTCGCCTACATCAAGTGCAACGACGTTGCCGCCGGTCGGGACGGGCTGCAATCGCCCATTGTCAACCACCTGCCAGATGATGTGCTGGCCACCATCATTGAGCGAACGGGCGCCACCGATGGCGACTTAATTTTCTTCGGTGCCGGTGCCGGCAATGTCGTCAGCGATTCGCTTGGCGCACTGCGGGTCAAGATCGGCCAGGATCACGGGCTGATAAAAGAGGGCTGGCAGCCGCTGTGGGTTGTCGATTTTCCGATGTTTGAATGGGACGCTCGCGACAAGCGCTGGGCGGCAATGCACCATCCGTTCACTGCACCCAGCACGACCGATATCGATGCCCTGGCGGCCGATCCCGGCAATGCGCTGTCGCGCGCCTACGATATGGTCTTAAACGGTTCTGAAATTGGCGGTGGGTCGATTCGTATTCACAACCGGCAAATGCAGGAATCCGTACTCAAGCTGTTGGGTATCGGCGAGCAGGAGGCCGAGGACAAATTCGGATTTCTGCTCAATGCACTGCGCTACGGCGCGCCGCCGCATGGCGGTATCGCCTTTGGCGTCGATCGCCTGGTGATGCTGATCGCCGGTGCCGCGACCATCCGCGACGTCATGGCGTTCCCGAAAACCCAGTCGGCAAGCTGTCTGCTGACCAACGCGCCGGGTGAGGTGTCGAACCGGCAGATGCGTGAACTCGGTCTGCGCGCGCGCAGCACTGAAGCCAAAGCCTGAAACCATCGTGACGGCAACCGACGCCGATCGCCCGCGTCTGCGGCGACCGGAATCGGTGCTGGTGGTGGTGTACACCCTGGCAGGCGAGGTGCTGTTGTTGCATCGCCGCCATCCGGTATTCTGGCAATCGGTCACCGGCAGTCTCGAACACGGCGAGACGGCGGCGGAAGCGGCGGTCAGAGAGCTTGCCGAGGAAACCGGGCTGACCGGTTGCGATCTGATCGACTGTGCGCATTCGTACCGATTTGAAATCAAACCCGCCTGGCAGCACAAGTATCCTGTCGGCGTGCGGTACAACACCGAACACGCTTTCCTGTGCCCATTGGCCGAGCGCTTGCCGGTCACGCTGTCCGAGACCGAGCACAGTGAATACTGCTGGAAGCCATTCGAGCAGGCCCGCGATCGGGTCTGGTCGTGGAGCAATCGTGCAGCGCTGGAATCGTTTGTCGCACCGAAGCTTGGCATTTAAAGGTTTGCGCCGCCGCCAGGCCCTGCGATAGCAGTTACAATGGCGGTATGCAGCGGGCCGGTCGGGTCGCGCCAATCCCGAACAACACGAGAGAAATGATTCATGGCTGGGCACAGTAAATGGGCCAACATTCAGCATCGTAAAAAGGCCCAGGATGCCAAACGAGGCAAACTCTTTACCCGGTTGATTCGGGAAATTACCGTGGCTGCGCGAATGGGTGGTTCAGATCCGGGGGCCAATCCGCGCCTGCGACTGGCCATCGACAAAGCGCTGGGCGGCAATATGCCCAAGGACACTATCGATCGCGCCGTTAAAAAAGGGGCCGGAGAGCTGGATGGTGTCGACTACGAAGAGATTCGCTATGAGGGCTACGGCACGGGCGGGGTTGCGATCATGGTCGACACCCTCACCGACAACCGCAATCGAACCGTGGCCGAGGTACGCCATGCGTTTACCAAGTATGGCGGCAACATGGGTACCGACGGCTCGGTCGCCTACATGTTTAACAAGCTCGGCGTGTTGAGCTTCGGCGAAGTGGCCGATGAAGACACGCTGATGGAAGCGGCATTGGAGGCCGGTGCAGACGATGTTATCGATACCGGTGCCGGATCATTTGAGGTGATCACAACGGAAGAAAATTTCGTCGACGTCAAAGATGCGATGGGCTCTGCCGGCTTCGAGCCAGACATGGCCGAGGTCACCATGCGCGCTGAAACCGAAGTGGCGGTCGATGTCGAGCAGGGCGTCAAACTGATGAAGCTCCTGGATATCATTGAAGAGCTGGACGACGTTCAGAACGTTTATACCAACGCCGATATTCCGGCCGAAGCCATGGACGGGGAGTAGCCCGTAGACGCACCACAAATGAAACTGGTACTGGGCATCGATCCCGGCTCGGTGGTCACCGGCTACGGTGTGATCCGCACCGACGGCGTACGCGATTTTCACGTCGCAAACGGCAGTATCCGAATTAAAGGGGCTAGCTTGCCAGAAAAACTAGGTTGTGTGATTCGCGAAGTGGGCGCGGTGATCGATCAATGGCAGCCGGCCGAGGTAGGGATTGAAGAAGTGTTTGTCGCCAAGAACCCGATGTCGGCGCTAAAGCTTGGTCAGGCGCGCGGTGCGGCGATTTGCGCGGCGGTGCAGCGCGATCTGCCAGTCTATGAATACACACCGCGCAGTATCAAACAGGCCGTGGCCGGCTACGGCGCAGCAGACAAGGCCCAGATGCAGAGCATGATTGCGATTTTACTGTCACTCAAGGAGACGCCCGGTCCCGATGCGGCCGATGGCCTGGCGGTCGCGCTGTGTCATGCTCACTCGCGCGGGCTTGGCAGTGTCGCGGTCAGTGCCGGTGGTGGACGCAGGCGCAATCGGCGCTGGAGTTCGGTGCCGTGATTGGCAGAATTGCCGGTCTGTTGATCACCAGTGAGCCGCCGTGGCTGCTCATTGATTGTGGCGGTGTGGGCTACGAAATCGAAGCGCCTTTGCCGGTGTTTTTTGAGTTGCCGGCGATCGGTCAACAGGTGGTTTTGCACACGCACCTGGTGGTGCGCGAAGACGCACAACTACTGTATGGGTTTACAACACTCCCGCAACGTGCGATGTTTCGCGAGTTGATCAAGGTCACCGGAGTGGGTGCAAAAATGGCCATCACGATATTGTCGGGACTGTCGGCGGATGAACTGTCCGAGTGCGTGGCCAATCAGGATGTCACCACGCTCACGCGGTTGCCCGGCATCGGCAAGAAAAAAGCCGAGCGGCTGATTGTCGAGATGCAGGATCGGGTCGCCAAGCTCGCCACCACCGACGCCGGTGGGATCAGTTTGCCTCAACCCAGAGCATCGAGCGCAGGTGGCAATGCGGCGCAGGCCGTTGCCGCCCTTGAGGCGCTGGGTTTTAAAAATGCCGAGGCGCGCAAAATGGTCAAGGGACATGATGGCGATTCGGTCGAGGAAATTGTGCGCAGTGCGCTGCGGGCGGTCACTCAATGAACGACGATGACCGACTCGTCACCGGGAGTGCATCGGTTGAAGATGTGCAGGAACGCGCGATGCGTCCGCAGACCCTGGCCGACTATCGTGGCCAACCCGCGGTCAGCGAGCAGATGCAGATCTTCATCAGTGCGGCGCGTTCGCGCGAAGAATCGCTCGATCATCTGTTGATCTTCGGGCCGCCCGGTCTCGGCAAGACTACGCTTGCCAATATTGTCTCGAATGAACTCAACGTCAGTATCCGTCACACCTCCGGGCCTGTGATCGAACGCGCGGGTGATCTGGCAGCACTGCTGACCAACCTTGAAAAAAACGACGTACTCTTCATCGACGAAATCCATCGCCTGAGCCCGGCCATCGAAGAGGTGTTATATCCGGCGATGGAGGATTTTCAGCTCGACATCATGATCGGCGAGGGGCCGGCGGCGCGTTCGATCAAAATTGATCTGCCACCGTTTACGCTTGTTGGCGCCACTACACGCGCTGGCTTGCTGACATCACCGCTGCGCGATCGCTTCGGTATCGTGCAGCGTCTGGAGTTTTATCAACCGGCTGATCTGGCGCATATTGTCACCCGTTCGGCGGGTTTACTCGGCGTGCAAATCACCGATGATGGCGCGATGGAGGTGGCACGTCGTTCGCGCGGCACGCCACGAATCGCCAACCGCCTGTTGCGTCGTGTGCGCGACTACGCCCAGGTCAAGGGCGACGGTTTGATCGATCGCGCCATCGCTGATGCCGCCCTGCAGATGCTGCACGTTGACAAGCTTGGCCTCGACAGCATGGATCGCCGCCTGCTGTTCGCCGTGATCGAAAAATTCGAAGGGGGCCCTGTCGGCGTCGACAACCTCGGCGCTGCCATCGGCGAAGAGACCGGCACCATAGAAGACGTGATCGAACCCTACCTCATACAACAGGGGCTGCTGATGCGAACCCCGCGTGGCCGCACTGTCACCCGTGCCGCCTGGCAGCATTTGGGATTGTCGCCGGTAGAGCCGATGCCGCTATTTGAGTCGGACGCCTAAGCCGCTACAACAATTCAGTAACGTAATTGAGCGAACGCCAGTGCTTCGATTAGCATCATAGGTGGATGCTTTGCACGCTGTCCTGGACACGCGCTCAGTGCCAATTTTTTGTGGCACTGCAGATCTACAGCAGGGTGAAGAGCTTTGTCGGCCGATTTTTCCATCAACATTCGTGTCTACTATGAAGATACCGATCTGGGAGGCGTGGTCTACTACGCCAACTATCTGAAATTCATGGAGCGCGCGCGAACAGACTATTTGCGACAGGCCGGTATCGACCAGTCACAGTTGCTGCGCGAGGCGCGACGAATGTTTGTCGTGAGCAAGGCCAGCATCGAATACCTCTTGCCCGCCGGGCTCGATGACTGTTTGACAGTCACGGCAAAGGTGGAGCGAGTCAGACGAGCCAGTCTGTTGTTCAGTCAGGCGTGCTGGCGTTCAAAACCGAGCGCCGAGGACTCTGCCGCGGGTGACTGTCGCGAGCGCGGTGAGCTGCTGACAACGGGTTCAGTGATGGTCGCCTGTCTGGATGCTGATACCCGTAAACCCTGTGCGATACCGCATAACTTGAAAATGGTGCTTGACCGTTGAATTCAGATCTATCGTTCTGGCAACTGGTGCTGACCGCAGGGCCGGTTGTCAAGGTTGTCATTCTGGTGCTGGTGGTAGCATCGGTCATTTCCTGGGGTCTGATTTACTCCAAGAGCCGGCAGTTGTCTCGCGCCACGCGTTCGGCCACCGAATTCGAAAACGAATTTTGGAGCGGTGCCGATGCAAACGCCATGTATCAGAGCCTTCGCGCGCGCGAGGAAGGGCTATCCGGTATGGAGCATGTGTTCGAGCGCGGTTTTTCCGAGTTTGCACGGCTTGTCAAGCAGACCTCCGATAGCGAAACCGTCGTCGAAGGTTCATACCGGGCGATGAAAATTGCGCTCTCGCGCGAGACTGATGCGGTCGAGCAACACCTGGCCTTTCTCGCCACAGTAGGTTCCACCGCGCCGTATGTGGGGCTGTTTGGCACGGTCTGGGGGATCATGAATTCGTTTACCGCACTGGCCGACGTGCAGCAGGCAACGCTTGCCATGGTCGCACCCGGTATCGCAGAGGCGCTGATCGCCACCGCGATCGGTCTGTTCGCCGCGATCCCTGCCGTGGTCGCCTACAACCGGTTGAGCAACAAATCAGATCGCTTGCTCAATCGCTATGACAACTTCATGGAAGAGTTTGCAGCGGTACTGCAGCGCCAGATCCTTCGTCGCAACAGTAACTCGGCACGCTGATGGCCCGGCATCGCGCCCAGCGTCAAAAACGCGCGCTGATGGCGGAAATCAACGTCGTGCCCTACATCGACGTGATGCTGGTACTGCTGGTGATCTTCATGGTGACCGCGCCGTTATTGAAAACGGGCGTCGAGGTCGATCTGCCCAACACAGAGGCGAAAGCGGTCGAGCCCGGCGCTTCGGCCGAGCCGGTTATTCTGACGATCACCAGTACCGGAGTCTGGTACGTGAACGTGGGTGACCAGCCCGATAGTCCGATCGACAAAGACACCGCCAGGCAACTGGTCGCACGCATTCTGTCCGCTGAACCTGGCAGAGCCGTGCTGGTCAATGCGGACGAAAACGTTGTCTATCGACAGGTCATGGAGGGCATGGTGGCACTGCAGAGCGCCGGCGCCAGAAAGGTCCAGTTAATGAGCGATCCTCCGCTCTGAGCCGGACTGCGCGCCATGTTTGAATTACTGCGACGCTATCCGCTCGGTATGGTCGTGTCCCTGCTGGGACACGTCGTGCTGGCAGTGTTTCTGGTCACCGTCGTCGATCGGGAAATCACCCTCGACAGTGGCTCGGAAGGCGGTGAATTCGAACCGATCCAGGCAGTATTGGTCAATAGTCCAGAGGTGCTCGCGGAGATCGATCGCCTGAACGAGCAGGACGCCGAGCAGCAGCGGCTCGACGCTGAGGCTGAACAACAGCGTCTGACAGAGAAAGCCGAGCAACAGCGGCTGACAGAGGAAGCCGAGCAACAGCGGCTGGCAGAGGAGGCTGAGCAACAGCGGCTGGCAGAGGAAGCCGAGCAACAGCGGCTGGCAGAGGAGGTTGAGCAACAGCGGCTGGCAGAGGAAGCTGAGCAACAACGGCTGGCAGAGGAGGCTGAGCAACAACGGCTGGCAGAGGAGGCTGAGCAACAACGGCTGGCAGAGGAAGCTGAGCAACAGCGGCTGGCAGAGGAAGCGGAACAACAACGGCTGGCAGAGGAAGCCGAACAACAGCGTATGGCTGAGGAGGCCGAGCAACGTCGGTTGCTGGAAGAGGCGCGTCTCAGGCAGGCGGCTGAAGAAGAGCGCAAACGGCTTGAATTCGAGGCTGAGCAGCGGCGCCTGGCAGAGGAAGCTGAGCAAGAGCGCTTGCTGGAAGCAGCACGTTTGCGGCAGGAGGCCGAAGAGGAGCGCAGGAGACTGGAATTCGAGGCAGAGCAGCGTCGCCTGGCCGAACAGGAGGCCGAGCGCCTGCGGCTCGAAGAGGAGCGTCGCGTGGCAGAAGCGGCGGCTGAACAACAAAGACTGGCAGCCGAGCAGGCCGAGCGGCAGCGACTTGAAGAAGAGCGCCAGCGTGCAGAGGCCGAACGTCTCGAGCAGGAACGGCTCGCCGCAGAGGCTGAGGCTCGCCGGCTTGAGGAAGAACGCGGAGAGCGCGAACGATTGGCTGAGCAGGCGCGACTGCAGCAGGAGGCTGAACTTGAGAGACAACGTCAGGAGCGTGAAGCTGAGCAGCGTCGGCTGGCAGAAGAAGAGGCGCAACGTCTGGCTGAGGAAGAGGCCCGTCGCCAACAGGAGTTGCAACGGCAGGAAGAAGAGCGCCGGGCGCGTGAACTGGCTGAGGCTGAGGCCGAGCGTCTTCGTCTGGAAGAAGAGGAGCGCCTGCGGCTGGAAGAAGAGGAGCGCCTGCGGCTGGAAGAAGAGCAGCGGCTGGCCGAAGAGGCCGAGCTTAAGCGCCTGGCGGAACAGCGCCAGCAAGAGCTGCTGGCCGAGGAGCGTGCACAGCGCGAGCGCGAGGCGAAAAAGGCACGTATTCGGGCGGCGCGCGAGGCCAAGGCCGCCGAGCGCGCGCGTATTCTGGCGCCCCACAAGGCACGCTGGATTCAGCAGATCCAGCAGGCCATCGGCAGCCGCTGGAATACGCCACAGGGGCTGCGTTCAGGTACCGGGATTGAGTGTGTGATCAAGGTGAGACAGAACCGCAAAGGCGAGATTCTGACTGTCAATCAGGTCAGTTGTAGCAGCGGAGGGGCCGCGCTGGTGCGCTCTGTAGAGAAAGCGGTCTGGGCGGCTTCACCGTTGCCCGAGGCGCCGCACAGAGCGCTTTTCGTCAACCAACTGGAGTTTGTTTTCCGCCCATGACAGAAAATAAACTACCGATCGCTGGCTGGCGCCATGTGCGATCGCTTTGGCTCATTCTGATCGCCGCCTCAATCGGCTTTATGCAGCCGGTGGCGCAGGCAGCGCTGCGCATCGAAATCAACAAGAGTGCGGGTGTGCAAACGGCCACGCCGATTGCGATCGTGCCGTTTGCAATCGAGGGTGTGGATACTGATCTGGATGTAGCGCAGATCATCAGTGACGATTTGCAGCGCAGTGGCAAGTTCATCCCGCTGGATCGAGACCAAATGCGCAGCAATCCGACGACAGCGTCCGAGGTGTCGTATTCCGATTGGCGCGTCGCCGGCGTTGAGTACGTCATCGTCGGCAAAGTACGAACCGGCAGCAACAGCGAAGTGAGTGTGCAGTTTGCGCTGATCGATATCGTCAAACAGCGCCAGTTGCTGGCGTTTCCAGCCAGTGCCGATGGCACGATAAGATATTGCTGCGACTACCCGATTCTGCGCAGCCAGATTCGCCGTACAGCGCACCTGATCGCCGATCGGATCTTTGAACAGCTGACCGGTGACCGCGGCGTGTTTGATACCCAGTTCGCTTATGTTTCTGCCACAGGCTCTGGAAAGAACCGGGAATTCGCGCTGTCGATTGCCGATATCGATGGTGAAAATATTACCCGGGTACTGCAGATTGCCCGCCCGATTATGTCGCCTGCCTGGTCGGTTGACGGTCGTCGACTGGCCTATGTGTCATTTGAGTTTCCCGGCCGCAGTGCGATCGTGGTGCAGGATCTGGTCACCGCCGAGCGACGCAAGCTGGTCTCGATTGAGGGCACCAATGGCGCCCCTGCCTGGTCACCGGATGGCAAACGCATCGCCATGTCGCTGTCCCATCGTGGTAGTCCGGATATCTACATGGTCGATGTCGCGTCCGGGCGACTGACTCAGTTAACGAATGTGTCGTCTATTGAAACCGAGCCCGAATGGCTCGATAACGGTCGCATCCTGTTTACGTCGAATCGCAGTGGCTCGCCGCAGATCTACCTGCACGACATCAATCGCAACGATGCCGCGCGGCGATTGACGTTCGAAGGCAGATACAACGCCGGCGCCAGCGCATCGCCGGACGGCTCCTCATTCGCGTTTATTCACGAGCAGGATGGCAACTTCCGAATTGCCGTGCAAAGCCTCGAATCGCGGGTAACGCGCGTGCTGACCGATGGTTCGCTGGATGAATCGCCGAGCTTCTCGCCAAATGGTCAACTGATACTGTACGCGACCAAAGACGAGGGATCGGACGTGTTGGGAGTAGTGGCAGTCGATGGAGAGACCAGCTATCGGATCAGTGTAGACGGCGAGGATGTTCGGGCGCCGGCCTGGGGTCCGATGCGTCGCTAACGATTACAAACGAATAGAAAATAAAGAGGATTTACCGTGAAACGCAACCTGTTGCATTGGGCAGTTTTGGTCGGCATCGCCTCGTTGGCGGCTTGCTCTACCGGCGGGGTTGAACG
>CAZYDV010000170.1:0-13206 GCA_964646405.1 uncultured Granulosicoccaceae bacterium | reverse complement strand
GGCGGTCACGTTTTTGCGCAACGCCTTGACGTTGGTGCGGGCAATGATGTGTGCGCCGATGGCCGCCTGAACGGCGACGTCGAACATCTGGCGCGGGATCAGATCTTTCATACGGCTGGCGAGGTCACGGCCGCGCGTCTGGGCTTTGTCACGGTGTACGATCACCGCCAGCGCATCAACCGTCTCACCGTTGATCAGAATATCGAGTTTGATCAAGTCAGAGGTCTGAAATCGCAGGAAGCGGTAGTCGAAAGAGGCATAGCCGCGGCTGACCGATTTCAGTCGATCGAAAAAGTCCAGCACCACTTCGCTGAGCGGCAATTCATAGGTCAGCGAAACCTGATGCCCCAGGTACTGCATATTCTTTTGCACGCCGCGCTTCTCGATACAGAGAGTCATGACATCGCCCAGGTAATTCTGTGGCAGTAGAATGTTGGCCTCGATGATCGGCTCGCGAATTTCTTCGAGCTTGTTCGCCGCAGGTAGCTGGGACGGATTGTGAATATAGGAAACCTCGCCTTGTGAATCGAGCAGCTCGTACACCACGGTCGGTGCGGTGGTGATGAGGTCGAGGTCGTACTCGCGTTCGAGCCGCTCCTGGACGATTTCCATGTGCAGCATGCCAAGGAACCCACAGCGAAATCCAAAGCCGAGCGCCGCCGATGTCTCTGGTTCATAGGCCAGTGCCGAATCGTTGAGCTTGAGCTTTTGCAGTGCGTCGCGAAACGGTTCGTAGTCGTCTGAGCTGACGGGAAACAGCCCGGCAAAAACGCGCGGCTGCACTTCCTTGAAACCTTCCAGTGGCTGCTCGCACGGTGCGTTGGAGAGCGTGATGGTGTCGCCGACTCGAGCTGCGTCGATCTCTTTTATGCCGGCGATGATAAACCCGACCTGACCGGTTTCCAGTGCCGGCATCTCAACGCGTTTGGGCGAGAACACACCGAGCGAATCGACCTGGAAGCTGCGGCCTGTCGACATGATGACGATTTTATCGCGCTTCTTGATCGAACCACTGACGATCCTGACCAGCGAGATAACGCCGACGAAGTTATCGAACCAGGAGTCGATAATCAGCGCCTGCGCGGGGGCATCGGCGTCGCCATCGGGGGGGGGTATCTGGCGGACCAATTGCTCCAGAACATCCGCAATACCGACACCGGTTTTGGCGCTGCAGTGCACCGCCTCGTGGGCTTCGATACCGATGATCTCCTCGATCTCGTCGCACACGCGATCCGGGTCGGCTGCCGGCAGATCAATCTTGTTCAGTACTGGAATGACTTCCAGATCCTGCTCGATCGCCGTGTAGCAGTTGGCGACGCTCTGCGCCTCGACACCCTGCGAGGCGTCTACGACCAACAGCGCCCCCTCACAAGCTGCCAGTGAACGCGACACTTCATACGAGAAGTCGACGTGGCCTGGCGTATCAATAAAATTTAACCGGTAGGTCTCACCATCGTTCGCGGTGTAGTCGAGCGATACGGCCTGTGCCTTGATCGTTATGCCGCGCTCGCGCTCCAGATCCATGGAGTCGAGCACCTGCTCTGACATCTCTCGCTCCGACAGGCCACCGCACACCTGAATGAATCGGTCGGCGATCGTCGACTTGCCGTGATCGATGTGGGCGATAATCGAAAAATTTCTTATGTTTGACTGCTTCATCAGACCGGATGCGGATTCCCAATGGCGGCCTGAAGGGACTTCAGATCGAGGAAGTGGCGGCAGATTTCCCTGTCACCGGCGAGCAACAGGGGGACGGCATCATTATACTGCTCACGCAGCTCGGATGTTTCATCAATATCGATAACAACGAACGAGAAGTTTAACGATTGCGCAAGCTCGTTCAACTGCTCGTGCATATCTTCACAAAGATGACATCCTTCGCGACTGTACAAAACCAGCTTGTGTTCGTTCACGCGATTGCTGGCACTGCTACAGTAACTTTTCAGGGTGAGCGACAGGCGCTCGCGCCACAGGTGTGTCTGCAACGCAAACCCGCCCTGCAAAAATATGCCTCTCTCGATGCAGGCCGGTCAAAGGTGGCCGACCAGGCCACGACCGAAATGCCAGGCAGGCAAAACGGGCGCGGCGTGAACAGCTAGCCACTACTCGACGGTCATGGCGAGGAATATCGGGCCCTGCGGACGCTGCACCAAAATGGCCACCGAATCGCCTGAATCAAGAGACTTTACCACTTTGTTGAAATCGTCGATCGATTCAATCTGATTGTTGTCGATCATGGTGATCACGTCGTCCTTGCGCACACCGGCAGTACGCGCCGGCCCTTCGACAATCTCGGCAACCACCACGCCACCCGATGTCAGATCGAGGTCGTCGCGTTGTTTGTCATCGACAGTTTCCACGCGAATGCCAAGCTTGGTATTCATCGTCGACTTTTCGGCCTGGCCGCCTCCGGACGACAACTCCGCCTGAGATGGCAACTCGCCAATGGTGATCATGATGGTTTCGCGCTGCCCGCCTCTGACCACCTCCACTTCGGCCTCACCTCCGGCACGCACGCGACCCACCAGCGGCGGCAGAGAGCTGGACTTCTCCACTCTGCTACCATTAAATTTCACAATGATATCACCGACCTGCAAATCGGACGAGGCGGCGGGACTTTCAGGCAGAATGCGGGAAATCAGTGCACCGTGCGCGGTGCTCATTGAAAAGGATTCGGCCAACTCACGTGTCACCTCCTGAATGATGACGCCAAGCCATCCACGCGACACCCTGCCGCTGTCTTTGAGTTGATCGGCAATATCGACAGCCATTTCGATCGGGATGCTGAAGCTTAAGCCCATGAAACCGCCTGTCCGACTGTAAATCTGTGAGTTGATTCCGACCACTTCCCCTTTCAGGTTGAAGAGCGGGCCGCCGGAATTCCCCGGATTGATCGCGACATCAGTCTGAATGAATGGCACATAGTTCTCCCGCGGCAGCGAGCGACCCGTCGCACTGACAATCCCGGCGGTGACCGAGAAATCGAAACCGAATGGCGAGCCGATTGCCAGCACCCACTCACCGACCTGCAGTTCGCTGGATTTCCCAATGCGAGCTGCCGGGAGGTCACTGGCGTCGATTTTCAACACCGCGACATCACTGCGCGGATCGGTGCCAACCAGCCGCGCGACAAATTGACGGCGATCGAACAGCCGCACGACGATCTCGTCTGCACCCTCGACGACGTGGTTGTTGGTCAACACGTAGCCATCTTCGGAAATGATGAAGCCGGAGCCGAGCGAATCAGAGTCAAATTGTTGTTCACGTGGACCGGGCACGCCCTGTTGTTCGAGAAACTTTCGAAAAAACTCGCCGAACGGACTGTCCTCGAGATTGGGGATCTCCTGTCCACCCGGGCGATTGGGTGTGGTTTTGTTGGTGGTGCTGATGTTGACCACCGACTGGTGATTTTGCTTAACCAGCTCAGTGAAGTCCGGACGCTCATGCGCCGCAGCCGGCCAGGCCGCAACAAGCGCGATGGTCATGAAGCAGGAAAAGAAAAATTTATGCAGGTTGTAAGCTATGGCGTTCACGCTTTTCATCCCCGTTCGATGAAACGGACAAACACGCGACGCGATCATGTTGACCGAGCGGCGCGGGCCTGGAAATCTGGTTAGAGTGACAGAAGAGCAGCTCGCTCCAGCGAACCTAGCCAGAGGCTCTGGCAATGTTGAGCAATGCACGATCTTCGCCTGCGATGATGCGTTTGACGACCGTCGCGGCGAGTCGCCCGCCAGCCAGTAAACCAACCAGCGCCGCAAGAGTCATTGATCCGTTATCCGGAGACAACAACGCACTGCAGGTAACACATGATAGTAGCATAAGGAGGATTGGGAGCAGAAAAACCGCCAGGCTGATGGCCACCAGCTTGCGCGGCGCTATCGCTATCCGCAGTGATTCGCCATTGACCAGCCCCGAAGGTAGAAAGGCGCCGACCGCTTCCAACGGCACAACAAGCTCTGCCGGAGCATCGCGGTGGTTGAGCAGACGACTGCCGCAACCTGCAGAGGCGCATTCGCCACAGGCACCTCCAGACACCTTCAGCCGCAGAGCATCGCGCTCAAGCGCACTGAAGGTGGCGAGGCGGCTGGTCACCGTGAGGCGTCAGCCAGCTTGATCGATTCACCGATCATCTTGACGGTCGCCATCGGTACCTCACCGACAACGGTGACGTGGCGATCGCCGATCTTGACGCCATAGGCATGTACGCCCCCCATCGATGAGCCACCCATCAGTGCCCATTTCTCGGACTCGGCATCCATCCCGCTCAGGTACACGGACAGTGATGCCAACCCATCGGAATACATGGTTCTGCGCGCTGGCAATTCGCTGCCAACCACAGGGACCATGACGTCGGAGACAGATTCAAAGCCCGCCGGCAGCGCCACTGCCTTCACGCTGGGTAACTCGCGATTGGTCTCAGGCATTGGATCCGATGACGACTCACGCTCCCAGCGGTAGCGCTCTCCACTTAAGGACGAGCGGAACATCTCAAGCGAGACGTGTTCCGGGTAGCTGATTTCAGTGAACAGCACCTGCTCGATGACGTTACCGCGCTCGTCCGACATCACGGATCGCAGCAGTAAATCGGTCTCCTCGTCTACCCAGAAACGATAGCCATAACGGTAGTCGTCGAGTGGTTTGATGTCGATCACCCGCGTGAAGCGGCCAGCCACGCGATCGCGCTCGGGGCGCTTCTCGAAGGAATAGTGCTCTCGCAGCTTCTCAAGCTGGCCGGGTTCGAACTTCGGAAACGGAGTTCGCGGCGCCGACTTGCTGACGATCACCGATTTTGATCCGGGCCAGATGCAGGTCACGCTGTCTTCGTCGCGAATGATCTCGCGGGCCTCGCCATTCATTGAGATCAGGCGTTCATACTCGACTGTGCCGATTCGACTGTGGTAAATCTTCATCGACTCGACGTCGGAGTCATGGATGTAGACAAAGCTGCCGATGTAATTCAGCCCCTGCATGGCCATCGACATCCGCTCGATCCAATCGCGCTCCAGCTGGCCGGCCTGCCCTGCGAGCGGCAGGCTACAGATAAGCCACAGGGCCAGCGCGCGATAACGACTCACTGGTCGGCTCGCTGCCACCCTCACAGGCAGGCGACGCCGATTAGTTTGATTCACCGTCACGCTGCATCCCGTCGTATCCGACTACCCGGGAATGCAACACCATTCCCTGGACCTTACCCATACTGGCAACCTCAAGATGGTTGGTCAGCAGTGAGTTGAGTCGCGCAATTCGCTCGCTGTTGTCTTCGCTGACCTCGCCCTCCATCTGCCAGCGCGTGCCGGGCGCAAGCTCGGCTACCATGGTGACGGACGACGTTTTTGGTGGCTCTGGGTTCTCGACCACCGGCGTCGGCCGCGTCTGCGGCGCACCGCTGTCGCGTAGCTGGGTGGATAGTAAGGTCCCGCCAATCAGCGACGCAGCCACCGCCAGGCCGGCAACCGGTTTCCAGATGCCGAGCCTTGCGTTGGCGCGGCGGGGATCAGCGTGCTCCGGATTCGCCGCTCGCGGCCGTGCCGCCTGCAGAGATACGACGTTACTGAGCGGCGCCTCAAAAGCGATCTCCTCGCGGACGAGCTCGGCAAAATTGGTTGGCAACGCCGGGTTGTAGTCGTTCTGGATAACGTCGCGCACGAGATGGTAGCGCTGCCATGCACCGCGTGCCTCGGCATCGCCAAGCACACCGTCCACCGCCGAGGAGCCGTCTGCGACCTCCTCGTCTACCATCGCCGATATGTATTCAAAATTTTTCACGTTCGTTGATGCTCAGTATGTACCGGTCTCGTCAAGTAACGGCCGAAGTTCGATATCAATTGCCTCGCGAGCGCGAAAAATTCGCGAACGCACCGTGCCAACCGGGCACTCCATCACAGTGGCAATTTCCTCGTACGACATGCCTTTCAACTCTCTCAGCGTAATTGCTGTTTGCAACTCGTAGGGCAATCGCTCAATGGTTGAGCGAATGACCTCACCAATCTCTACTGTCGCGGCCTCGCGATACGGGTCTGCGACATCGTGCAACGATTTGGCCGACTCGTAGTGTTCCGCCTCCTCGCTGTTCACCGAACTCTCGGCAGCTCGCCGGGCTCGGGAAGTCAGATAATTCTTCGCGGTGTTAATCGCGATCCGATACAGCCATGTATAGAACGCGCTGTCGCCCCGAAAGTTCGCAAGCCCGCGATAGGCTTTGATAAAAGCCTCCTGCGTTACGTCCTGTACTTCAGCGTTGTCGTGCACAAAACGGCTCACCAGATTTGCTATCTTGTGCTGATATTTGAGCACCAACAGGTCGAAAGCAGATTTGTCGCCAGCCTGCACGCGACGCACCAATTCAAGATCGTTTTGCTGCTCGCTCACCGCAGCGCCTGCCGCGCACTCACCGTGCGTACGCAAGCCGCCTGAGCCCAGGCAGGGGCGCCGCAGCGCGTCTTACAGCACGTCGGCAGACCGTCGCCCTTCCACAACCTTTCAGACATCGACGGCGCGCAAGAGTTCACATCCCGCATTCAACCTTCCTGTAATTTGATAACGCTGATTTGTCATCGATCTAAACCCCACTGCGTGGCGGGAATTTGCCATCCCGATTCTCTGGCAGCGCATGCACACTTCACTAGTCTGGCAGCCGAAACCGTCAACATGCAAGTATTTTCCCGACTTCGGTGGCAGCGGGGATGATTCAGCCGCGCGGCGTGACGAAAAAGTGATTCCGGTAATGGATCAATTCGTTGATCGAGTCGCGAATGTCCGCCAGCGCCAGGTGTAACGACGCCTTGTTGACGCCCGCTGCGACCTCTGGAGCCCATCGTTTGCAAAGCTCTTTGATGGTGCTGACATCGAGATTCCGATAGTGGAAGTACTGCTCAAGTTGCGGCATGTAACGCGCCATAAAGCGACGATCCTGACATATGCTGTTTCCGCACATGGGGCTGGCACCCGCTTCAACCCAAAGCGCCAGAAAATCCAGCGTGTCGCGCTCGGCCTGCGCCTCGGAAACCGTGCTGCCACGCACGCGATCGGTCAGCCCCGAAGCACCATGATGGGTGGTATTCCACTCATCCATGCCAGCGAGCAACTCGTCTGGCTGGTGGATGGCGTGCACTGGCCCTTCGGCGAGAATATTCAATTCCGAATCGGTGATGATCGTAGCGATTTCGATAATTCTATCACTCTCGGGAATCAATCCAGTCATTTCAAGATCGATCCAGATCAGGTTGTCGGTGGAGCTTGAAGTCATTGGCACGCCAGCCGGTTGTAATTGATACTGGCACCGCAGCGACTGGCCTAGAGCCAGCCCGCGCTTCGCCGGTCCGATTAATAATGATAGTGTATTCGCGCCAGTTGTATAACTGCGCCGAGAGACATAGAAGGTGAGAAAAGCGCCATGATAACAAGACAATGAGACGGGCCAGAGTCATCGCCAATCACGGCGCAGAGCTTTTACTGAAGCAAACGGATGGCAGCCGCGTCAGCGTTGCAGGCAGGCGCAAGCACGGCCTGATTGTCGTTGGCGATGAAGTCACGCTGAAAGGCAGCGGCAGCAGTTTACAAATCGACGAATTGCTCGATCGTGGCACCACCCTCGCCAGGACCGACCGCAATGGCGCCGCCAAGCCACTGGCTGCCAACGTCACACAGCTCGTTATCGTCTGCGCTCCACTACCGGCATTCGACCTGTTGCTGATCGATCAGTACCTGGTTGCGGCCAGTGCGATCGGCGTCGATGCCGTGCTGGTGCTGAACAAGACAGATCTGCTGACGAATGAAACGCGGGCTGCGGCCGATAGCATCAGCAAGATATACTCGGAAATAGGGCTGACAGTGCTCACTTGCTCGGCAATGCAGATCGACACAATGGAGTCGATCCGCCGCGCATTGCACGGTGAGGTGTCGATCCTGGTGGGCCAGTCAGGGGTTGGCAAATCGACTCTGCTGGCCAGTCTGATCAATGACCCGGATATCCGCACCGGTGAAATATCCGAGCAATCCGGCCTCGGTCGGCACACCACGACAGTCGCGGTCTGGTACGAGTTGCACGAAGGTGGCGCAATCATTGATTCAGCAGGGGTCAGGCAGTTTGGACTGGATCACTTGCAGGCGGTCGATATTCAAAGTGGTTTTGCGGAGATCGCGAAAGCCTCGGTCGATTGCAGGTTCAATGACTGCATGCATCTGCAGGAACCCGGTTGCGAGGTGCGTGAACAGCTAACCCAGCAGCGCATTCACGAGACCAGGTATAACAATTTCTGCAAGCTACGGGATCGATCGGCCAGCCCAGTGGCCGATTGAGATATACTTGCGGATTTGCACAAGTGCAGGGACTGCCGCTGCCACTACAAATCCAGCCGCGGTCGAATCCATTACTACTGGCCATGGAAGCCAGTGCAGACAGTGGCCCCAAACCTCGTAAACCAATCGACTTTATACCATGACGCGATCGAAGATTACCTATACATGGACTGATGAAGCGCCCGCACTGGCGACGCTGTCTTTTCTGCCTGTCGTCCAGGCTTATTCGGCGGCGGCCGGCATCGACATCGAAATGGCTGATATCTCGCTTGCCGGGCGAATTCTGGCGACTTTTACCGATCGACTCGAACCCCATCAACAGATTGAAGACTATCTGGCCAGTCTGGGTGAGCTCGCACGCGAACCTCATGCGAACATCATCAAACTACCGAATATCAGCGCCTCGGTACCCCAGCTCAAAGGTGCTATCGCCGAGTTACAGGCACAGGGCTATGCGGTGCCCGACTATCCCGACGATCCACAGACCGACGACGAGCACCAGGCTCGCGAGCGCTACGATCGCGTTAAGGGCAGCGCGGTCAATCCAGTGCTGCGCGAGGGCAATTCGGATCGTCGTGCGCCGAGCGCCGTGAAAAACTATGCGCGTAAAAATCCGCACAGCATGGGTGCCTGGGAGCGTGATTCGAAAACTCACGTCGCCACCATGGACGCCGGAGACTTTCGACACAACGAAAAGTCCACCACGGTAACCAGCGACGGCACGGTGCGCATCGAACTGCGCGGCAGCGATGGCAGCACCACCACACTGAAGGAATCGGTACCGGTACTGGCGGGCGAGGTAATCGACGCCACCTTCATGAGTCAACGCGCGCTGCAGGCATTCTTGATGCGCGAGATCGCCGATGCCAAAGCACAAGGCGTGCTGTTCTCATTGCACCTGAAAGCAACGATGATGAAAGTCTCCGATCCGATTATCTTCGGCCATGCGGTCAAAGCCTATTTCGCCAATGTCTTCGCGGCGCACGGCGACAAACTCGCAAGCGTTGGTGTGAACGTCAATAACGGCCTGGGCAATTTGCTCAACGGTATCGCCGAGTTGCCAGACGCCGATCGCCAGGCGATCGAGGCCGATATCGAGGCGACCTACGCCTCGCAGCCGGCGCTGGCGATGGTGAACTCAGACAATGGCATCACCAATCTGCACGTACCGAGCGATGTCATTGTCGATGCGTCGATGCCGGCTATGGTTCGCGCATCGGGGCAGATGTGGAATCCCGATGGTCGCCAGCAGGACACCAAGGCAGTGATCCCCGACAGCAGCTACGCTGCAGTCTATGCAGAGACCATCGATTTTCATAAAAAGCATGGTGCCTTCGATCCATCCACGATGGGCACCTGCCCGAACGTCGGGCTGATGGCCCAGAAAGCCGAGGAGTACGGCTCTCACGACAAGACATTCGAACTCCAGGCCGACGGCAAAGTTTGCGTCGTCGACGCGTCCGGCGAGGTGATATTTGAACACGCCGTTGAAAAGGGCGATATCTGGCGCATGTGCCAGGTCAAGGACGCCCCGATTCAGGATTGGGTGAAGCTCGCGGTCACGCGTGGGCGAGCGACTCAGTGGCCGGTTGTGTTCTGGCTTGACGAGGCGCGCGCGCACGACGCGCAACTGATTACCAAGGTGCGTCGCTATCTGCAGGACCACGACACTGATGGTCTGACGATAGACATCATGGCGCCGGCAGCGGCAACCCGCTACACGCTCGAGCGCATCCTGAAAGGCGAGAACACCATTTCTGTCACTGGCAACGTGCTGCGAGATTACCTGACCGATCTGTTTCCAATCCTGGAACTTGGCACCAGCGCAAAGATGTTGTCGATCGTACCGCTGATGAATGGCGGCGGGCTGTTTGAGACCGGCGCCGGTGGCTCCGCACCGAAACACGTTCAGCAGTTTGAAAACGAGAATCACCTGCGCTGGGATTCGCTGGGCGAATTTTTAGCGCTTGCCGTGTCGCTTGAGCATTTATCCGAATTCGCATCGAATCCCGCTGCGGCGGTACTGGGATCGGCGCTCGACAATGCCACAGAAAACCTGCTGAACAATGGCCAGTCGCCCTCTCGGAAGGTCAATGAACTCGACACTCGTGGCAGTCATTTCTACGTGGCACTGTACTGGGCACAGGCGCTCGCCAACCAAAACGATGACCCGGCACTGGCGGCGCGTTTCGCACCTGTAGCAAGCTACTTGTCCGACAACGAGAAAAAGATCGTTTCAGAGTTGATCGATATTCAGGGCAACAGCGTCGACATTGGCGGCTATTACCAGCCCAACCAGGCTCTCGCCAGTGCCGCCATGCGACCGAGCGAAACCTTCAACGCCGGGCTCGAACTACTCGCCTGACCTGGCTCGTTCATCACTCAGCGGTGGTGGGGAATTCGATCGAAAAAACCACGCCACGATCCTCCGGCAGATTCGCCGCCCGCCAGGCGGCGCCGTGAAACTCAGCGATCAGCCGCACCACATACAGACCCAGCCCCATGTGGGGCTGATCGTCGCGCACCTGCCGCTGGCTGATCATGGAATCGAACAGCTCGTTCGTCATGCCGGGCGGTAACTGAGATCCGCTATTTTCCACCGCCAGTACTACCCGAGTGTGATCACGCCGCAAACGGAGTCGGATCACGTCTTCTTCAGCACTGAAGTCGACCGCATTCGACACCAGCTTGTCCATCATTTGCTGTAACAATTCTGCGGACCCCTCAATGTTAAACACACCTTCGGAAATGGCGAGCTCAAAGCGACGATTCGGATAGATCTGCGGATAGACGCTGTACGCCGCCTGCAGCCAGCCCCGCATATCCAGTTGCTCGGTTTCCGCGCGAGATATGGTCTGCTCCAGACTGCTCGCTTCCGACAGATTCCTGATCAATTGCTGCAAGCGCCGGGCGCCCTGGTCCGCCCGCTCGACACAGTCGCGAGTGCGCTGATCGAGTACTCCCTGATCAATACTCTCAAGCGAGGTGGACAACACGCTGAGCGGCGTGCGCAGCTCGTGAGAGAGCTTTGACCCCAGCGTTTGCAGGTATTCTGTATAGCCGAGCTGACGGCGCGTGATATCGCCAAAGCTTCGCGACAGTTCACCGATCTCATCGCGCGCCCGCGACACCTCAATGTGACGCCGCACCTTGCCCTCCTGCGTGACTGAGCGCTCCACCTCGTCGCGCAAACGACGGATTCGCCAGGATAGAAAAAACGCGAATGCGATCAATACTGCCGCGATCAACAGCACCGACAAGCCGAAGATCTTCATCAGGCGCAACACGGCTTGCTCGGTATGGGATGTCATGGCCGCCCGCGGTCGCTGCACCAGCAGATAGCCAAACAAATCGCCATCGGGCGATTCGATCTTGCGAGCACCGACCAGAAACACGCGTCCATAACGGTCGCGCAGAAAGCGGTTGTCACCCGCAATGTTCAGGATTTGCGCTGCTTGCTCAGGCTCGATTCTGGCGGTTGGCAGGCGCGGAAACGGCGTCGCCTCGATCGCCCGCTCCAGCGATGCGGTGATAAACCGATACAACACCGCATCGATCAGACTGGCCGAGCCGGGACTGAAACTGCGCACACTCGCATCCGGTGCGCGCCGATCCTGATCGGCCACCAGCCAGCCCTGAGCATCGAACACGCGGATCCGCATACCCGCCTCTGAATAGCCGTCCAGCAAGCGGCTAAAGGTGTCGTTGAGAGTGCGCAGCTGGCCAGTCGCATCAACCTGCTGCGGGTTGAACATGCCAGTCCAGAGCACCGGACCGCCAACAAAATCGACATCCTCGACAGTGAGACCAAACCGACCGTCCGGCGGCATAGGAATTCGCATCTCGACGCTGTAGCCATTTCTGGTCTCAAGCAAAGCAGCGCCATAGTCAGCATCCTCCAATACCGGGCGCACGCCCTCGAACGCCGGCCCCAGGTAGCGCGCGATCAACTGACCGGGCGCCTCGGCGCGAAAGGTATAACGCCGAATCGCACCCGTTTCATCGGGCACCCTGATCAACACGCGATCACCCGTCGCGATCGAGCGACTGGCCGGATTGTGAAACACCAGCCGGTCATCGGTTACTCGCACAAACAGATTGAGCTGGTCACCGTGAACAGCCGCCTGCACACTGAAGCGGCTGGCGGCCTCTCGCTCGGCCGCCGGATACAAAGTTTTGTTGTCGCGGTAACGAAATTCGCGCGCACGCAGTACATAGCCTGCCCAGTCGTGCGCATAGCCATCCAGCAAAATATCATTGGGCGACGGCAAAGCCAGCAGCATCTGCGTGTCCTTGCGAACACCCAGCGCGTGCCATTGTTCCGGATAGGCGCCCAGTACCTGACGGATCGCCTCTACCTGACGGTTGCTGCCGGCAATCTGGTTCTGTTGCAGATTGCGATCGAGCTCTGTCGCAAACTGCAGCAATGACCACGGCAGTATCAGCAATGAGGTACACACCAGCAGCAATTGCCAATGCAGCTTCATCGACATCGCTCCGATGCAGGGCAGTCAGCCATACAAAGCATCCCGGCGCCCATGCCAGCCGGAATCAACTGGCGTCCGCTTGCCAGCGATAACCCATACCGTAGGCGGTCTGTATGGCATCGAACGATGAATCGAGTTGCTGAAACTTCTTGCGGATGCGGCGCACGTGGGAGGTAATCGTCGAGTCGTCGAGCACCACACTGGCCGCCGACATGAGCTGTTGCCGGGTTTTCACATGGCCGACGTGCCGCGCCAGCGCATGGACCATCCAGAGTTCTGTCACTGACAAATCGACCGGCTGCTGCTTCCACGTGGCAATCATCCTGCTCAGATCCAGTTGCAGATCGCCGGCCGTGACAAGCTCCCCCGGTTGCTCGGGTTGATTGAAGGCATCTATGCGCCGAAACAGTGCCACCAC
>CAZYDV010000169.1:0-13209 GCA_964646405.1 uncultured Granulosicoccaceae bacterium | reverse complement strand
ATGGGCCCCTCTACCGCAACGTATTCAAGTTGGTGCTGCAAGGTTGCGCTCCTGTTTTGATCAGTCGGCGCAGTGTCTCATACTGCAGGCGAATCGGTGCGTTCAATCCGCCAAGCGGTGCTCTCAGCCCTGACCACCACCTTGCGAACGACGGCGACGGCGGCGTGTAGCGGGGGCGCGAGGCTGCTTGCGTGCCGCTTCGATCAATGCCTGTGATTCCGGACTCTGCTGCAATTCTTCCCAGCGCGTGCAAATCGGCTGCAGATCTTCGCCTGCGTCGTTGCGCAGACAGAGAAAATCGTAAGCGGCGCGAAAGCGGGGGTTACTCAGCAGATTATTTGCACGCTTGCCGCGCGCTTTCATCAAGCGAGGTTGCAGCGCCCAGATCTCACGCATCGGCACCGAGTATCTGCGCGGCAATGAAGTGGCGTTCAACTGGATGGGAATAATTTCATCAGCCGCCAGATGCAAAGCCGCGATGCTGGCTTCGCCTGCGGCCTCATGCTGCGCGGCCCGCTCTACCACATCCGGCCACAACAGCACCGCATAGATGAAGGCGGGCGTGACGGGTTGCTCGTCGCGAATGCGTCGATCGGTGTTGCGCAGCGCCAGCTCCGCCAGGGTTTGCGCATAGTCATCACCGGCATCCAGCCGCCGTGCAGCGAGTGGAAACAAATATTGGAGCAGATCGAATTCGCGCAGCATGGCAAAGCTCTGCTCGCCATCACCGGATTGCAGCAGTTTCAGCACTTCTTCGAACAGGCGCGCAGCCGGGATTTCCTTCAACAGGTGGTGGTGCGTTTCAATCGCCTGCCGCACGCTGTCGTCGACGTTGAAATCGAGTTTTGCGGCAAAGCGCACTGCCCGCAGCGCTCGAACCGGATCCTCGATCACACGCTCCGCGGCGTTACCGATGAATCGCAGCTGACGATCTTCAATGTCGGATCGCCCGTCGTAGAAGTCGACGACGGAAAAATCTGCAATGTTGTAGTACATCGCATTGACGGTGAAATCCCGCCGCACGGCGTCTTCTGCCAGCGAACCACCAAAGACATTGTCTCGAACGATCCGCCCGCTCTCCCCGGTGGCACCACCATCGCCGTCGCTGTGGTCGGCGCGAAAGGTGGCAACCTCGATGATTTCACGTCCGAAAACGACGTGCGCCAGACGGAAGCGACGGCCGATCAGCCGGCAATTGCGAAACAGCTCTTTGACTTCTTCCGGGCTGGCGTCGGTCGCGATATCGAAATCTTTGGGCTGGCCTTCGAGCAACAGATCGCGCACCCCACCGCCGACCAGATAGCTCGCAAAGCCCGCCTCGTTCAGACGGTACAGCACTTTCAGCGCGTTACTGCTGATCGCCTTGCGCGACACGCAGTGGTCGCTGCGCGCAATGACCGTGGGTTCCGGTAGATTGCTCAATGGACTGGGTTGAACCTGTGCCATGTTTTTAGTCGATCAAATTCCCTGACAACATCTGCGCGCATCCGAGCGCGGCTGGCCGCTGTGGCGCTATTGTGTTTTTGGCACTGCAACACTGACTATAGTGCCTCTTCGTTTTCTTCGCCGGTTCGAATGCGAATGACGCGATCGATATTCTCGATGAAGATTTTGCCATCACCGATTTTTCCAGTGCGCGCCGCACTCGTGATCGCCTCGAGACAATCGTCCAGTTGATCGGCTGAGACCACGGCTTCGAGCTTCACCTTGGGCAGGAAGTCGATGACGTATTCAGCGCCGCGATAGAGTTCGGTGTGGCCCTTCTGCCGACCAAAGCCCTTGACTTCGGTGACCGTAATGCCCTTCACGCCGACCTTGGACAGCTCTTCGCGAACGTCTTCCAGTTTGAACGGTTTGATAATAGCAGTGATTTTTTTCATGTGATTCTACCGGGGCGCCTCGTGACGCCCGTTTATCTGGCTGTGTCCAATGCTGATGTTGATGATACTTTGTGGATAGATAAATCTGCGCCGCGATATTCTGCCTCTTCATCCAGACGTATCCCGACGAGGGCCTTTAGCGCGCCATAGACGACGAAGCCTGTCAGCAGCGCGAAAACGATACCGGCGACTGTGCCAATCACCTGAGAAAGCAGGCTGACCCCACCCATGCCGCCGAGCGCTTCACTGCCAAAGATGCCGGCGGCGATGCCACCCCAGGCACCACAGACTCCGTGCAGCGGCCATACCCCGAGCACATCGTCGATCCGCAATCGATTTTGCGCAAACATAAAAAGCCACACAAACAGTGCACCGGCTACGCTACCAACCACGAGCGAGCCAATGGGATGCATGATATCGGAGCCGGCACAAACTGCCACCAGACCGGCGAGCGGGCCATTGTGCACGAAGCCGGGATCGTTTTTGCCAACCACCAGCGCCGTCAGCAGCCCGCCGGCCATCGCCATCAGCGAATTCATAGCCACAAGACCGCTGATGCCCCCCACTTCCTGTGCGGACATGACATTGAAGCCGAACCATCCGACAGTCAGAATCCAGGCCCCAAGTGCCAGAAACGGTATGCTGGATGGCGGCTGTGCCAGTACCACGTTAGAATCGGCCGAGTAACGGCCCTTGCGCACGCCCAGCAAAATCACCGCGCCAAGCGCAATCCAGCCACCGAATGCATGGACCACTACCGACCCCGCAAAATCGTGAAAGCGGGCGCCGCCGATGCGTTCGATGACATCCTGGAATCCGGCATTGCCATTCCAGACCAGCCCTTCAAAAAACGGATAAGCGAAGGCGACGATGATCAGCGAGGCAAAAAGTTGCGGGTAGAACCGCGCGCGCTCGGCGATACCACCGGAAATGATCGCCGGTATGGCGGCGGCGAAGGTCAGTAAAAAGAAGAACTTGACCAGCTCGTAGCCATTCGATTCTGCCAGCACCGCCGCCGGCTTGAAGAAGTCGACACCATAGGCAATGGAGTAACCGACAAAGAAATAGGCCAGCGTCGAGGTACCGAAATCGCTGAAGATCTTGACCAGCGCATTGACCTGGTTCTTTTCCCTGACGGTTCCCACTTCCAGAAACGCGAATCCCGCATGCATCCACAGCACCAGAATGGCCCCCAGCAGCACAAAGAGGGTATCGGCGCCCGATTGCAGACTTTCCAAAATGATTGTCCGTCAGTGAAAAACGCAATTGTAAAGTAATCGGCTGTCGCTGGCAGCATAAGGCGTGTTTAAGCAAGACTTCGCTTTGGCAAGCACGCACCCCATCCACGCTGTCGCAACCATTCCCCTGAACACATAGCGCTGTACCAGCAACCCTCCAGAGCGATAAAAACACACCACCCGATCACCTTTTGCGCGGGTGGCCAGCCTGCCGTGCAGACGTCGGGGTTCAGGCATCAGTATTGTCGCGACCTCTGATTTTTTGTAATTGCCTGCGATCCCGCTTGCTCGGTCGACCGGCGAGCTGCTCGCCGCGACTGATCATGCGATCGGTTTTCAGCTTCAGCGCCAGGGCTTCGCGCCGGCTGATGCTGTCGGCGGACTCGGTGTAGAGAGTGCGCGCGAGCGTCGCTGGACCACGCCGGTTGCTCAGCGCCTCAATTTTTACAACGAATTCGTAGGGCCCTTTGGTGATCTCCAGCACCTGACCGACGCTGACATTGCGCGATGGTTTGACCCGAGCCCCGTCGACATGCACGCGCCCACCACTGACCGCCTCGGTCGCCAATCCGCGTGTTTTGAAAAAGCGGGCGGCCCATAGCCATTTGTCGAGCCTTACACGGGTCTCTTGCGATTCGTCGTTCATCGAACTCTGTCAGTCGTCAAGTGGAAGTCAGTATAGTGCGCGATACTGGCCCAACCAGCGACACAGCGCGGGATTGTCCTCCATCGGCAAGGTGTCCAGCACGGGCAGATCCTCTGCGTTGTCAATATCGACGTGATCCGCCAGCGTGTCAAACTCAATGCCGGCCCGATGCATCGCATCGCGAGTTTTGTCGGCCACGACTTCTGTCCCCCAGGCGATATTCTGGAACAATCGTGGATCAGTGCGGCTCAGAGCCAGCGCCACATAGCCGCCATCGTTGGCGGGCACCATTACCGCCTCTGCACCCCGCGCAAGCCGATGCCGCACCTTTGCCACCAGCGCGCAATCGATTTGTGGACAGTCGGCTCCCACCAGCAGCGGCACCACGGAGCGCTGTAACGCACTGTCTGCGGCGAACTGCATACGCTCGCCCAGATCTTCACCGCGCTGCGTCCAGAAACTGCCACTGCAGATATCCAGCATGCGCTGATAATGTGGCAATTGCCCGGATTCAGTCCCCCACAACTCGACCGCACAGCAGCGTGCCAGCCGCGCGAGCAAGTCATCGAGCATGGCCAGTTGCAGCTCGTAGGCAGCTTGTTCGCCGAGCGTAGGAATCAATCGAGTTTTCACCTGCCCGGGCCTTGGATATCGGGCGAACACCTGTACCACCATCGCCTGGCTCATCCGGAGTGGTACCGCGCCGACAGGCGCGTCGGTGACGCGCCGAGAAAATACATCAGGCGCAACTGCCACATCAGCAGAACGGTACGGCAGATACCGCCGCGCTCCCAACGTCGACTGGAAGTCTGCAGCCGGTCGCGAAGGCAAACCGGCTTGCGCACGCGGCAAAGACGGCGCGATATCTCGATGTCTTCCATCAGGGGTTGTCGCGGGTAGCCGCCGATTTGCCGGAACAGACCTGCGCTGACGAATATCCCCTGGTCACCGGTTGCGATGCCAGTCAGTCGCGACCTGAGATTCATGCACCAGGCGATCACCCTGAACGCGGCGCCCGAATGACTGAAGCGGACGTCAAAACGTCCCCAACAGTCGTCGGGCAATGATCGCAGGGTATCGCAGGCGTTGTCGGGAATTACCGAATCGGCGTGCAGGAACCAGAGCATGCTGCCGCGTGCGGCCGCAGCACCGGCATTCATTTGCAGCGCGCGACCAGGTTGATCGGTAGAGATCAGCCGGTCAGCCAGCGGCGCACCAATGGCGAGCGTGGCATCATGGCTGCCGCCATCGACCAGAATAATCTCGTGCTGATTGCCGCGACCGGCCTGTAATCGGGTTAACAGGGACGCGAGATTCGCTGCCTCGTTGAGCACGGGAACGATAATTGACAGCATCAAATCGTCTGCGCGCCCGGTCGAGCTACTGAGTGAGTGCACCACCGCAGCTCGACCCCTGCCCGGCGGTACAACCGTAGCAGTGATCGGCAATCGCAATTGAGTCGCCGGCGATCGAGGCAGCCGTGATATCGCGCAGATGCGGACGACGCAAGGGCTTGCCGCCCAGTGGCATTGCCAGCATCTGATTGAAATCGCAGTCGTAGACAAAGCCGTCGTAGTCGACGCTCAGGGTGTTGGTGCACATGACACTCGAGAGGTTTTCGGCGCGATAGGCACTTTTTAACAGATCCATGTAGGGCTCAAACTGCCCTTTTGAAATCAGCATGCTGCCAAATCGCTGAATCGGCAGATTGGTCAGGGTCAGCAGGTTGTGAAAGGTGATACCGAAGTTCTCGTCGAGAAATTTCTTGTAATCGCGCTCCAGCTCAGCCTGCGGCGGCGGCAGCACGGGCCCCTGCGGGTTGAAAACCAGATCGAGGCTCAGATCACTGCCGGCACGTCCATAGCCAAGCGCATTGAGTTGCTGCAGACCGCTGATACTGGCATCAAATACGCCTTTGCCTCGCTGGCGATCGACGTTGTCTTCCATGTAACAAGGCAGTGATGCGACGATATCGACCTGGTGTGCCGCAAGATACCGAGCCAGGTCTTCCTGTCCTTCCTCTTCCAGCACGGTCAGGTTGCAGCGGTCGATTACGCGAACGCCGTGCTTGCGTCCACCTTCTACCAACTTGCGGAACTGACCGTTCAATTCGGGTGCGCCGCCAGTGAGATCGAGTGTGTGTATATCTGATTGCTCAATGAATTCAAGCACCAGATCGGCCGTATCCTCGTCCATCATCTCGGTGCGCTTGGGGCCGGCGTTTACATGGCAATGGGTGCAACTCTGATTGCAGTAATAACCGACATTCACTTGCAAGATCTCCAGCTTGCGGCGTCTGATCGCGGGGAAGTCAGTTTTCTCTAACAGGGGGTATGTCGCGTGCACCGAAGCGCCTCATCGGTTGTAATGTGGGGCCTGCCCGAGCCCGGGGCAGGCTTGCAAATGATCGGATCAATCTCCACCATCGCGACTAGCGCAGCCTGACAAGCCGGTGCCGATCACGACGCGTATGACACACTGCCAGCATCGCCCGGTGGATTGACCCTAGTGAACACGGTTGAGACAAGCCATGAACGTTTTCGTTTACCGCAGCAGTAAAAAAAGTAGCTGGTATCTGTACGTTCCTGGCGAAGGTGTATTTGAGCAGGTTCCAGAGACACTGCTAAAGACTCTGGGGCCACTGGAGATGGCGCTGGAATTCGACCTTCATCCCGAACGCAAGCTCGCCCGGGCCAATACAGCGCAGGTCATTGCCGATCTAGAGGAGAAGGGATACCACCTGCAAATCGGCGACCCGATGATCGCCGATCAGTTTGAGAGAAGGCACTAACCAAGGAGCCTATCCGAGAATGAATGATCTACTGCGAACGCGGTGTTTTGGCCAGCTATTGCGATCCATTTCGTCAAAATCTCACTTTCTCGAGACGACCCTCATTCGCAGAAAGACTCCTAGCGATTCAGTACCGACAACGCAGATTTCTGGCTGGAGAAGTAGGCTGCCAGATCCCGGATCTCCTGGTCGGTGAGATTCACCGCCTGGCTCGACATAATGGCATTGTTGCGCGCGCCCGACTTGTAATCGCTCAGTGCGCGCAGCAGGTAGCTTTCGTACTGGCCCGCGATGATTGGATTCATCGGGATGGTACTGTTGCCATCAGCCGCGTGGCAGGCTGCGCATTGCTTCGCTTCAGCCACCTTCTTGCCCTCACCCGCATCACCGGCAATCGAGGTGCCGCTGAGCAGTAGTGTTGCCGCCGCGAGACAAGCGCCAATTGTTTGTCTGTTCATTGCAACACCCCTATTTGATTGACGAGAGGTAGGCGGCGATATCGGCGATATCGTCGTCACTCAGGGACGCAGCATTGGCGTGCATGGTCTCGTGCGGTCGCTGATTATCGCGATAGGCCTTCAGAGCGGCGACCAGGTAGTCCTTGTGCTGCCCCCCAATCTTCGGTACGTGGTAGGTCGGGTAGGTATTCACATACAGGTCGATACCGTGACAGCCAAGGCAGGTTTCCGCCTTCTTTCTGCCCAGCTCCGGATCGCCTGCCTGCACAGGCTGAACCCCTGTGACAAGACACAAAAACACGCTCGCTAGCGCCAGTTTTTTCATTGAGTTTACGCCATCTTCTGGTTGGTCGGTCTATCGAAGGCCGCGCGTCCATTGCGCATGACGCCCCGATTCTTCCATTTGCGGGCAGCACTCCGAGCATCTCGTCACGAGGCTGAAGCCGCGCATTTTACTGTGCGTTGCGGATTAATCATAGTCACCGCCGTGACGGCAAGTGCCGTCGTACATTTCCATCTGTTCAAGTCCGAGCCGTGTATCCGGCTCAGGCGGTATCGCCACCACTGAGCTCGACGATCAACTCGTTGACCCGTTGCACGAAGCCTGCGGCATCGTCGAGCTGTCCGCCTTCGGCGAGCACCGCCTGGTCGAGCAGCAACTGGCTCCAGTCACCGAAACGATCCTCGTCGCTTTCGACATCCATTTTCTTAAGTATCGGATGCGAGGGGTTTATTTCCAGTGTGGGTTTGTTCTCGGGTATCTCATGGCCAGCCTGTTTCATCAGCTGCTGCATATGCAGAGCCATATCCTGCTCGCCCAATACGATGCACGCGGGCGAGGAGGTCAGACGATGAGACACCTTTACGTCTGCAACTTTGTCGCCAAGCTTTGAAGTCAGACGTTCGACGAGCTTCTCGGCATCCTTTTCCACGCTCTCCTGCTTTTCCTTCTCGTCGCTGTCCTGCACGTCACCGAGATCGAGATCGCCTTTGGCGACGGACGTCAGCGTCTTGCCATCGAATTCATTGAGGTAGGACATCATCCACTCATCGACACGATCGTACATGATCAACACTTCGATGCCCTTTTTGGCGAAGATCTCGAGGTGGGGACTGTTTTTGCCGGCATTGAAGCTGTCGGCGGTAATGTAGTAGATCTTGTCCTGCCCAGCCTGCATGCGGCCAATGTAGTCCGAGAAGCTGACGTTCTGCACATCGGTGCCGGCATGGGTCGAGGCGAATCGGTACAGCCCGGCTACTTGTTCTTTGTTGGCGAAATCCTCACCCGGCGCCTCTTTCAGACAACGGCCAAATTCGCCCCAGAAGTGCTGGTAATTCTCGGCCTCGTTATCGGCCATGGTCTCCAACAGTGAAAGTACTTTTTTCACCGACGCACCGCGAATGTTCTCGATCACCTTATTGCTCTGCAGGATCTCGCGGGACACATTCAGCGGCAAATCGCTGGAATCGACCAGTCCGCGCACAAAGCGCAGGTAGCGCGGCATCATTTTCTCGGTTTCATCCATGATGAAAACGCGCTGTACGTAGAGCTTGATGCCGTGATGCTGGTTGTGATCGTAGAGATCGAAAGGCGCATTCCTGGGCAGGTAGAGCAACGAGGTATACTCGTATTTGCCCTCTACCCGGTTGTGCGACCAGGCCAGCGGATCTTCCCAGTCGTGCCCGATCTGCTTGTAGAACGCCTTGTATTCGTCGTCGGTGATGTCCTTTTTCGGCCGTGTCCACAGCGCTGAGGCATCGTTGATTTTCTCAAGCTGCGGTTCCTTCGGCTCGGCGTCTTTGTCGTCCGCATCGGGATCGGCATGCACGACCTCCAGCATCATGATCGGGAAAGTGATGTGATCCGAGTACTTTTTGATGATGCTGCGCAGGCGCCAGTTGTCGGCATAGTCCTGGCTGTCCTCTCCCAAATGCAGCGTGACGGTGGTGCCCTTACCGGCCTTTTCTATACTGTCAAGCTGATACGTGCCAGCGGCCTCGCTCTCCCAGCGCACGCCGGCGGCTGGATCATCACCGGCCCGTCGTGTCTCAAGCACCACGCGATCGGCAACCACAAACGCCGAGTAGAATCCCACCCCGAACTGCCCAATCAGCTGCGCGTCCTGTTGCTGATCTCCAGTGAGCGAATCGAGAAACTGACGTGTGCCGGACTTGGCGATCGTACCGATGTTGGCGATCACCTCATCCCGATTCATGCCAATGCCATTGTCACTGACTGTGACTGTGCGGGCTTCGGCGTCGAAGGCGACCGTGATTGCCAGCTCGCCATCGCCCTCATTCAGCGCATCATTCGCGACCGCCTCGAATCGCAGCTTGTCGCAGGCGTCTGATGCGTTGGAAATCAGCTCGCGAAGGAAGATCTCCTTATTCGAATAAAGCGAGTGAATCATCAGCTTCAACAGCTGATTGACCTCGGCCTGAAACTCCATTTTTTCGCCAGTGGCTTCTGTCATTGTTCGTGAACCCGTATCGAAATGAATTTACCTGGATCCCGGTCACGGACCGCTGATCCCTCTTCAACGCTGCAAGCCGCGCAGTTAAACGATCAACTATCTGAGGACATACCGATTGATTTCAAGCAATTGCGCGGGACAGGCAATGCTGGTGGCGCCGCTGGCGTCGTTGTGCTCTGGCGTGCGCAGCGGCCATTGCGACCGCTGCAGCGATGTCCTTCGTCGGAAAAGCGCTTACAGCTAGAGCTTTTCCTTGATTCGCGCCGCCTTGCCAGTCAAGCCGCGCAGGTAGTAGAGCTTGGACCGACGCACATCGCCGCGGCGCTTGACGCTGATGTCTGCAATCATTGGGCTGTAGGTCTGGAAGACGCGCTCGACGCCTTCGCCATGCGAAATCTTGCGCACGGTGAATGCGGAGTTGAGGCCGCGGTTGCGCTTGGCGATCACCACGCCTTCAAAGGCCTGTTGTCGCTCGCGGTTGCCCTCGGTTACCCGTACGCTGACCACGACGGTGTCTCCCGGAGCAAACGCAGGTATTTCCTTTTGCATCTGCTCCGCATTCAGTGCGTCGATAATATTACTCATTGGCTTGAACTCTGGTTCGATTTGTATTCGTTGCGTCAGCGAGCCACCAGGACTCACTCACCCTTGTTTTTGTCAGCGTCCGCACGACGGTCCAGTAGATCAGGTCGCCGTTGCCGAGTACGCAATTCGCCCTGCTCCTGTCGCCACCTTGCGATCGCCTGATGATCACCACTGCGCAACACATCCGGCACTGCCATCCCCTCGTACACCGCGGGTCGGGTGTAGTGCGGATGGTCAAGCCCCCCGTTGGCCGCGAAGGAATCCGCCGCAGCCGATTCTTCGTGACCCAGCACGCCCGGAATCTGCCGTGCCACTGCGTCGATAATCACCATGGCGGCTAATTCGCCACCGCTCAGTACATAGTCGCCGAGTGAAATCTCCCGATCGACCTTGCGCTGTACCACGCGTTCATCAATTCCTTCGTACCGCCCGGCCAACAGTATCATCCCTGGCATTTGGGCCAACTCCATCACCAACCTGTGATTCAGGCGCTCTCCCTGCGGACTCAGATAAATCACCGGTGGATCGCCGACATGCGTCTGCACTGCCGCATCGATCGCCGCCTCCAGCGGAGGCGCCATCATGACCATTCCCGGCCCACCGCCAAACGGTCGATCATCGACCGTATTATGCCGATCCGTCGCAAAATCCCTCGGGTTAGTGCAACTGACCGACAACAAGTGTTTGTCGATCGCTCTGCCGGTTACCCCGCAGCGCGTCACTGCCAGCACGAGTTCCGGGAAGAGCGTCACGACGGACATTGCCGTCGCAGTCAAAAATCAGCGTCCCAGTCAACCACGATCCGCCTTTCAGCCCGATCCACGGTCACCACCACATCGTCCATGACCCACGGTATCAGCCGCTCACGATCTCCCTTCACCACCATCACGTCGTTAGCGCCGGTCTCCATCATCGACGCCACTGTGCCGAAACTCGTACCCGCACGATCCACCACTTCCATGCCGATCAGATCCATCCAGTAATAGCCGTCATCGAGCTCTGGCAGGCTTGAACGGTTGACCTGAATTTCAGCCCCAGTCAGCAGTGCCGCCTGGTCTCGATCGTCTATGCCACCCAACCGCACGACCATTCCCTTGCCATGCGCTCTGCCCTCGAGCAGCGCCCACTCCGAGTGTTTACCCAGGTGCATGAGAGACCAGCTTTTGTAGTCGAGTATGCCGTTGGCCGGATCGGTGTAGGAGTGCACTTTCAGCCAACCGCGAACGCCATAAGGGGCGCCTATCTTTCCAACGGTTATAACACTATGAGCATCACCGCCCGCAGCGTCTGCGCTCATAGCACGGTCTTAAGCCGCTTCGGGCTGTGCCTTTCGGTACCCTTTGACCAGCTTGGCTACGCGATCTGACAACTGAGCGCCCTGGCCAACCCAGTGATCGATACGATCGAGTTCAAGCCTGAGCGACGCGGGAGTGGCCTCGTCGATCATCGGATTGAAGTAACCAACGCGCTCGAGGTACCGGCCGTCACGTCGATTGCGGCTGTCTGTCACGACCACCTGGTAGAAAGGCTTTTTCTTCGCGCCACCGCGCGATAGTCTGATTGTAACCATCGTTGTTCCGTTAAGCGGGAGGGCTGACTACTGACAGCTCTCCACGGTGAAACCCTCAAGTGTACTACAAAGATCGACAGAATAAAGCCCGCAGGCGCATTAAATGCCCATACCGGGTGGCATCTGGCCCTTCATGCCACGCAACATTTTTTTCATGCCGCCGCGCGCCATCTTTTTCATCATCTTGCTCATCTGCGCGTGCTGCTTCATCAGCTTGTTGACTTCCTGCACCTGAGTGCCGGATCCGGTTGCAATACGGCGCTTGCGCGAGCCCTTGATCACCGCGGGAAACTTGCGCTCGTGCGGGGTCATGGAATTGATGATGGCGATGGTGCGACGGATCTCCTTATCGTTCGCCTGGTTCTTGACGGCATCGGGCAGGTTGGCGGCACCGGGCAGTTTGTCGATGAATGACGACATGCCCCCCATATTCAGCATCTGCTCCATCTGATCGCGCAAATCGAGCATGTCGAATGTCTTGCCCTTATTGATTTTGCGTGCCAGTTTCTCCGCTTTCTGGTGATCAACCTTCTCCTGCACTTCCTCGACCAGACTGACGACGTCCCCCATACCGAGGATGCGAGACGCGATACGGTCCGGATGGAAAGTCTCGAGTGCGGTGAGTTTTTCACCTGCGCCGATGAACTTGATCGGCTTGCCAGTCACCATACGCACCGACAGCGCAGCACCCCCGCGTGCATCACCATCGGTTTTGGTCAGCACCACGCCCGTCAGGGGCAGCGTCTCACCGAAGGCGGCCGCCGTGTTGGCAGCATCCTGGCCGGTCATGCTGTCGACGACGAATAGCGTTTCAGCCGGCTGCAGCGTGGTGTTGAGCTGGCTGATCTCGACCATCATCTCCCGATCGACCGCGAGGCGGCCAGCCGTATCGACAATCAACACATCGATAAACTGCTTGCGCGCCTGATCCAACGCGCTGCGAGCGATATCGACTGGTTTCTGATCCGGCTCGCTGGGAAAAAAAGCCACGTCGATGTCGGTCGCAAGCTTTTTTAACTGCGCAATCGCGGCTGGCCGATAGACGTCACAACTGACGACCATGACTTTTTTCTTTTCACGCTCCTTGAGTCGTAGAGCGAGCTTGCCGGTTGTGGTCGTTTTACCTGATCCCTGCAGGCCAGCCATCAACACCACTGCAGGCGGCTGCACGCTCAAGTCGAGACCGACCGACTGCTCACCCATGATCTGAACCAGCTCGTCGTTGACGATCTTGATCAGCGCCTGGCCTGGTGACAAGCTCGTCAAAACCTCTTGACCGATCGCCTTTTCACGAACTGAATCAATGAGTTGCTTGACGACAGGCAATGCGACATCGGCCTCGAGCAGCGCCAGCCGCACTTCGCGCAGAGTGTCTTTGACGTTCTGTTCTGTCAGTCGTCCCTGTCCGCGCAGATTTTTTATCGAGCGATTCAGCCGTTCGCTCAGGCTTTCAAACATGGTGCGTCACTCTGTTAGGTCCAGCGGCAAATTGCCGGCGGCACAGGGGATTATAAATCAACCGGGCGCAGCGCGAGCGCGAGCGCGAGCGCCCGAGTGGCTCGAACAA
>CAZYDV010000168.1:0-13407 GCA_964646405.1 uncultured Granulosicoccaceae bacterium | reverse complement strand
GATATCAGTCGCCTTCGACGACCACGGCGACAAGGTGCCGGGCCGCGGCACCACATACAATTCACCGTCGCCATCCGGATAGTCGCCCTCCTCAATCCCGAGCAGCGCCAGAAGCCGCGCGTGCGCTTCCCGCGGCAGCGGCTCCGAAGCCGCCAAAAAGACGTACTCGGCAGCAATGGCGCGGCAATCAAAGCCGGCATCGGACAAACGGCAAGACAGCGAAGACAGACGAAACGCCGAGAGCGCACTACCGCCAGACAGCACCAGCATGGTGAGAATCCAGATTGGAGGGATAAACCCGTGACCGTGTGAGCACCTTGGCTATTTGAGTGGCCGACGGGCTGCAAACCGGCTATTATGACACGGTTGGTTGCATTACAAGGATATTGATTTCCGCGCAAATGCCGCCAGTTTACTAGTCGAGGCGCAGTCGTGGCGCCCGATGATTTACCGCTGTACCACTGGGGGCGCACTGGCTTCGACGTGGGTGGCAAAACCTGAGGAGCATGCCGAGGCGCAGAGTCACCTCGTAAATCCAGCTGCAAACCTTATAGTTGCCAACGACGACAACTTCGCACTGGCTGCCTAATTAGACTTCAAACTCTAGTTAAGTAGTTCTACCCTGGAGTCCGTTTTGCCTGTGACTCGGCCCAGGGGCATCTGCCGCAGGATCGTGAGGGAGGGGAGCCTTGACCCAAACCACTAAATCATCAAAGGATCGCCAACTTATTCCCCGTTCACCGGGAAGACGCGGCTAAATTAAAGGTGAAACTAAGCATGTAGGGCCAAGGGCGGAGTGCTTGCGGACGGGGGTTCGATTCCCCCCGCCTCCACCAAATCGATACGCAATCAAACCACCGCAAGGTGGTTTTTTTGTTTGTGGCATACCGGTTGCGGGCACCCGAGCCCCGGGAAACCGCGCCACCAAAAAGCCCGACGCGTGAGCGAGGAATCAATGCAAAGCGAGCATGCGCCAGCTGCGAGGCAACCCGACGCGTAAGCGAGGCTAATTAGGAGTATCAAAGTGGCACCTGACAACCCGAAGCATCAGCGAAGCACCGCAAGCTACGACGACATTCTGGCCCTGCCCGAGAACATCGTCGGTGAAATCCTGAACGGCGAACTGCATACCCACCCACGCCCCGCCCCGAAACACGCCCGCGCCGCCTCCTCGATCGGAATGAAAGTGGGTAGCGCGTACGACCACGGCGACAACGGCCCCGGAGGCTGGTGGATACTGGACGAACCGGAACTGCATCTGGGCAATGACATCATGGTGCCAGACCTCGCAGGCTGGCGCCGCGAGCGACTACCCTCCCTTCCAGACGACCCCTGGTTCAGCCTGATCCCGGACTGGGCTTGCGAAGTGTTATCTCCGTCGACTGCTGTGACCGATCGAGATATCAAGATGCCAACATACGCCGCACACGGGCTTGAGTGGTTGTGGCTGGTGGATCCTATCGAGAAGACACTGGAGGTTTACCGCAGCTCACAAGGGAAATGGTCGCTGAACAAGCAAGCTGCTGGCGACACGATAGAACGTATCCCACCGTTTGAGTCGCTGGACTTTGATTTGTCGGTGTTGTGGGCGTAGGCACGGTCAAAACGAAAGACAAAAGTCAAAATTAACACCCGCGCTTCCCTTCTTCAGTTCGCTCAATACAGCAGCGCGCTATCGAAACGCAAAGCAACCGCTAAGCACAGTCAACTAGATCTGATTGACTAGGCTTAGCTGGCCCCTATACGGGCCCGCGAGCCCAAGCCTTCGTCTCGCCGGTATGCCGTACCCCTATCGACCCAGGCAAGTGTTGATGCTACTTGCAAGTCCGCATTGAACCCACTATGTATCCATTCCCCGACTGACTTGTGTGATTACCCATGCTGCGCCCCTCCCTGTTCATAGCAAGTCTTCTGGCCGGTTGCGGCACAACGGTTGAGCTGGGCGAAGACGCACCCGCTCACCATCGTCGGGATGGCACTTTTGTGAACACCAACGGCGAGGCGATTGACAAGCCGCTCAGAGACCTGCTCAGGTGGCAGCGAGAGGCGCCTGACGTCACGCCGCTTCAGCTGCCAAGTGCAACGCCAAAGCAGGACACGCTAGCCCATCCTGCGGCACCTCAACTAACGTGGATTGGCCACAGCACTTTTTTGCTGCAGGTAGACGGGCTGAATATTCTAACTGACCCGATTTTTTCAAATCGCGCCTCACCAGTCAGCTTTGCCGGGCCCAAACGCAGCACACCGCCGGCGCTTACCATTGCGCAACTGCCGACTATTGATGTCGTACTGATCTCGCACAACCACTACGACCATCTGGACCGCGCCAGCATTCAGGCACTACAGAAAAAACAACGCGACAACCCGCCGAGCTACTACGTGCCACTGCGACAAAAGCGCTGGTTCGACAAACGCGGGATCGGCAATGTGATTGAGCTGGACTGGTGGGACAGCGCCACTATCGGCAACATCACCCTGCACGCCGTGCCGGCACAACACTGGAGTAGCCGCACGCCATTTGATCGCAACAAAGCGCTCTGGGCCGGCTTTTTGATCGACGCTCCGAGCCTGCGTACCTTGTTTGTCGGCGATAGCGGATACTCGGATGATTTTAAATCCATCGCGCAACGCCTGGGCACCGTTGACCTTGCGCTGGTACCCATCGGCGCTTACGACCCGCGCTGGTTTATGAAAAGCGCACACATGAACCCCGAAGAGGCGATGCAAGTGGTGAAGGATGTCGGGGCGACTCGCGCGATTGGCAGGCACTGGGGTACCTTTGCCTAACCGATGAGCCGATGGCCGAGCCCGGTGCGCGCGCCGACGCGACTGGCATGATCGAGACACCCCAACCCGGGGAGACCATCGAGCTGATCAGTCGCTAACTGCCTGTAGCATTTCGCACCATGGCCCTGGTTTTTCCATTTCAAACGAGATAACAGATATGTTTGCCCGATTCAAGCAGTGGCGGGAAAGCCGAATACTGGCTAAAAGCCAATACCGTAAAAAAGACTGGCAACAGGTCGCAGTTGCCATGCCCGTGCTCGATCGATTGACTGACGAGCAACGCGACAAACTGTTCAGGCTGGCGACGCTGTTTCTGCACCACAAGACAATCAGTGGCGCACACGAATTCGAAATCACCCACGAGGTCAGGCAATCCATCGCTCTGCAGGCCTGCCTGCCCGTGCTTGAACTCGGGCTTGAGTGGTATACCGGTTGGTCGTCGATCATCGTCTACCCCGGCGGATTCAGAAGTGAATCCACCTACGTCGACCAATTCGGTGTCACTCATACTGGCACCAGCCACCGCAGCGGCGAAGCGTGGCTCAGGGGCCCCGTGATATTGTCATGGCAGGACGTGGCGCATGCAGACGAGAACGATGGGCACAATGTCGTCATACACGAGTTTGTGCATAAACTCGATATACTGAACGGCCGTGCCAATGGTTTTCCGCCGATGCGCAAGGGCATGAATCCGGCGGCGTGGACAGAGCTTATGTCAAAGGCCTATGCAGACTTTCAAGATAACCCCAAACAGGGTCTTGATCGATATGGTGCAACCGATCCCGCTGAATTCTTCGCCGTCTTAAGTGAGGTGTTTTTCGAAACGCCAGCACTCCTGGTCGATGCCTATCCCGATTTATACGACATCATGAGCGAGTTTTTCCTACAAACACCGCTGGAGTGATTTTGCAGACTAAAAAAAACATGCCAGTATCGTCAATCCAGATCACCACTAATGCAGTGCTGATGCAACCTGCCCGCCACGTCTGTCATACCGTACCGACATCAGTCGTTTTGATGTAGAAGGGAAAACAGCAAGCACCTCTCTTTACTTCGCCGCTCCCAGATAGATCAACCAGGCAACCCGAAGCATAAGCGAGGCGAATCTCCACAAGAGCAATCAGGTGCCATCCAAAAACCAGAAGCTTAATTTGCTAGTCAAAAAGACCAGACCTCCGTCATTGCGGCACTGACGCTCAGAGGTAGCTTCATGTTCACACTCAGAAGGCGCCTATTTTGCCGTTGCGCAAAGACATCAGGCTACCTTGAAACCGTCAGCCCGAATCCACCGGTGGCCTGTTTGCTGGCTATACCAACCCATCCGCCCTGCCAGTCCTGCAGTTCATCGTTTGAAGACAACGCCTGGTATCGACCGTTAGAATAGATGTAGACAGGTGTGACTGTCGCGAGCGACTGATCAGAATCAATCGCCGCATGGACTATTCGCCCATCCTTTGCAAAGCTAAGACCCAGACCAGAAATGGATACAGGCGTGGACATTCCCGACGAGACCATGTCCCATTGCATTTGAGACGCCTGCGAACCACTGGAAAGCGTCCTGTACACACAGGCCACCGTAGTCACACACTCGGGTAACTCCAGTGCATCGGGTTCACTAAGCGCCGCCGACAAAGACAGGGGGACACTAGCACCAGTGTCCTGGAGAATCCAGTAAGCGGTCGCTGCTTCGAAGGTGTCATTTAGCTCCATCAGCCTGTAGCTTCGAGTCTCACCACTGTACTGATAAACAACCCAATGGGTCAGATACTGATCGAGCGGCAGCGCTGTGCCAATAATCTGTGCCAGCGTTCGCAACCCTGTATCCAACGGCAAGCCTAACTGCACCCACTCACCAACCGGCAACAACAGATCACGGGCGCCCGTCAACAGATCACATGCGTCACCAATGCCATCGTTGTCTGCATCCAGCTGATCTTGATCAGCGACATCCGGACAGACATCACAAGCGGAGCCAATACCGTCACCATCACCATCAGCCTGTGACGGATTTGCCAGATAGGGGCAGTTGTCGTCGGTACCAGCAATACCGTCATCGTCTTCGTCAAACAGCAGGGATTGATTTTCGAATTGCATGAAAGTATCAGCATTCATGCCGCTATCGTCAGCATCGGATAGCAGGCTCAGCAACCGGGTTGATGCTTGATGCACATCCAGGGAAAGATTGCCCCAATCATTGTAACCCGCCAATATGTCGTCGCCGCTGTAGGCGGCCGGATCACAATTAGCGAGTGCCTTGTCAGCTAGCTCAATATTGGCTTGTTGCTGAAAAATAAAATTCCTGTTGTAGTCCAGCGGAACAGTCGCAGCACTAGTTCTCTGTACGTGTTTTCCCTCTCCGCCGAATTCGTTAAGGCACAAAGGACAAAACCGAAAAAAGTACCGCCCATCCACATAGCTACCAATGTCACCTGCTGCTGGCGTCAGTCCTTCCGTTTCATCAAATGATTGCGGGTCAACAGTGGCGAGTCTGCTGTGCGACAAGTCTATAGGGCGATTGCTGGTGTTCAACTGAAAAAGGTAATTCATGACACTGAGGTAGTTAGGCTTGCAATTCAGACTGTCGCCGCCCCCATGCCCCAACCCTAGCGCGTGGCCAAGCTCATGCAGAATTGTTGCCTCCAACTTATCAATCCTAAAAGACAAGTACTCATCGGCAAATCCATTGGCGACAACGAATCCGTAACCCAACACTGCCATACCACTGGGGTCACGTGGGTTGTTCCACAAATCCTCGCTCCAGATATCGTCAGGTGCAATTACCATATGGCGCCGCGTGTCCAAATGAGCATTGCGTAGACTTCTGCATCGTGATTCGCTGGCCGCGGCCGCTCTCATGGCCGCATCACCCCACAAACCATTGCAAAACACAGCATCGGGAAGGCCGCCTCCTTTTGGCTCAGAGGGATCATCGACTCCATATATTGCCCGGTATGCCTTGAGCAAACTGTTTTCGAGACAATCAGCGGCCGTGTTCTGCTCTCTCGGCGAGTAATTTACACAAGGCGAGGAGACTACGCTAGCGTCGAAAGTCTCTTTGCCTTTATCGAGAAATACGAGATTAAGGCCTTTATCATCGAAAAGTTCAGTCACTCTTGTAAGCGCCAGCTCCAGGTTCAACTCATCAACTGTCCATTCGACATCCGATTGCAGGTAACTGACTTCCACCAATATATCTCTTGTGCGTACGTCGAGCATATCCAGTCGCAATGGCACTGTTTGATACGCCAGAGTGACGGGATGCTGGTAGTAGTAAATCCCCCCATTGATCTCCCAGCGGTTTTTTAGGCCATCACCATCACAATCATCAGCACTCTGCCCTGCGTTGGCCTGTATTTCACCAGTCCCCCAACACCTGATATCTACGGCCAGTACCTCGTCCTGCTCCTGTCCGTTTACGTGTAGTCGTGCGTTGTAGATGTTTTGATCGATGTAGTCATGCCTGCGAAGGGTCAGTTCCAGTGGGCCAGTTCCGATTATCTTTACCGCCTCACCGTCCGGCTGTGCCTCACCAGTATAAATTGTCCAGCTATCCTCCAATTCAAGTTGAGGCGTTACGCGGAAACCCACTGGTGTATCGACGGTGGCGAACTTGCCGCTTGTGTCGTTATGCGTATGGGGGAGAAACTCGTCATCGATTGACAGCACATAAGCGGGTGCTTCATCGCCAGACCACTCTACAAATATGCTCTGCAACTTGATATCCAGCGGTGCATCCGCGTTCCAGATTAGTGATGGCACCAAACGATACTCGCCGTCTTCAGGTATGCTGTCGCCAAGATCAAATGCATAATCGTAGGTGAAGCGAAGCTCTCCATCTACATAGACGTTAAGCAGGCGGCTCGCAGGCTCGACAATATAACTGATTCGGTATAACCGATTTTCCTCCCAGTTCAGATCATCCGGGCGAATCCTGCTATAGAGTCGCTGATTGACGTCTGTACCAACGGAAATTCGAATGCCTCCATAAATCCCGGAACCTGTCTGATCGCTGTCAGCCAGCGAATAAAACAGCATACCGAGTTGAAAATCACCTAATGGATTGAACCTCAGCCTGGTCCCTGGCACGCCGTCCATCGGATCAAGCTCGATGAACGCATCAAAACCGATCTCGACGATATCCTCGGAAGCGCTACTCATATCGAAGGGCCGACCCGCTGCACGAAACTCGGCTCTATCTTCAACTACCAGCGTCCGAACTCCGTTTTCGTGACGCTCTATAAAGTTACCGGTCGATGCGCTCACCGAACCGAATTCAAAGCCCTGGGACACAAGGTCGGACAGATCAGTACTCTCGAAGGTGATGCACTCATCCTTGTCGGCACAGTCGGCGAGCGCAGAGTGCCCGCTCGAAATCAATGAAATAACAACGAAAAGCTTCACAATCTTCACAAAATAGCGCATAGCAGCTGAACAATCCGGGCAAACAAATGGCAACTGCGCTGACGTGGCCTATCGCGAAGGAATAGATGGCAGTTGATGTATAACCCATACTATAATTAAGCAGGTGACGACACAATCGACTGTCAGCTAATTGTGGCGCACCAGACAATCTGGTAAGGACACCGTGGCTCCCGCTGGAGGTTCGCAACCGCAGGAACAGTTCAGACAATCGGAACAGCTAGACGCCCCGCCTCCAAATCGACCCAACTTGCGCTGCACTGCAGTCGCGCTGGATTGGCTGCCGGCTTAACAATTCAACAATACAATAGCCCGCCCCCTTTACGACTGTAGTCAGGTAACCCGACGCCTAAGCGAGGTATTTTCCCATAATCGAAATCACGCAACTCTGACCACTGTGGCCATGCGTACAACACAAATGGACTCTCATACCTGGCGTCTCCGACACGCGCCAACACGCCCGGGTGGTAGTGCTATAGAAGGATCGGCTGCACTATCGGATCGGGAAACACTACAGGGGCTCTGGGCGGGAAAGTCAAACCAGCACAACCGGGTGGCGATCAAAATACTCAAAGCGCGGCCGCTGGAACAGCGCATCAGAATGCTTACCCTGTCGCGAGCGACAAGCTAGACCCTGCCGGTATCAACTTCGAAACCTTTAGTGGGGCTCAAAGCCGGGCGCTCGCACCGAAAAACATTGGTAACCGCCTGTTGGAAGGTACTCTCACGTATATTATAATGTCATGACGCATTAACGGGTGAACTCCCAATGAAATACCTTCTGATCTTTTCCACCCTTCTTTTTTCAATGACGGCTCTGTCTAACGCACCAGACTGCGAATTCGGCGTTCTCACTGACCCGGACGGCGATGGCTGGGGTTGGGAGGACGGTAAGAGTTGCCGGGTTGGCGAGACACCTGCCATAGAAACTGAACAGCCAACCGACAACAGCGGCTGTGACTACAGCAATGCCGAAATGAACGCTGGATGGGGATGGAACACGGCAACACGTGAGTCATGCCCGCCAGAAGATTCATCCAGCTCCGGTACAGGCAGTGGCACAGACAGCCCGCAAGACAACGGTGCTACAACTTCGCCGCACGATGCCATGAAAGCACTGATCGTCGGAGGCTGGGATTGCAAGCGGCGATTCCCGAAATATAATCTGAACGAGCTATCGCAAACGCAAACCGGAACCGAAGGCGGATCAACTTTTGGTGCCATCACAAGCTGGGACACCTACGCACACCTGGTCTGCAGCCACTTGAATGCCAACTGCGGCCGAGGATCCGGCTCGTTGTTCTGGCATGGCTGGACGCTGGACTTCCAACCCAACGGGCAACTGTCGATCGACCTCAATGCGGGTGACACGTTCTACTGGGTCGGTCAGACGCTGCACAACTGGCAATTATCCGAAGCCAACGCCCAATTGATTATCACCCCGGAGCCCGCCGCACCGCTGTGGGGCGAGTTCAGCGAAGTGGGCTTTGAATGGTTCAATGGCGAGCGCTATATGCATCTCTACCCCGCAACTGCAGATTCACCTCGTCTATCGTGTAAAGCGCGATCCTGATCTGCAGCAGGAACTGAACCGGGAGGGCATTTCCTCAACGGCTCGAGTGACCGGGCATGCGTGAGAGTCACTATATCGGCCCGGCACGTACACTCGTATACGGCAATTGTATGCGCGCAAAAATGAAATTTAACGTTCGGCTTGAATGACTCACACGCTCTAAGGTGGTGCCAAACAATTCGGAAAGATTAACGCCAACGCCTACATAGCCGATGCGTCGTTTTTCATCGGGCGATTCTTTTGAGCTGTAACCTCTGGCGTAGTAGCCCGTGTGAAATTCTGCGAAGCGCAGCGGAGTGGATTTCAGCGCACTCAGGGCCGAGAGTTTCCATGCGAGCAAATATCGCTGGTCACTGTAGAAGGTATCGATTGCCCAGTCCGGAATGCTGCGTCGAGGCAGATACTCAAGGCGAAAATCAACCAGATTTCGAATCCAGGGCCGACTGTTTCTGAAATACGAGAAGCCCGCTCCCACCGCATTGGCAATGACGTCTTCATAGCTGAAACCCACCTGGGTGTCGGCAAATCCATCGGCGATCTCCACGGCAGCCATGATGCCAAATGAAATCACCGATGACATGGCAGCCGTTTTTACCGGTTGTGCGAAGCGGTTTTGATTGCGTTCGAAGAAAAAATCGGCAATCGTATTGCCGTACCAGACGTGACCGAGTTTATCCATACCGGCATATCTCGAATCTTTTTCAAACCAGCCTTCAGGTGTGGATCTGAAAGATCCATCGGCTTTGCCCAGAGCCAGTGAGCCGAGCACGACAGATGCACTGCCAACCACGATGGCATCCCGGGTCAAATCTCCGCCGGGTGACTCCAAACCGAACCGCGCACTACTACAACCCCATAGTGGCAGAACAGACAGACAAAATAGAATTCTGAAGATCAATTTCGTTTGGCAGCCCATCTACACCGCTCAGCCATCTACCAGTTCACCGGTCAACGCCGAACATTATTCCAGAGAGGAATGTTGCCTGGTGTAAATTCAATGGTGATCAAATTACTAGTAGCCCATCTGCCAGGCCGACCCTATGGATGGTTCACCAAGGCAGCGAGGTAACCTTCCCGGCTGCGACATCAAAGACATCGTACGCATCGTCCCGGGTTGGCGGCGTGCGCTCTCGCTGCGAACACTAATGTATGCAAAAGCGGATCGGTGTGAACTGAACGCGCTGTTTTTATTACGCACCTACCCAATCATACCGAGGCCGCAGACGTTACAATCTTCGCCCCGCTCGACTGCCGAATACTCAATGCCTCAACTGCGCCTGCGTTGCCCGACCGATTTAAAGTACCGATCGAATCAGCCCCTTGCGCGGCTCACTACTGCCAACGCTCAGGCCCGGCGTTCACCCATCGCTGGTTGCGCAGCCTGGCTCGGGATTGTTGCGGTTTTAACTGGCTGCAGCATTGGCAGCCGTGAGGTCGAGGCACCGGCCGAATACTTGTCTCCCGCTGGCTGGCAAAGCAAGAGCACGCTACTGGAACACGACAATTTTAAAGACTACGCCGAAGCCGTCACCGACGAAGTGCGTCGCTTTCGCATCCCGTTCGATCATACGCGTGCAGATCTTGAGGCAGCATGGGCGTCGCCGATCGAACTACCCACAGCCGAGCATTGCGCAACAAAACCCGGCGGCATCGCCATTCTGGTTCACGGCCTGTCTGACACTGCCTTTGCGATGCGGGACATCGGTCATGTGCTGTCACAAGCCTGCTACCAAAGCCGGCTCGTCCTGCTACCCGGTCATGGCACGCGCACCGGCGACCTGATCACCACACGCGCATCTGACTGGCGGGCCACGCTCGACTATCTGATCGATCAAGCCAGCCGGGAAACCGACAACCTCGTGCTCGCTGGATTCTCACTCGGCGCCGTGTTGACCCTGGATGCTGCGGTGCGCAGACCGGATGATATAGATGGCGTTATTGGCATCTCACCCGCGTATTTTCTGTCCTCGGCGAGGATTGCCCGCTGGGCCGGTCTGGCTGCGCCAGTCATGCGCTGGGTCGATAGGGGAGTGGCGGACGACCCCATGCGTTACGAGGCTATGCCAACACGTGGTGTGGCGGAAACCTGGGCCACCATGCAGTTGTTGCAACGCAATCTGAAAAAATTTGGTCCCGTCGATGTGCCGTGGATGCTGGCCCAAAGCATGGACGATGCGGTTGTTGTTCCCGATCAAAACGAGGCACTGTGGCGAAAGCACGCATCGAATCCAGATAGTCGGTTGATTCGATTCGTCAGCGATCAACGCTATCCCGCTGAAGAGCGGACAATAACGCTACCGGGCCATAGCGATACCGACCAGGTGATTGCCCTGACTCATCTGGCGATCCACCAGTCACCTGACAACCCACACTACGGAATAAACGGTAGTTATCGCAATTGCGGGAGCGGCATGCCAAGGGCAAAGGAGCAGGTACAGCTTTGTGAACAGGCAGAATCCGTATGGTATGGCCTGTGGAACACCGAGCCTGTACCGGGACGCCCGATGGCATACTCGACATTCAACCCATCGTTTAAGTGGTTCGCCGACGAAGTTGTAAAATTTGCAGCAGAAATTCGCGAGGACAACGAATAGCCGACCCACTATTATCATCACAGATTTTGGCTTGACCCTGCGCAGCCACGTGTTGTGAAAATACCCTGTTGATCGCGCGACAGGTATCGGTTGAGTTGATACCTGATCAAATCAGCCGATCACACAACCTGCGTTGCTATCATGCTTTGTAATCGACTATCTAAGTGCGCGAGTCAGCGCGGACGACAAAAGGCAACCGGCAAAAGCAAAACAGACACCCACACTTTCAGCCGCTGGATCAACACACACTGCCCTGCCCTGCTCGGCAACGGCTCCATATTGGTGCCGACCGATTTAACCGGTCTGGTGCACAAAAACCCTCTCTTGCAGTTGCCGCCAGTCAGCCAGTAATCGCCTCGAACTACTCAGCCGGCACCCGGGTGGTCTGCCACGCCACCATCATCCACCGCCCTGCTTCCAGCGCCCATACCTGCAGGTAGCGCCCGCGGAAATCCTTCTCCGCACCTTTCACGATCACATGAATGCGTATCTCTCCGTTGACCAGCACGGTGTCACCAAAACGGCGCATATCCCGGTGGGTTGTCTGGAGGTTCTGGTATTGGTAGTGACCACTGCGCAGCCGTTGCAGATACAGCGCTCTGTCCTCGTCTACGGCACTGGCGTGAAGGTAACGTAACGAAGAGCCAAGATAGCGCTCGACTTCGTCGATGTCTGCGCGCAACAGGGCTTGCTGACGCTGTTCATCGCGACGGGCAATTTCGGTAAAAAGTTCGTCATCTGTCATTGGTATCTCGCTAAGGCCAGGTTCTGGCGTAAAGGCTTGTGCCGCTACAGGTTCGACCACGCCCGCTTTGCCGACCGTGAACCGGTGATCAACAGGGTTTTGGTCAGAGAATTGCTAAGCGTGGGACTACTGTGAATTGCGTCACATCTAAGGAGCACCAGAATGAGCGAAACCCCTACGCTATACATCACTCAGGGATCGGGCAACAACATCAAGCCTATGCTGGTCGCCCAACAGCTGGGCCTGTCGTGCCACGTCAAGTATATCAACGTGCTGGCCGGAGAGAGCCGCACGCCGGAGTTTCTGAAAATCAATCCGCTCGGGGTGGTGCCCTACATGACGCTGGCCAATGGTACCGGCCTGGGTGAATCCAATGCCATTGCCTGGTACCTGGCCGAAGGGTCGGCGCTGATGCCGGACACTGCGATTTCTCGTGCCCAGGCAGTCGCCTGGATGAATTTTGAGCAGACGCGACTGGAAGCGAACATCTCGCCGGCACGGTTCTTCACCTACATCGTGCCGAATCTTGAAAAAGAACACGCCGACATGATTCCGATCTGGCGCGAACGAGGGGCCGCTGGTCTGGCGCTGCTTGACGGCTATCTGCAACACCGGGAATTCATCACTGACTATGGCTACAGCGTTGCCGATATCGCTGTCTTCGGCTACACCCACCTGGCGAATGAGGGCGGCTTCAACCTCGCCGATTATCCGGCAATCACCGCATGGATCGCCCGAGTCGAAGCGCAGCCCGGCTACCGACCGATCAATGAACTGCTCGATGGCAACGACACACCACTCAGTCAAGCGGCCTGACCCCGACGTATGTCGACAGACGCTTCCGAGTCATTGCAAACCTGCGCACTGGACCAACGCCTAAGCGCCATGAGCCGACTGCGGCAGCCGGTCTGGATCTACGATTTCGACAACGCCTGTGTTGCCTGGGGCAACGCGGGCAGCCTGGATATCTGGCAGGCCGATTCACTTGACGAATTGTGCGGTCGCAACATGCGCCAGGACATGACGCCAACGGTCGCACAACGCCTGCGCCAGTACCAGACTGATTTCACGCGCGACGAAAACAAGCAGTTCCGCGAGGTCTGGACCCTGTACCCGAACGGCGAGCCGACGACGATGGAGGTGGTGTACAGCGCATTCCGGTTCAACGATAACCGCATGGGCATGATGTGCGAAGCCCTGCCCGATTTGACCTTCGACGCCGACACGCTGCGCAGCGCCGAAGCGCTATTGCATACCTCGGTAATGATTACACTGTACTCCACCGAGGG
>CAZYDV010000167.1:0-13419 GCA_964646405.1 uncultured Granulosicoccaceae bacterium | reverse complement strand
GGATTCCGGCAGTGCAATGGCAGCTGCACAAGCCGCCGCCAACAGTTAGAATAATCACCGGAACCACACCAGAGAACACCAGCATGGGCCAGACTATCGCTCTTACCGCCGCAGACGGTCACAAGCTGACCGCGTATCGCGCCGATCCACAGGGCGCTGCGAAAGGCGCAGTCGTTGTGGTGCAGGAAATCTTTGGTGTCAACGTGCATATCCAGTCGGTGGTCGATGGGTATGCAAAGAATGGCTATATGGCGATTGCACCGGCGTTGTTTGATCGCGAGGGGCCTGGCATCGAACTGGGCTACAACGCCGATGACATTGCGCGCGGTCGCGATCTGGCGTTTCCGCTGGGCTGGGAATCGCCGATCCTCGATATCAATGCGGCGATCGATGCGGTGGCAGACGTCGGCAAGACGGGTATCGTGGGTTACTGCTGGGGCGGGTCTCTTGCCTATTTGGCATCCTGCAAAAGCAAGGTGGATTGTGCGGTGGGTTATTACGGTGGCCAGATCCTAAAAATCCTCGCCGCCGAGCCAGACCTTAAACCACAGGTGCCGATGATGCTTCACTTTGGTGAGCACGATAAGGGCATTCCGCTCACTGATGTGGATCAGATTCGAGAGCGCCACCCGGATATCCCGGTTCATCTGTACGATGCCGACCACGGTTTTAACTGTGATATGCGTGGCAGCTACAGTCAGCCGGCGGCGGAACTCGCGTTGCAGCGAACACTGGATTTCTACGCGGCCAATCTTGCCTGAGTGTCGATCGACTAACTTCAGTATTCCTTTTCAACCTTCGCGATTCTGGTACGAAATTGTTCGTACCAGATATCCTTGCCGTTTTGCTTGGCCTTCAGGTGTTCGGCATTGCGGCCCCAGTTTCTGATTGATTCCATATCGGCCCAGTAACTCACGGTGATTCCGACACCGTCGCGGGTAGTTTCTATACCGAGAAAGCCTGGCTGTTGACTCGCGAGCTCGACCATCTTGCCTGCGGTCTCGGCGTAGCCGTTGTCGCCTGGCTGCCGAAACGAGGTAAATATCACGGCGTAGTAGGGTGGCTCTGGCGTTTGGGCGATCTCGCTCATGGTGCTATATTCCGGGTGCAGGCGTGTGGGCATCCTAACAAAAGGAAGTGGTTGTTGACGGCTATAAAATTTTCCCAGGCTGAGAAGTCGCTGTTGATCGAGAAGTTTCAACGCTACTTCAATGACGAGCTCGATCGTGAACTTGGGCAATTTGAGGCTGACTTTCTGCTCGACTTCATCACCAAGGAAGTGGGGGGCTACTTTTATAATCAAGGTCTGTACGATGCGCAGATTGTCGTGTCACAGCGCGCTGAGCTGATATCAGAGGCGATATCAGAGCTCGAGAAAACCACTCTGCGATAACGTGTTGCAGTTACAGTCAGGTCGCCTGGCGTTCGACGCCAAACCCCTGAGGCCGACGACAAAATCGCCTGAGAAAACCACAGCCCCATTGGGCGTTGTGATGCCTTGTGGGCTCGTCGCGCGGACAAAGTAGTGTCGTCAACTTTCCCGGCTGACCGAGGTCAATGCTTCTCGCCTCTCCTGCGACACAATCTGCCAGCATGGCACGTCGGCTAAACTCTTCGGCCTCGATTCCGTTAACCCGTTGACGCGTGCATAGGATTGGCCCTGTGCAATGTGCAGATTCCAAGCACGCGACCAGTTGAGGGAGCCTATGGATGACCAGTTGACGCAGAGCGCCCAAAGCGGCGAATGGGTCGCGCATTTCCCGCGCGCACTGGGCGTGCTGGTCATTTTGGCTACGGTGGTTGCCGGAATGGTTCCTGGCCTCTGGTACTACAGTTCGCAGCGGGCGAACTATATCGACAGAAGCGTTGCCGACGCCGAGGTGTTGCTCGCGTTTACCGATAGCTATGTCGGCACCTACGCGGATGTAGTCTCACAACACGGTACGGCGAATGCGCCCGTGCCAGCTACGTTTCGCGCCCAGGCGTTGCTCGCCTACAACGCAGGCCAGGGTAAACGTCTGCACGATAGTATGGCCATGGTGGGCGTGCCGGGGCACAAAGTCGCCGCCCGTGCAGAAGACCCGCGACTGCGCGAGTGACTGCTGAGCATGGATGCCGAGCACGCGCCGGTGCGTTACAGCGAGCTTGTGGATCTGCGTGGCCACGCCACCCTGCGTACCGTGTTCCCGTCCATCGCCAACAAGCCATCGTGTGTCGATTGCCACAACAGTCTCGAGGGTCAGAATCGACACTGGCAACTGGGTGACATGATGGGGGCGTTTGTCGCCGAGCGCGATGTCGAATTGCCCCTGGCGCACATCCGTAATACCAGTCTGCTGGTCGGCATATTGTCGGCCTGTCTGATGTGGACGCTGACGCTGCTGCTGGGCAAGAATCGCTCATTGCAGGGCAAGTCACCACAACTGCGCCACATGGCGGATACGGATCCGCTAACGGATTGTCTGAATCGCCGCGCCTTTTTTGATCGCATCAGCCGCGAGCGATTCGGATGCGACAACGTGGCGGAAGATCGCTGGCTGCTGTTGCTGGGCCTGGATCATTTCAAGTCGATCAATGACAAGTTTGGTCATGCGGTCGGAGATCAGGTGTTGGCGGATTTTGCCGGCAAGATCCACAGCCAGATTCGCGACACAGACAGCTTTGCACGCATTGGCGGGGAAGAGTTTGCTTTGTTGCTGTGCGGAAAATCCGGGGTCAACTTCAACGCGGTTGCCGAGCGCCTGGTGCGATCGGTTGAGTCGATGGAAATCTACAGTGGCTCGACTCGTGTACCAGTGACGGTGAGCGCGGGCATGATCAAAATTCCCGCGGGTGAAACCGGATGGTACGAGCGCTGCATGAAGCTTGCGGATGCAGCGCTGTACCAGGCAAAAGAGATGGGGCGCAACCGGATAGTAGTGCACCCTCAGTAGCGCTGGCCTGTAATCGGTGAGTACAGCTCTATTCAGATTACACTGGGCAAGTCAGAACTGCACAGTGCGCTAGTCGGTGCTGTCATGAGCCTTGTGTGACTTGCCGTGTTGGTGATGATTCGTACCCTGGATGGCTTTAATTTCAAAGCGCACCGCGACCTCACCGGCTTTGGCGAACACCAGGGTGCCCTCATAAAATTCACCTGGCTTTAATGCCTGCTGCAGACGCATGAACATCAGGTGGTAACTGCCTGACTCCAGCCTGACCTCTTCGCCGGCAGGTATCGGCAGGCCTTGTTTAAGGCGACGCATCTTCATCACTTCACCCTGCATTTTCATCTCGTGTACTTCGGTTTTTCCGGCGAAGGTGGCACTGGCGCCGACCAGCGTGTCGTCTGTGCTGCCGGTGTTTTTAATCGTCAGATAGCCACCGGAAGTCAGCGCGCCGGGCGGTGTGGCGCGAGCCTCTACGTGCATGATCTGCAGATCACCGAGCTGCACAGGGTCTGCGAGCGAGGCGGTAGTGATCAGTAAAACTGCGGTGGCCGCGATTGACGCGATGAACGCTTGCAATTTCATGGGGAATATCCTCGAGTAAAACTCTGTGCGCCCGCAGCGGTGCCACACGCCCGCGTGCGGTCAGTCCTGCAGGGGAATAGCTTTGGGAATCGTATAGGCGCGGCGCTTGAATTTAGGCGCGGTCGACGCCAGTTAGCTGGCAGCGGCGAGGATGGGTGGCGCGCGTATTGGCTGGCTGTTTGCAGCGCTTGTCTTGACTGGCGCGCACAGTTCGATCGCCTGTGGGTGGATTGCACCCCGAACCGCCGACAACTCGCGGCGTGGGACGACCGCGAAGTCATCCGGGTGTTCGGCCAGACAGATCAGGCATCGAACGTGATCGGTGTTGCTATCCTTTGAGATCGGTACGAATAGCGCCCGGCCTTTGCAACTGGTGGTCCACAAGCCGTCCTCGGCAGAGGCGGCGTGCAGCAACGGCAATGCCGTGCCCAGCAGCAGTGCCAGCACCAGGAACAGATTTAAGGGTCGTGAACGACGAGTCATCAGTTGATCATGGCCGAGGATAGGACAGGCGTCAAGCCGGGTGGATTGTACCGGTTTGGTCTTTGGGCGTTCAGCCCGGGTTCTGCTTTTAATTGTTTGATTGTCGTTTTACGACCGATCGGGATAACTCATGAAAATCTTGAAACAGCTCATCATCGGCATCGTCGTGCTCGCCGTGTTGTTGGTGGCGGGCATCGTGCTGGCGCTGAATTTTCTTGATCTAAATCAATACAAAGACAAAATTCAGGAGGTAGCCAAGCAACAGACGGGCCGCGAGCTTGCGATTCCCGGTGACATTGGCCTGAGCTATTTTCCGTGGGTTGGATTGACACTGGGTGAGTTGTCGATGGCCAACCCGGATTCGTTTGGCGATGCCGAGTTTGTTCGTATCGGCGGGGCGGACGTAAAAATAAAACTATTGCCGTTGCTGACAAAATCGGTAGAGGTGAGAACGATCACGTTGAGCGGGCTTCGGGTAGATCTGCAACGCGCCGCCGACGGGTCCACCAACTGGCAGGATTTACTTGCCGCCTCCGAAGGCAGCGAGCCTGCGAGCGATGATACTGCCAATGAGTCGGCAGATGCGAGTGACTCAGGCGCTGTGCTCACCTCTCTTGCCGTATCCGGCATTGAAGTGTCCGACGCCAGCATTCGATGGACCGATGCGCAAAGCGGAACGGATGTCACGCTTGAGAACTTTAATCTGACCACCGGCGCGATCAAGCCGCCGCTGCCGTTTGACTTTAGCGCTGCCTTTTTACTGCAAAGTAATAGTGCAGGCATTGGTGCGCAAATGGAAAGTACCGGTGAAGTGACCCTGGATCTCGAACAGCAGCGCTATAGCGTTAATAAGTTGAAAATGCAGACTGACGCCAGTGGCGAGGCGTTACCCAACGGCCGCGCCAGTCTGACCATCGGTGCAGACGTTGCGGCCGATCTGGCAGGGGGGCGCGTTGATATCGGCTCACTGGTACTGTCCACGCTGGGCGTTGTGCTAAACGGTGACGTCACCGTGACTGATCTGAATGGTGACCCTGCCGTCGCGGCCTCTCTGCGCAGCGATGAATTCAGTCCGGCGGATGTGATGGCCGCATTGGGTGTGGCGCCATTGCAAACGGCTGACGCGACCGTGATGAAGTCCGGACGCTTAAGAGCGTCTTTGAAAGCCAGTGCTGCCCGTGCTGAACTATCCGATGTTCAGATTGCCATTGACGATACCACCCTGCAGGGCAGCATCAGCGTGCCGAATCTGTCTGCCGCCGTGCCGCCTGTGCGCTTTGATTTGACAGTAGACCGAATCGATGTCGATCGCTACTTGCCTGCGGCAACAGAAGGTACTGCATCGACCGCTCAGCCGTCTGAAGCCACTGCCACCGCAACACAGACAATCGATCTGCCGCTGGAATTAATCCGCGATCTCGACATTGATGGCGTCTTTCGCATTGACGATATCAAGGTCGCTAATCTGCGAGCCACTGGCATAGCGCTGCCACTGGTCGCAAAAGACGGGGTCGTGACTGCCGATGGTATCGCCGCATCGCTGTACGACGGCGCGATGCAGGGAAAGCTTAATCTCGATGCGCGCAACGAGACGCCTGCTTATGAGGTAGGTTATCAACTGCAGTCGGTTCAGGCAGCGCCGCTGCTTGCTGACTTGCTGCAGGATGATTCGCCTGTCAGCGGTGCGGCCAACGTCGCTGCGAATCTTGCAACCCGTGGGTCAACAGTAGATGGGTTGAAATCGGCGCTGGCCGGTGACTTCAATGCAGACTTTGTCGATGGTTCACTCAATGGCATCAATATCGGCTATCAATTGCGTCGCGCCAAATCCTTTTTCTCCGCCACCGACGAGCCGGTTGAAGAATCGATCGTTAAAACAGATTTTTCTGCACTTCACCTTGGGGCGACGATTGCCAACGGGGTAGTCAGTTCCAGTGACCTCGACGTACGTTCACCAGGACTTCGAATAGGCGGGGAAGGTACGGTCGATCTGCCACAAGAAATGGTTAATTACACTGTGAAGACTAAAGTCGTCGGATCGGTTGAAGGGCAGGGCGGTGCAGAACTCGATGAACTCAAAGGGCTCGCAGTTAACATTCCGGTGCGCGGTAGTTTTGCAGAACTTGCCGCCGACTTCACCGGCACTATTTTCAGTGCCCTGCGCGATGACTTTAAAAATCAGGCCGCCGACAATGCGCGCGCGCTCGCCGAGGCAGAAGCTGAAAAAGTGAAAGCCGAGGCACGTGCAAAGGCTGAAGCCGCGGAGCAGCAGGCACGCGAAAAACTGGAAGCAGAGAAAGCGCGTGCAGAAGCAAAGCTTGCCGCCGAGCTTGAAAAACAGGAAGAGGCTGCCAAAGCAGTAGCGGACGAGCTGAAAGAAAAGGCACGCAACAAACTTAAAGATCTGCTGAAATAGCGTAAACCCTTGGTAGGACCCGATCCCCGATCAAAGAAAACGTGTGACGGGATTTGTCGCTCGCTGGAGTACAGGCTTCAGCCGGCTTTTTTCTTGAATTTGCCCGGCGGCTAAAGCCTGTACTCCAACGCGCAACACTGCTGTCCTCCCACATGAGCGGCACACGAGCGGCACAAAAACCACCCGGTTCGCTGCGCTGTATCAGGTGCCAGAGACGACTTTCTGCAGTAGTAGTGTGGCGGCAAACCCCAGCCATGCCAATATCGCAAGTCCGGTCGCGCCCATTGCGGCAATGAAAATCGCATCCACCAGTGAGATGCCGGCAATCATGCTGACGACCGCGCGTGGTATATCACCGGGGCCTCTGCGGCGGACAAAATTGATCGCTACCATCAGCCAGACAGCCAGTGCCGCGAGCGCGATCCAGCCCAGTGTGTGTCCGTTGTTGAGGATGGCGCCGTAGACCAGTGGTGCGGCGAGAAACAACAACGGCCAAAGGTTCTTAACGTTGCCGATATTCTCCTGCTTGGCGACGTATGTCAGGCCAATCAGATAGCACAGCAATGCAACGGCTGCGGCGAACAGCACCGCGGCCGGGCTTGCCGTGACACTGTAGGCGGCGGTGGTGTACACCAGCATGCGGCACAGGCCCATGACGAACGGGCTGAGCGGATTATTTTTGTGCCAGGCGTTGTACAGAATGATGGCGCCGCACAGCGCTATCGCGCTGATCACAGCCATCCATCCGCCGGACTGCGGATTGCCGAGCGCCGTCCAGGCAACCAGTGCGATTGAGATTGCCAGCATGCCAAAACCCCAGGTGTAAACCGTGGTGGCGCTGACACGGCCAGACGGTATCGGACGCTCTGGCCGCTCGATCGCATCTATCTTGTGATCAAATGCATCGTTCAGGAACATGCCGCCGATATAGGCCAGCGTCATCGCTATCAACAGCACGACGAGTGGCAAGGCATTGAATGGCACAGCCTGTGAGGCGACAGTTGCCAGCACGGTACCGGCGATACAGTTGGTCCAGACGGTCGGCAGATTGGAGACGCGGCCCAGAGTAAAAAAGACGTTGAGGTTCATTGTGCCAGCTCGTTTCTGACCCAGTTCAGTTCATTGACGATCGCGTCATCGATTGATCGATCGCGATAGGCTTCTGGCAAGACGTTCCAGGTGTAGGTTTCTACCTCAAGATGATTACTGATCGGCTGCTGCCGATGCAGGGCGAGCATTTCGCTGATGAAAAACTGGGTGGATGAAAAGTTACCCAGATCGTTGTGAAATATCGGGACATGAAAATGCACGCGCCACTCACGCGGTAAGTTATCGTTGGCGAGGTTCGCAAATGCGGCGGGCAAATCGGTGTAGCGATTGAGCGTGCCATTGTGGTCTTCGACGACCTGATGCAGATAGACGCCATCGTCAAACGGGCGCAGGATTTCTGCGCTGTCCGGTGTGACATTCTCCAGTCGCAAGCCGGCGCTGATTTGCAGTTTGCCAATGCCAATGCCGGCGCCGCGCAGTTTGTTGAGGCAATCGGCAGCGTCTTCAAATTCAACGGCCGCGTGGCAGATGTCCAGGCACAGGGTCAGGTGTTTGCGCAGCAACGCTTCAGCATTGCCGTGGTCGGTGCCCACCAGTGCGGCCATTTTTCCGATGGCTCGCTGGCTGAACAACTGGCTTTGAAAGAACTCTACCGACTCATCGATCGTTTCAAGGAAACAGCAGGGCTCGGGTTCCAGTGCGGTGGTGATGCAGGCGCCGGTATCGCGCTCCAGCCACGCCAGGTGGGATGCGTGCATGATCAGATTATCGGCCATGCTGTGCAGATGGGCGGTGTTTTTAACATTGGTCTTGAAGGCACCGGGCACGGTACTGATGCTGCCGATTTCATCGGCTGGCATCAGTTTGGCGAACACATCGGCCAGTTGATTGCTGTAACGCGTCCGCTCGGGGTCCATCCAGTCGGGCAGGTAGACATCTTCCTTTACCCGCGTGCCGTGGAATGGGCCATACGGAAAACCGTTGATGGTGAATACGTAGTAGTTGCCGTCGGCCAGAAACGTTTTGAAATCGGACAGGTTGTCATCTTGCGATAGTGCCTCCGCCGCACTTGCCGATAGCCGCAGGCCAATGCCGAAGGGCTCGTCCGGCGCGAGCTGCTGTCGGATACCGGGCAGGTGGTGCGACAGGTTATCGCGCACCTGATCCCAGCTTTCACCGGGATGAATGTTCGAGCAGTAACTCAAATGCTGGACATCGCCGGCGCTGGTTTGCAATCGCAACGGAAATTCCCCTTATGGGCTCTGGCTGATGGGCTGTAGTGAAGTACGAATTCGGCTGTATTGAAACAGCCGAGACGCTGTTGCGGTTTGTGTCTCTCACCGACACCATACGAGGCATGTGTGCCTGAGTTTTGCGTAGGGTGCCGATGAGAGGTGCGAATCGCACCGCATGTTTCATGATTTACGCCGCAGGTGATCGGAAAATCGAGCGGGATATTTTGCATGGGCGAAACGGTGCGGTTCGTTTCTCTCACCGACACCCTACGTCGCATGCGTGTCTGAATTTGCGAATCGCACCGTTTGCATTTTGTTTTATAACGCTACGGCGAAAACTGATCGCTGAGAATATACGCAACAAGCCCGGTGCGCTCTTCGAGTGAAAACACACTCTTCCAGGCGGGCATCTTGCGAAAGCCGTTGGTGATGCGATCAAACGTGAAATCGGGTGTGTAACGTGCCGGTTTCAGCTTCGGTGCCTTACCCGGATACGCGGAGTTTCCATGGCAGTGTCGGCACTGTTTTGCCCACAGGACTTCACCGGTGCCAATCGCGTCGGCCGAGGCCATGTTTTCGGCGCTGAAGTCCGGATCTTCCGGCGTGCCGTCATCGGTGACCATCTCCGGCACGGCGGCGGCGGCCATCGCCTCGGCGCTGACAGCTTTGCGCGACTTGGGCTTGTAGGCCGGCGAAAATTCAATCATGTAGGCGAGCAGGTCTTTGATTTCCTTTTCGGTTTTAAGACCCGGGAACGCCATAATGGTGCCAGGTACGCGCTTGGCTGGATTGGCCAAAAATTTATACAGTGTTTTCTCGTGCCAGATGTGATTCTCGGCCCCTTTGGCCTTCATGCCTTCTGAGTAACCTGCAAAGGCGGGTTCGCCTCCAGCCACTCTGCCGAACACGTGGTTGAGCGTAGGGCCAATCGTCGGCTCGGCACCGGCACCCATGGTGTGGCACACGGCGCATTGTTTGAATATTTCGGCGCCTTTGACCGCATTGGCTGCGTTGACCTGTAGCCCGAAGAGGCCCAGCATCGATACCGCAAGAAGGCTTGTGACAACTCTTTTCATGAATCGATACCCTGATTGATCGGTGACAGTTTTACCAAAGCAGGCTGAACGCTGGCTGTCGGCAGTGACAGGTCTGCTGGCAAGCGGTGTCGGCAACTCAGTGTTTCCTGGTGCCGACAAGCCTGAATCTCAGTCAAAAAAAAGGCCGCCCGCGTGTGCGGGCAGCCCGTTACTTCAGCCTGCCGGTGAATTACTCAGCGGGAACGATTTTATAAATCGTATCCAGTGAGCCAACCGGACCTGTGGTGATAGAAGTCAGTGCATAGACTTCGCCGGCCGAATCCTGCGCGAAGGCAAGAATGTAGGGCACGTCGCCCGGCATATTGGCGACTTCTGCCACTTCCATTTCCCAGTTGCCATCGCCACCTGGTGAACCGATGAAGACCTGGCCTTTCATCTGGGCGAATGACTTACTCCAGTCACCGAAGATGTATTTGCCTTTCCAGTCTTCATTGGAGCCCTGGTAGACGTAGCCGCCAGTGACAGAGATACCCAGGCAACCGTCCGGCTTGGCAGTACAGTTGTTGTATTCCATGACCGGCTCGATCAGCTCCGCGGTTTCGCAGTCGGCTGGATGATCGTCGGGCTTGGTGTAGTCGAAGCAGTGAGTCGCTTCCATCTTGCGCCAGCCGTAGTTGCCGCCTTTCTCGATGACGTCAATTTCCTCGTAGGAGTTTTGCTGTACATCACCGCAGAAGAGGTCGCCACCGCCAGTATCGAACGAGCAGCGCCAGGGGTTGCGCAGACCGTAGGCCCAGATTTCGGGCAGTGCTTCGTCGTTGCCAACAAACGGGTTGTCAGCCGGAATGGCGTAGTTTTTGTCGCCGTCGGTGCCGTTGACATCAACGCGCAGAATCTTGCCCAGCGGTGTAGTGAGATCCTGACCGTTACCTTCGGTGACGTTGTGGCCGATACCCCAGTCGTTGGCGTAGCCGCCATCGCCCATTGAGATATAGAGCATGCCATCAGGGCCGAAATCGATCCAGTGACCGTTGTGGTTAAACTGCGGCCAATCGGTTGCGGTGATGATACGCATGGACGCCGGGTTGGCGACGTTTGGATCATCTGCAGAGACGGTGAATTCTGCAACGGTGTTGGTGTGTGACCACCAGAATTCTTTACCCAGGTCAGCATCGAAATCCAGGTGTCCGCTGAAGGCGACGTAGAATTTGCCGTTGCTTGCGAAATCCGGGTGGAAGGTCAGTCCCAACAGCCCGCGCTCGTCGAAATCGGACCATTGAGTGACGATGAGGTTGCGAATGTCGAGGAACGGCTGTGCTTCGAGCTGGCCGTCGGCATTGATGACGCGCACGCGGCCGAATTGTTCGACGACAAACTTGCGATCATCACCCGCGGGTTGAACCATGGCAAGAGGCGCATTGACGCCAGTAACGTAGGGCTCAAGTTTGACTTTGACGCCTTCGGCCTGTGCGACTGCGCCTCCGGCAAGCAAGCCAGTGCCGAGCGCAACAGCGGCAACCAGTTTGGTAAGTTGCATGTGGTGATTTCCTCCAAATTAGGATCGATGGTCAGGGTTTGCCGCCGCAAAATCCTGATGCGTCGACAAGTGCCGCGAAATCACGATGGGGAGATAGTATTCAGCCCGAACATGACCGACCACGGCTGACCTGAATGTATCACAACTACCGGTGATGAACACCTTTTAAAGCAGGGCTGGAGACACCTGCTGGAGCAATATGTCAGCGCGTTTTAGTGGGTATTGCACTCTGTGATAGTGACTAGTGCAACAACGCATCGATCATGTCGCGATGCGTGCTCATGTAGATCTTGAACCACTCGGTAAACGTTTCCGGGCGACGCTCAATCTGCTGTTGAATTTCCGCCAGCGTCAGCCACTCGACTGCAGCGACTTCCTGCGGGTTGAAGCGCTCGCTGTGCGTGGGGTCGGTCAGTTCGCCACTGAAGCAATGCACGTGTTCGTTTTCGTAGAGTTCGCCGACCTGGGCGCGGTAATCGATGGTGCCGAACTCGCTGAGCGGGGTATTCCAGCCAAGCTCTTCGTTGAGTCGGCGGTCGGCGCACTCGCTGACCGATTCATCCCAGCGCGGGTGCGAGCACACGGTGTTGGCCCATAGCCCTGCCGAGTGGTATTTGGTGGCAGCACGTTGCTGAAGCAACAGCTTGCGATCGTGAAAAACAAATATGGATATCGCCACGTGGCGGATATTCGACAAGTGCGCTTCGAGTTTGTCGATCGGGTAGGGCGGGTTGGCATCGATCGCGATGATCTGCTCGTGCAGACCGATATCGCGCAATGCGCTTTGGGGTGCTCTTTCCATGAGGTAGCTACTCGATAATCAGTTTGTTGGCATTCCTGCTAACAGAATGGTCTTCGACAACCGGATCGCGGCCGCCACGTAAAATAGAATTGCCTTCGTACACCGTGCGCTGGTCGATCGGCGGCGGGTTCAGCCAGTCGTCCTCGCTCATCTGGCCGCTCTGTCCGTAGGCCGCCAGTGCGTTCGCGTAACAGACCATGTCGACCTGCGCCTGCGGGATGCCACGTTCCAGCGCCAGGCGTGCTGTTTTGGCAACCCCCAGTGGTTCTGAAATTCCCCAGTCGCAGGCGGAATCGACCATAATGCGTTCGGCGCCGTATTCGGCGAGTATGTCGACCATGCGCTCATTGCCCATTTTGGTCGACGGGTAGATTGAAAATGCCGCCCAGTAGCCGCGATCGAGCACTTCCCGCACGGTCTCTTCATTGTTGTGGTCAACCACGATTTTCGACGGGTCCATGCCGTGTTCTTCACAGACGTCCATCGAGCGCGTGGTGCCGCGTTTTTTGTCGCGGTGCGGGGTGTGGATCATGACCGGCAAATCGAGCTCTTTGGCCAGATCCAGTTGCTGGCGAAAGTAGCGATCTTCCAGTTCGGTTTGCTCATCGTAGCCAATTTCGCCGATCGCAACGACGCCTTCTTTCAGTGCGAAGCGAGGCAGAATTTCCATCACCGCCTCGGCCAGTGCCTCGTTGTTGGCCTCTTTCGAGTTGAGTCCGACCGTGCAGTAGTGGCGAATGCCGAATTGGCCGGCGCGGAATCGTTCAAAGCCGATGATGGCCGACAGATAATCGATGTAGGTGCCGACGTGCGTGCGCGGTTGCCCCACCCAGAATGCAGGCTCGATTACCGCAACGACCCCTGAGGCCGCCATCGCCTGGTAGTCGTCGGTGGTGCGGGAAATCATGTGAGCGTGCGGATCGATGTACATGTTGTTCCTGTCAGAGCCGTTGTGGCGCTTAGTTGTCGGCCACTTTCAGAGAATCCCACGTCAGTGAGCCATTGGCAATTGCTTCGCCGGTTTCGGGGAATTTTCCCACAATTTCGTGGGCAGCCGGGTCGGGAGAGGCCGCCAGCGCCAGCAGGGCCGCCTGCTGCTCCACCTCGCTTCCGCCTTCAGTGACGCGAGCCAGGTCGTCGATCATCGGGCCCCTGGCGAATGGCCCGACACAGCGCCACAGCTCCGGGGTGACCGGGCGACCAGCGGCCCAGCGCTCGTGCGCGTAGTCGCACAGAATGGTTGCAAGCTCTGCATTGGCGCGATCGTCCAGCCCCTGAATGGGCGCCAGCGTGCTGTCGATGAACAGCGCTTTGAGCACCATGTGGTTCCAGCGGTTTTCGCTAAAA
>CAZYDV010000166.1:0-13542 GCA_964646405.1 uncultured Granulosicoccaceae bacterium | reverse complement strand
CAATCAGCAGACGGCGTCATTCTCACGCACACCAGTGCGCGTGACCGGCGCGTTCAACTGTTGATGGATGCCGGATTTCCGTTCGTATCGCACGGTCGAACCGAATTTTACTCACCGCACGCCTATCACGATTTTCACGCTGAGCGCTTTGTCGAACTGGCCGTTCGGCGATTGGTGGAAAAGGGCCGACAGCGGGTACTGCTGGCGGCGGTCGACAACGGCACGACCAACTACTCGAACACCGTCAACGGTTTCAATCGGGCCATTGCGAACACCCGGGTGAGCGGCGAGGTGTTGCAGGATTCGTCGCTGATCGATGGAACCGATGGCGCGCGAGTTTATGGGCAAACCCTGGCTGCGGCGTGGCCGCGTTTCGATGGCATTATTTGCAACAACGAGCTGACGTCGCTTGCGATCATCAGTGGATTGCAACAGGGTGGCATGATGCTCGGCCGCGACTACGACCTGATTTGCAAACAGACGACTGAAATCCTGCCAATCCTCTACCCGGCAATGGACACCATCGCCGAGGATCTCTTTGCCACCGGCAGTGAGTTAGCGCGGCTGTTGATCGAGAGTATCGACGGCGCGGATGTGGGTGCACTACAAACACTGCATGAACCGATCACCCATTGGCGATCGTAATGCAGCGAAAAAGGGTTTGCCAAAACCGGGCGACGACCGCCACCCGGCTTCTGGTGCCTGGTCCGGACCAGGTTTCCAGGCTAGTTGTCGATCGTGCGGCTGACGACGAGAACGGTAGATCCGGTTTGTTGGAAACTGTATGCAGTCCGGGATACAAATAAGCCAAGGCCAGCAAAGTCACTTCCCATCTGCGCCTGCGTGGCACTGTCGAACGAAAAGCTGCCATCATCGATCACCGTGCAGTCAATTGACACACTCTCCATGTTCACAATGTCGATGAAGCTCGAGCTGATTTCGACCCGCGAATCGCTGCCCGTACCTGCGACCCAGGAAAATTGAGTGGTGGGTGTCACGGTGGTATTGGCTGCGGGTGCAGTGAGTTCCAGCGCGGCGATATCCGGAATCGGTACGTTTGAGAACGCCGGATACTCATCGCCGGGGATGTCTACCGTCAGTGAGGCTGGGGCTGGCCGGGGTAGTTCGGTGTCGGTGCTGTAGCCGACAATGTCGCCGAAGGTGGTGCGGGTTAACTCCGCGTAAGTGCCTGCCGGGCTGGTGAAGGTGATTACCTCGCCCGCACTCAAAAAATCAAACGATACGTCAAAATCGAAATCGTTGTCGCCGGTAGTAGGAGGATTGAACAGATCGGTTCTGGAGACTTCGCAACTGTCCTGATTCGGAACCGCATCGGCCAGAATACTTGATGCCGGAAACGAGGCGTTGAAGCGGCCAAAGCCGGCGCTGGGATCGACATCGTCAGCAAATTCATCAACATCGACAAAGCCCCAGCTCACCACATTGCCGGTCAATTGACTGCTGGTGCTGCCGTCCGTCGAGCCGTCAGTGCTGCCATCGGTAGTGCCGTCGGCAGTCCCATCGGTTGTGCCGTCGGTAGTCCCATCTGTGGTTCCATCGGTTGTGCCGTCCGCAGAGCCGTCGGTAGTTCCATCGGTTGCACCGTCAGTGGCGCCATCTGTGCTGCCATCTGTCGCACCGTCAGTTCCACCATCAGCATTGTTGTCGCTACCCGAACCGCAGGCCGACAGGATCACCGAGAGTGCGACAAGGGGGATGAGATGTTTTAAGTTCATTGTGGTAGCGCTCCTTTTGTGCTATCCAGTGTTGGTCTAAAGGGGGCAGGGCGATTTTTATCGACCAGTCCCACTATAGAATACCGCATTTGCACGATTGGGTTCATCGGCGCATCGGACCGTTTAACCTGTCGGTGCCGATGTGTTGAGACCCGTGACAGGCAGGGCCTGGCGGCGGGTGAGTGCATTGGCGCCGACTGTTACAATTGCAATCGCAGTTGAACATCTTGAAAAGCTGGGGAATGGCTGTGGAAACGCTGGAATCACCATTCGGATCGCTTCAGTTGCAGCGCTGGCCGGTCCGCAAACAAGATAATTTTCGCGCCTGGGACGCGGCAGACGAGTTGATGCTGCAGCATTTACACGCGGAGAACCTTCTACCTGTAAACCAGCCGATGCGACTATTGCTGGTCAATGACAGTAGCGGTGCGCTGAGCTGCGCGCTGCATCAATGGCAACCGGTGAGTTGGTCGGATTCCAGTATCAGTCACCGCGCGATGCACGAGAACCTGACGCTAAACGGTTTGCCAGGAAATGCCGTTACGCCACTGTCATCCGTAGATGATCCGACGGGCAGTGTTGATATCGTGCTGCTGAAGGTGCCAAAAATGACGGCCTTGCTGGAAGATCTATTGATCCGCTTGCGCCCCCGTCTGCACGAGCACAGTCGTTTCATCGCGGGCGGCATGATCAAACACATGCAGCCATCGGCGTTTGATTGCATAGAAAAAATCATCGGCCCGACAACAACCTCGATGGCGGTCAAGAAAGCGCGTCTGATTTTTGCCAATGTCGACATCGATCTGCCGGTACCGACAAAGGTGTATCCATCGAGCTATCTGGATTCGAAGGTCGGTTTCGAGCTCGTCAATCACGCTGGACTCTTTTCACGTGAAAAGCTTGATTACGGCACCAGTGTGCTGCTCGCACAATACGACAGCGTGCCTGCGGCCAATCGCTTTGCCGATCTGGGCTGTGGCAATGGCGTGTTGGGCATCCTGTATCAATCGCGCCATCCCGGCGCCACAGGTTTGTACCTGGATGAATCCTACATGGCGATCGATTCGGCCAGGCGTAATTTTCAGGCGCGTTTTGGTGAGCCACGGCCTGATGCACAATTCCTTTCGCAGGACGGACTCGCCGAGCAGCCTGCCAATAGTCTGGATCTTATTCTCTGCAACCCACCGTTTCATCAACAGCACGTGCTCGATCGCAGTATCGCGCAAACCCTATTCGACGATAGCAAGCGATGTCTGCTGCAAGGCGGACAGCTCTGGGTGGTGGCCAACCAGCATCTGGGTTACCACGTGATGCTGCGACGTCTGTTTGGCAACTGTAAAACAGTGGCTTCGACGAAGAAATTCGTTGTGCTGAGGGCGATCAAACGTCACGTCGCAGATAGCAGCACCCCTAACGCCTAGGCTAGCGCAGCGCCGGAGCCAGCGCTTCAATCATCAGGCGCGCCTTTGACATTTTTTCAGACTTATTTTCGTTGCTGCCGACGGGACCATCGACCAGCAGGTCGGCCAGACCGTGCACCGCCGACCACGCCAGCAGTTCCTGTGGGCTCAGGCTCTCCGGGTCGGCATCGCTGATGGTCGCCGCAAAGCCGCCTTTCAAATAGTTGCCAAGCTGATTGGCGGCTGCCTTGTAGTCGGGATCGTTGACATAGACGGTCTCCTCGTTCCACATCGCGCGAAAGAAGGCCGGCTTGTCGATCGCAAACTCGACGTAAGCCAGACCCACCGCGTAAAACGGATTGGCGCCTTGCGTCGTCGCCTCGTCGCTCGCCGCCGCCATGGTGGCAGCTAACTGGTTCAGCGCTCGGGTGGCAAAGGCGGTCAGCAGAGCGCGTTTGTCAGCATAGTGGCGAAAAGCCGAGGACGGTGAGACACCCACCAGTTTGGCGCACGCCCGAAGCGTCACTGCCTCGAGGCCAAATTGCGAGGCGAGTTGATCCACCGCATCGAGCAGCGACTCAGCGAGATTGCCGTGATGGTATTGGTTTCGGTCTTTTCTCAACGTGCTTGCCCGCCTTTGATGTTAACGTTGTTCACTTTTTTTGCCGGGAACTCTTGTAAGTCGAGCTGAAGTCTGTATATTATATGTGAACGGTGATCACATAAGTCAACAGGGCATGGCAGACAAACCGGATCACCGTGGTAGTTGTAGGTGCCGTACTATTTTAAAGTCTTGCTTTTAAAGGAAAATATTATGATGACATCAAGTGAGATGAACAGCGGGTCACGTTCGCGCGGTGCCAGATGCAAAAGCCGTCGCAACTGCGGGCAAGGCAACTGGACTGGAATCAATATCGCGGCGATGGTCGTCGGGTTTGTGTTCTTCTGGCCGGTAGGTCTTGTGGTTTTGTTCTGGATCCTGACCGGACGTAATGTGCGCGACCTGCCCGGGGTAGTGCAGAGTGTTTGGGCTCGCTTCTTTGGCAATTGGGGCAGCGAGCATGGATTTGGCAGCGACAACGTCGTGTTCGACGAGTATCAGCAGACGCAGTACGACCGCATCGCCGAGATCAAGACGGAGATCCGCGAGCGTGCCCGGCGCTTCGATGATTTTAAAGCCGACGCCAAACGACGTGCGGACGAGGCCGAGTTCAACCAGTTTATGGCGAGCGCGCCCGCATCCGACGCGAACTCATAAACATGGGGTGGGTTTTCTGACGGTGCGTGGTGTGGCGGAGAGACCCTCCGCCAGCGCCCGCGAATGATGCCCTCGAATTTCAGCTTATCGATCAGGCTCGGGCATCAGCCGTGACGGCGGTCGGTTCCGACTGCCGGGTGGCAATAAACAAAATCACCAGCGCCCACAGCATAGAGAGCGCCGAACCAGTCAGCACTCCGATTTTCATCGTGATGGCATAGGACGGATCGGCGAACTCATAGGCCAGTGTACCGATGAAAAAACTCATCGTGAATCCGATGCCAGTCGTTACTGCCACGCCGTAGAGCATCATCCAGTTGGCCCCGTCAGGCATGCGCACCAGACCGGTCCTGATCGCGAGCCACACCGGTACGAACACGCCAATCTGCTTGCCCAAAAACAGCCCAGCCGCGATGCCCAACGAGACGCCGGAGAACAGTTGCGACGCGCCAGTGTCGAGCAGGCTGACCCCGGCATTGGCAAATGCGAACAGCGGCAGAATTGCAATCGCGATCCATGGGTGCAGTGAATGCTCCAGGCTGACCAGCGGGGAGTGGCCAGCATCATCCTTTGCGATGGGGATGGTCATTGCGACGATAATCCCTGCAAGTGTTGCGTGAATACCGCTTTTCAGCACCGCCGCCCAGATCACCACGCCAACTACAATGTATAGCGCTAGCTTCCGTATGCCCAGGAGATTCATGGTGATGAGTATCATCGTGCCAAAAACCGCCAGCAACAATGAGTAGGTGGACAACTGGCTGGTGTAGAACAGGGCGATAACCACGATTGCGCCGACGTCATCGACAATGGCGATTGAGGCCAGAAATACCTTGATCGATAGCGGTATACGACTGCCGAAGAGCGACAACACACCCAGAGCGAAGGCAATGTCGGTCGCAGACGGAATCGCCCAGCCGCCCAAAGCGACCGGGTCATTGTGATTGATGGTATAGAAAATCAGCGCCGGCAATACAAAGCCTCCGGTGGCGGCGATAACAGGCAGCAGCAGTTGCGATCTACTTGCCAGCTGTCCCTGCAGCACTTCGCGCTTGAGTTCAAGGCCGATGAGCAGGAAGAAGACGGCCATCAAACCATCGTTGATCCAAAGCAGAAGCGGTTTGTCGATCGCAAATTCGCCGAAGATCAGAGCGGTGCGTGTGGCAAACAATTCTGCGTGGATGCTTGCCCATGACGAGTTGGCGATCAACAGTGACAGGACTGCGGCGCTCATCAGAATCAGGCCGGCAGAGGATTCCCACTTGATAAAGTTGCGTAGTGCTCGCAGCGGCATGAAACGGTGCTCAATGGAAGTGAGCGAAAAACATATCGACCAAATGTCGGTATTAAAGTCGATTAAATGGAGTAGAATATTCGGTAAAAACTGATGATAGAGTCGGAAACTACGACTTTAATATCACCTGTTCGGCGCCAAGATAAGCGTCCTCGACAACGCCGAACAGACCCAGCCCGTCATGCTCCTGGATATTCTCGCGATTGCAGGCGGTTGCCTGCTGCTGTATCTGGGTGGTGACCGACTGGTGGATGGGGCCGTTAAACTGGGGCGGTCACTGGGATGGTCGGCAGCCATCATCGGCCTCGTGGTGGTATCACTGGGCACCAGTGCACCGGAGCTCTTTGTCAGCGCTGGATCGGCTTTGCAGGGATATGGTGACATAGCCGCTGGTAACGTCATTGGATCTAACACCGTCAACATCGCGCTGGTGTTGGGGCTTGGCGCTGTGATCACGTTGTTGCCGGTGGATCGAATGCTTCGGCATGTGCAATTTCCGGTCATGCTGCTGATGGCCACCGTGGCGTGGGTGCTATTGGCGGATGGTTTTTTTGATCGCACCGATGGGCTGATTGTTTTTTGCCTGTTGCTGTTCAGTACATCAATAGCTTTTCGCAGGCCGGACACCGACGCGGTGGTGCCCGAGCCCGACGAGCAATTGGGCAGACGATCTGCGCTCGATCTGCTGATTGGCGTGGCGATGCTGGTGGCCGGAGCAGAGCTTTTAATTCTGGGTGCTGTGGCATTGTCTCGCGATGTAGGCGTTTCCGAGGCCGTGATTGCGCTGACGGTCACTGCGGTGGGCACGAGCCTGCCGGAAATTGCTGCGACGATCATCGCCGTGTCGCGCCGACAAACCGATCTTGCCGTTGGCAATGTCGTTGGCTCGAATATCATGAATATCGGTCTGGTGCTTGGGGCGGCCGGGTTGCTGGCACCGTTTGAAAGCGGTGGTATTGACACCTTTTCACTCATGAGCATGTTTGGCATCTGCGTGTTTGCAACCCTGGTCGCCGTTGCCTTTGGGCACTTTGCGCGCTGGGCCGGATTGCTGATGTTAGCCGGCTACATTGCTTACTTGTGGGTACTGTTCAACTAGAGGGAGTCGGGTGCGTCATCTCAACTACAACCATCTATTGTATTTTCATACAGTTACCAGCGAAGGGAGTGTGGCGGCGGCTGCCCGGGTACTGAATATTACCCCACAGACCATTAGCGGCCAGATCAAGCTGTTGGAAGAATCACTGGGCCAGGCGCTATTTATCAAAGTGGGGCGGGGGCTTGTGATGTCGGATACGGGACAACTGGTCAAAGAGTACTCCGATGAAATTTTTTCGCTGGGCACCGCTCTCCGGCAACGGCTTCGGCACGAACCGGACCACCCGTCGCAGACTTTGCGCGTGGGTATACTGGATTCGATCCCGAAATTGATTGCCGGCAAGTTGCTCAGCGACAGCGTAGTGGGTGCACAGGAGTATCCGGTGAAACTCGATTGCAGAGAAGGCAATCTCGATAGTCTTCTGGCCGAACTTGCCGTGCACCGGATCGATCTGATTTTATCTGATCGACCCGTGCCGTCCGGTCTGCACGTCAAGGCTTTCAATCACGCGCTCGGCACCAGCGACATCGGGTTTTACTCTCCACCCAAATGGGCGCGGAAACTCAAGGCCGGGTTTCCGGAATCGCTGACTGGTGTTCCAATGCTGCTGCCCAATGCCAGCAGCGCGTTGCGGCGTAGTCTGGATCACTGGTTCGACGACGTCGAAGTAGAACCGGAGGTGGTTGCCGAGTTTGACGATAGCGCGCTGATGAAGACGTTTGGCGACATGGCTATCGGGGTTTATCCGGCGCCTGAGGTGATCGCCTCAGATGTTGCCATCAAGCATCACGGTGTGTATATCGGCACGGCTCAGGGGGTACGCGAGAGCTACGTGATCATATCCGGGCAACGGCGCGTCAGGCATCCATTGGTCAAAAAAATCACTCTGGTCGGGCAGGCGCTGCTGAACGCCTGAGTCGATTTACATCGCGCTCAGGCGCCGCGCCATTGCGGTGGGCGTTTTGCCAGAAAGGCCTCCAGCCCTTCGCGAAAATCCTCGCTGGTGTAGGCCTGTTCGATCAAATCGTGATCATCGATGCCAGACACGTGTTCGCGCAATCGACGCAGTGCCTCTTTGGTAACACGAAGGGTGATCGGTGCGTGTCCCTTCATTTGTTCGGCCAGTTCCAGCGCCCGGTTGAGAGGATTTTCGGTAACTTCACTGAGCAGGCCAATGGCCAGCGCCTCTTCACTTTGAATGAGTCTTGAGGTAAAGATGATTTCACGCGTTCGACCGGCGCCCAGCAGGGCGGACAAGCGAGCCAGACTGGTCGCTGACAAACAGTTGCCCAGTGTACGAGCAATCGGAAAGCCAAATTTCAGATACGCATTGCCCACCCGGAGGTCGCAGCAAGCAGCAATCGCAGCACCGCCGCCGGTACACGCCCCCTGGATTGCCGCGATGGTTGGAATCGGGACGGACTCAATCAGGGTCAGTACCGCATCCATGCGTGACTCGTAGTCGATCGCATCCTGTGCGCCCTTGAAATCCCTGAACCCCGAGATATCGGTGCCGGCGGCGAACGCGCGATCGCCGGCGCCAGTGAAAATCAGCGACCGTATGTTGTCGGCATTGCCGTTAGCGATCTCGCCGCAGATGCGGGCGATCTCATCGTACATCTCGAACGTCAGCGCATTGCGTGCCTGCGCGCGATTGAACGTGACGGTGGCGATGCCATCGTGCGTGGTGTAGAGGATTTCATCGCTGGCCAATTGTCATTTCCCGTGGTTTTTGACAGTGGTTGAGTCAGGCTGCAATCGATGCCGACACCGCGTTGTCCTTCAGATAATCCATTGCGGCCTGAACGCCACCTGTGCGATGCGGCACCGACGCCTTGTGCAATCCCATTTCGATCCCCGACAACGTCGCCATCAGCATCAGGTCGTTGAAGTCGCCCAGATGGCCGATGCGGAACACCACACCCTGTACCTTGGCCAAACCATTGCCCAGCGACATATTGAAGTGCTGCAGAATCGCGCTGCGCAGTTTGTCTGCGTCGTGGCCGTCGGGGGTGCGTACAGCGGTCAGTACCGGTGAGTGCTCGGATGCCACGGTGCATTGCACCTCGAGACCCCAGGTATCAACGGCCTGGCGCGTGGCGGCTGCGTGACGCTGATGGCGAGCAAAGACCTGATCCAGCCCCTCTTCGTGCAGCATGTCGATCGCCTCGGCCAGGCCATACAGCAGGTTGGTGGCCGGTGTGTAGGGGAAATAGCCGCGTTCGTTGGCGTCGAGCATCTCCTGCCAATCCCAGTAAGATTTATGCAATTGCGCTGACTTCGCCGCTTGCAGCGCCTTGTCACTGAGCGCATTGAACGACAGCCCGGGCGGCAACATCAGGCCCTTTTGCGAACCGGAAATTGCGACGTCCACGCCCCATTCGTCGAAGCGAAAATCTGCGCTCGCCAGACCGCTGATGGTGTCGACTATCAGTAGCGCCGAGTGGCCGGCGGCGTCGATCGCTGCGCGGATGTCAGCGATGCGGGAGGTGCAACCGGTAGAGGTCTCGTTGTGTACGACGCAGACCGCCTTGATCTTACCTGTCGCATCTTCGCGCAGCGCCTGTTCTAGCAGGTCAGGGTCGGCACCGCGGCGCCAATCGGTCTCGATCAGGCGCGGACGAAGGCCATATTTTTCAGCCAGTCGCTTCCACATGCTGGCAAAGTGACCGGTCTCGATCATCAGTAGTTCGTCGCCTGGTGACAGCGTGTTCACCAGAGCGGCCTCCCACGCGCCGGTGCCGGATGCCGGGTAGATAACCACGGGCCCCTGACATTTAAACACCGATTTCATACCAGTCAGCACGCGATGACCCAGACCGGCGAAGCCTGGTCCGCGGTGATCGATGACCGGCATGTCGATCGCTCGCAGAATGCGATCGGGCACAGCGCTTGGACCCGGGATCTGCAAAAAGTGTCGGCCTGCCTGACGCATGGTTTGCTGCCTGATTCGGAGGAATCGCGATGGTATCACAAGGGGGTATCGCATCACCGAGAGGCGGCGCGTCGCGATCGGTGAATCCAGGATGCACGGCTTTGGTCCGGATGGTAGGCTGCGGGAAAGACCCGGCGCGGGCGACACTGACCCGTCCATAGCAAAGAAAGTGAGAATCGATTGATGAAAACCTGGATAACCAGTTTCACTCTTTTACTGGCGGGAAGCCTTGCGATGGCAGAAACTCGTATCGACACTGTTCGGCCGGACGCCCCCGAACTCGCAGCCCACGGGGCACTCGCTGTCGGTGTGAAAACCCTGAGCCTCGTCAACCCCGACCAGATTGACATCCTGCAGGTGGCTGATGGCTCTGTGCCGCGCGGTGATCGCGAATTGACTGTTGAGTTGTTTTACCCGGCGGTTGCCGGCGCTGAACCCACACCGTTGAGCGCCTTCATGCGCGATGGCAAAACCGAGCTGCAATTGCACGGCGTATCGTCGCGTGATGCGGATACGCAGATGGAAGGCGCGCCCTATCCGCTGGCCATCATCTCGCACGGCTACCCGGGCAACCGCTTTTTGCTCAGCCATCTGGCCGAGAATCTCGCGAGCAAGGGCTATGTCGTCGCCTCTATCGACCACACAGATTCCACCTATCGGGATCAGGCGGCATTTGGCTCAACGCTGGTCAATCGGCCGCTCGATCAACTGTTCGTACTCGACGAGCTCGCACGGCAGAGCGCGGATGCCAATAGCCCGATGGCGGGTCTAATCAATGCCGATCGAACACTGTTGGTCGGCTATTCGATGGGTGGTTATGGTGCTGTAATCGTGGCAGGTGGTGGAGTGACTGCTGCGTCGACCGAACTGTCGTGGGGTGCACCTGCGGGTACGCTCGGTGTGCATCTGGCGGGTAGTGACAGTCACAAGCAACTGTTTGATGATCGAATCGCCGCAGTGGTCTCGATCGCGCCATGGGGCATGGAGCGAGGATTTTGGGACAGCGAAGGTCTGGCCGGGGTGCGAATCCCGACGCTCTTTGTAGCGGGCAGTGAAGATGATGTTTCCGGTTACGAGACGGGCGTGCGTGCTATCTGGGAACAGAGCACGGGAGCAGATCGCCACCTGCTGACTTTCGATAACGCCAATCACAATGCGGCGGCCCCGTTTCCCGCACCGGCGGAATCGGTTGCGATGAATGAGGCGCTTGGCTTTGCACCGTTTGATCACTATGCCGATGCGGTTTGGGATACCGCCAGAATGAACAATATATTGCAGCATTTCGTCACTGCGTTTGCTGGTGTGCACGTCATGCAGGACAACACCTTCGAGCCGTATTTGCAGTTGCAGCCCATCGCTAACGACAGTGTCTGGGCCGTCGCTGACGATGGCGCAAAAAAACCGGAACATACGCACTGGCACGGGTTTGCCAATCGCACGGCGAAGGGCTTGCGATTTGAATTCCTCGGCCGCGCCGAGTAACCGGGTGCGCAAAACCACAACCGCCGCAACGCACTCGTCTGCGGTGGCGGCATACAGAGCGTACGTGTCCACGGTATCCAGCCCTGTTCCAGGTTGTTAACCGTGGCGGGTGACAGCGATTTTATTCGGCAGTTGCGTGCCGGTCTGCAGGGCGAGGTGTTCGACGGGATCTTCGATCGCGGTCGTTACGCCACTGACGCATCGGTCTACCAGATGATGCCGAAGGCGGTTGCCACGCCCGCTACGATCGACGATGTCGAGGCCGCGATCCGGATCGCTACCGAGCACCAGGTGCCGATTTTGCCACGCGGCGGTGGCACGTCTCAGTGTGGGCAGACAGTCAACCATGCATTGGTGCTGGACAACGCGCGCCATCTGAACCAACTGCTCGAACTTGATGTAGAGCGCAGGCGCTGCATTGTGCAGCCGGGTATTGTGCTCGATGAACTCAACCGGCTGCTAAAGCCACATGGGCTTTGGTTTCCGGTTGATGTGTCGACGTCGTCACGCGCCACCATCGGTGGCATGGCCGCCAACAACTCCTGTGGCCAGCGCTCGATCTACTATGGGACGATGCGCGACAATGTGATTGCCATCGATGCGATAACCCCTGACGTGCAACAACAGCGCTTTGCCATGCTCGATGAGCAATCGGTACTGACTGCAGGGCAGGCGAGGATGGTTGAGTCACTTATGGCCCTGGGGCAGCGCGAGGCCGAAGAAATTCGCACGCGTTTTCCCGATGTGCTGCGACGCGTAGGAGGCTATAACCTCGATGCCCTGCTGCCAGATCGCGAATCAACCAACCTGGCCCATTTGCTGGTGGGCTCAGAGGGCACACTCGCGTATTCCACTGCAATAGAATTGAAACTCTCACCGCTGCCGGTGAGCAAGGTGCTGGGAGTCTGTCACTTCCCGACTTTCTACCGAGCGATGGACGCCGCTCAACATCTGGTGACGCTAGATCCACGCGCCGTCGAGTTGGTCGACGCGACGATGATTGCCCTGGCACGCGATATCGATTTGTTCAAACCGCTGGTAGAACAGTTCGTTCGCGGTGATCCGGCAGCGGTTCTGATTGTCGAGTTTGCGTTTGACGAGCACGACGATAACCTTCGACACTTGGGTTTGCTGGATCAGATGATGGGGGATCTGGGCTATTCGTGGCGTGGTGAGGGCGAGCGCTGGGGTGGAGTTGTCGAGGCCGCCGATGCCGGTATACAGGCGGCGATCGCCGAGGTGCGCAAAGCCGGGCTCAACATCATGATGTCGATGAAGAGCGACGGCAAACCGGTGTCCTTTGTCGAAGATTGCGCGGTGGCGTTGCCCGACCTTGCCGAATATACCCGCCAGTTAACCGAAGTTTTTGAACGCCACGGCACCACCGGCACCTGGTATGCCCATGCCTCGGTCGGTTGCCTGCACGTCAGACCCGTATTGAATCTGAAGCTCGAATCCGACGCCGCAACCATGCGGGCGATTGCCGATGAGGCATTTGATCTGGTGCTGCGCTACAAGGGCTCTCACTCGGGCGAGCACGGCGATGGTATCTCGCGTTCCGAGTTTCACGAAAAAATGTTTGGCGCGCGAATGGTTGACGCGTTTCGCGAGATCAAGCAAACCTTCGATCCGAACAACCTCTTCAACCCGGGCAAGATTGTCAATGCGCCCAGAATGAATGATCGCACCCTGTTGCGCTATCCACCTGGATACTCTATGCAGGGTATTGCCAATCGCCTGGACTGGACGGGTTTCTCGGGCGCCGGCAATGGTTTTCAGGGGGCGGTCGAGATGTGCAATAACAATGGCGCCTGTCGTAAGTTGCAGGGCGGGGCCATGTGTCCGTCGTATCGGGTTACACGCAACGAACGCGATGTCACGCGCGGACGTGCAAACACCTTACGCCTTGCCTTGTCCGGGCAATTGGGTGAGGGTGCGTTAACGAGCGACGAGATGCACCAGACGATGAAGCTGTGCGTATCGTGCAAGGCCTGCAAACGCGAGTGTCCAACCGGCGTCGATATGGCGAAAATGAAGCTCGAAATACTGGCTGCCCGCAGTGCTGAAAATGGGGCCACTCTGCACGATCGACTGATCGCAGGCCTGCCCGCATTTGCACCGTGGCTCGCGCGGGGTGCCGGGCTGATCAATTCATTGTCGCGTATCGGGCCAATCAGAATTCTGCTCGAGAAGTTCGCAGGTTTTTCACGGCATCGTGAGCTGCCGCGCTGGCGTCGTGACTGGTTCAAAGAGACTGAATCGATTGGAAACGGTGATCGCGAAGTCGTGTTGCTCAGTGACACTTTCAATACCTGGTTTGAACCGGAGAATTTGCATG
>CAZYDV010000165.1:0-13638 GCA_964646405.1 uncultured Granulosicoccaceae bacterium | reverse complement strand
CGATCTCGCGCTGGCGCAGCGGTGCGATTGGCTGGTTGCAGAATCGCCGCGCGCGCGGCCGTCTGCAGTTTGTAGATGCTGCCGATGGCTGATTCGGGCGTGATTAAAATCGCGATCTTCGCGGTTGGCGGGCAAGGCGGTGGCGTGCTGTCGAACTGGATTGTGCATCTGGCTCAGGCCAATGACTGGGCGGTTCAGTCCACCGCGGTGGCGGGGGTGGCGCAGCGCACCGGTGCTACTTTCTACTACATAGAAATGGCGGCATCCGGCGCGCGCCGACCGGTGTTTGCTCTGGCCCCTTCCGAGGCTGATGTCGATATTGTGATTGCAGCCGAGATGATGGAGGCCGGACGCGCCATCCTGCGCGGTTTTGTCACACCGGATAAAACCACACTGATCGCCTCGGAACATCGTATGCTGGCGGTGTCTGAAAAAGTCCAGCCGGGCAATGGCATTTCGTCACCGGCTGAAGTCAAACTGGCTGCGAATCTTGCCTCGCGTGAGCTTGTGATGTTCGACATGGAGCAAGTCGCGCGCGAACAGGGCACCGTGGCGTCGGCCTCGCTGTTCGGTGCGCTGGCAGGCTCAAAGCGCTTGCCGTTTCCAATTGAGAGTTTCCGGCAGACAATTGAGCAGTCCGGTCGAGGCGCCGATGCAAGCGCTCGTGCGTTTGATCGTGCGTTCGAACTTGCGCAACAACCGCCTGCTGACGAATCTACCTCAGCCCCGGTTGCAGACTCTATTCAGGTCGATGGGCCCGAGTCACTGCAGCAACAGTGGCAGGCGCTGTTTGCCCGTGCGCAGATGATCGAAACCTCCGATCCACAGCTATTGCGTGCGGCGTTGCGGAAAGTTGTCGACTATCAGGATATTGAATACGGGTCAGAGTATGTCGAAAAGCTCGAATCTTTGGCCGCGGCAGATCCACAACAGGCCTTCACAGACGCCTGTGTCAAGCATCTGGCCAACGCAATGTGCTATGACGATGTGATTCGCGTGGCGGATCTTAAGACCCGAAAAACCCGCTTACAGCGCATTGCAAATGAATATGCCAAGGAGTCATCGATTCTGCAGATCACCGAATTTATGCATCCGCGTGGCCAGGAGATTGTCAGCCTGTTGCCAGTGCGTCTGGCGGATGCAATCGAAAAACGCCCGGCGTTGATGGGCTGGATCGATCGGCGTGTCAATAAAGGGCGCAGGTTGCGCAGTGACCGGCTGTTGCCATTTGCCTTGTTGTACGCGCTGGGTGGCTTGCGTCGCTGGCGTCGCGCGCTGGCTCGGCACCGACAAGAGCACGACCATATCAAGCAATGGCTTGTTGTCGCGACTGGCCAGCTTGCACAAAATTATGATCTGGCAGTCGAGGTGATTCAGTGTCGCCGGTTGATCAAGGGTTACAGCGATACGCACGAGCGAGGCCAGTCGCGCTTCTCGCAATTGCTAAACGCGGTGCCACTGTTACAGGCGCAGGCCAGCGGTGCGCAAATCTTGCGCGAATTGCGCACGCTGGCGCTGGCCAATGCCGATGGCGTGGCCCTGGCCGAGCGGCTTCAGGCACTACAATCATCAACGGCGATTACCGCGCAGGCAACCGCAGATTCTGTCCATTAACAGGGCGTTGAAAAACGTCGTGAGCGAAGGGCTGAATGGGCAAATAACCGGGACGTGCAGCCCGGTCAGGCCGAGCGCAATAGTTTTCCATCATCCTGTTAATCGAGACGCCCATGTTTGAAGAAACTATCGATGTCACCAGCAAGAACGGCATCATCCCCAGCTTTTTCGTCGCACCGGATAACGAGCAGGAGTGGCCTGCGATCGTGTTCTACATGGACGCCCCCGGTATACGAGAAGAGTTGCGCAATATGGCGCGCCGTATCGCCAAACAGGGTTATGCCTGTATTTTGCCGGACTTGTATCATCGCTACGGCACCCTGAGGTTCGATACCGCGCACCGGACTGACGCCATGACGGGGGTGATTCTGCAGGCGTATCATGGTCTGACCGATGGCGACATCAACGATGTCACCGCTGCGATGATTGGCTACCTGGAAGGACACCGTGCGGTACTGCCAGGTGCATTTGGCAGTATCGGCTTTTGCATGAGTGGTCGATTCGTCACGACGACCGCCCGCCGCTTTCCCGATCGTTTTGCCTGTGCGGCGTCGCTGTACGGCACCCGCCTGGTCACCGAAGACGACGATTCGCCCCACCGGCACCTTTCCGGTATCACCGCCGAGTTGTACTACGGCTTTGGCGCCCTCGATACCTATACGCCCGCAGAATATATTCAAACCTTTCGCACGGCACTGGACGAGGCGAATCTGCGATATGAAATGGATGTGTTTGACGGCGTTGATCACGGCTACTCGTTTGTCGAGCGCGCACCTTATGATCCGGCTGCCGCGGAGCTGAGTTGGGACAAGGTCTTTGCCTTGTTTGAGCGCAATCTCGGTGACGGGCAGGAATAGGGCTTCGACGCGTGAGTGTGGCGGCGTCTGCACCGTCCAGTGATTCGCGGGGCAATGATCTGGCGGTGGGCCTTGTGTGTGTGGCGCACTTTTTCAGCCACTTCTATCTGTTACTGCTTGCCCCGCTTTTTCCGCTGCTGGCCGAACACCTGGGGGTCGGTTACACCGAGATTGGTATTGGGCTGACCGTTTTCAGCCTGCTGTCGGGGTTTACCCAGGCGCCGATGGGGTTTCTGGTTGATCGCTACGGCGCCGCCGGTATCCTGATCGTGGGACTGGCCATTGAGGGGCTGGCGTTTGCGTTTATCGGTCAGGTGGATAGCTGGATCTGGTTTGTTGCTTTACTTGGCATTGCAGGCGTTGCCAATTCGGTTTATCACCCGGCCGACTACTCGATATTGAATTCGATCGTCAAACCATCGAAGATGGGCCGTGCCTTTTCCTACCACACTGCTGCGGGCTTTCTGGGTGATGCGGTTGGCCCGGTGTCGGTGCTGTTGATCGCGGCGCTTGTGGGGTGGAAAGTCGCACTCGCGCTGTGCGGATTGGCCGGTGTGGTGGTAGCCATTGCGCTGCTTTCGCAGCGAACCGCGCTGGATACCAAAGCCGGCAGCGAGTCCGCAAAAAAACCGGTAGCGGGCGCTGGCATCGCGTTGTTATTGACCGCACCGATCCTGATGGGCCTGTTGTTTTTTGTGGGTATCTCGTTAATCACTCGCGGCGTCACGGGGTTTGGTGTGTCCGCGCTACATGTCGAGTACGGGATGTCGACATTGTTCGCAGGCAGCTTGATATCAGCCTGGTTGTTTGCCTCGCCGGTTGGCGTGTTGGCAGGTGGCCGTCTCGCCGATCGCAACAGTAATCACGCAGGCTTTGCCGCGTTGTGTTTTTTGATTATTGCCGTGTGTATCGTGGCAGCCGTGTTGATGGCTCCACACACCGCATGGTTAGTCGTGTGGTTTGCGATCGGTGGATTTTTCTCCGGTGCCGTGTCGCCATCGCGCGACATGCTGATCCGCTCGATTACGCCAGAAGGACAGACCGGCAAAGTGTTTGGCTTTGTGGCCACCGGCTTTAATATCGGCGGTATCGTCGCGCCACCACTGTTCGGATATCTGCTCGACCGCGGAGAGGCCAATGCGGTCTTTTATATCGCAGCACTCGCCTCGGTACTGACAATTTTCACGGTTGTCAGCACGCAGCGACTGGGCGCTTTGGCGCGAGGGTAGTATCACTTGTGGTCGCATCAATGGCTGGCCAACTGGGATTAAAAAAGGGTCCAGCGGCCATAGCCTGCACCAAATGCGTAGAATGATCGGCACGACTCGTCCTAAGGAGGAATGGCAGTGAAACTGTATTTCAATCCGGCCTCGCCCTATGTGCGTAAGGTTCTGGTGGTCGCGATGGAGTGTGGCTTGCGCGATCGCATCGAGATTGCCCCGGTTCTGCTGACACCCGTCAATCCCGATGCTGGCCTGAATGCCGAAAATCCGCTGGGCAAGATACCCGCTTTGCTTACCGATGATGGAATGGTGTTGTACGACTCGCGCGTGATCTGTGAATACCTCGACGGGCTTGCCGAGCGCCGGTTGTTTCCGGCTTCTGGCCCCGCGCGCTGGACCGCGCTGCGACGCCAGGCGATGGCCGATGGCATTTGTGATGCCGCCATTCTCGTACGCTACGAAGGCTTTGTGCGTCCCGCAGAGCATCGGTGGGACAACTGGGTCGATGCGCAGAAAGCCAAATTTCTGCGTGCCGTGGATGCGCTTGAAGCCGAGGCCGGGTCGCTGGGCGATACGGTTGATATTGGCACACTGTCAGTAGCGATCGCACTGGGCTATCTGGATTTTCGCAACGCCGACGAAAACTGGCGTGCCGCAGCGCCATCGCTTGCGCGCTGGCACGAGCAGTTCTATCAACGTGACGCTTTGCAGCAGACCCTGCCCGAAGACATGAAGTCATGATCATCAAGTGGTATTAGTACCGCATTTGCCGGGTAATGGATCGCAGGTTCGATGTGCTCAAACTGACACACTTAGTTCAGGCCAAGGCCAGCGATGACAAGCGAAGGATTCGCCAGTTCAACGCGGCTGCTGCCCAGTGTAAAACGGAGCGGGATGTCCGGGTGAGTTGACAACAGGGATGCGGTGAGCATCAGGTGGGCAGGAAGCCCCGGGTGCTGCCTGTGGCAGGAGGCCAGAAAGCCCACAACGGATGTGGGCTTTTTTTGTTTGAAGAACGGGTTTGTTGCATTCAAACTAGGTGACCACTCCTAAGCCGGGTTGCAACATGAGTATTCAGGGCTTTGACCACGTGGCGATCCCGATCGCCAACGTCGCGCAGATGCGTGATTTCTATCGGCAACTGGGTTTTGTTGTCGAGGAGCACGACCTCGACGGCCTGCCTTTCGATTCCGTGCATTTTGGCCAGCATCGATTCAACTTTCATCATCCGCCCATGTGGAAATCCAATGCATTCGATTTGCGCGCGCCCCATTCGGTGCCCGGCTGCGGCGACTTCTGTTTTGTGTGGGCGGATACGATAGAAAAACTGCAGCAGTTTCTCGATACCTTGCAGATTCCCATCGAGTTGGGTCCGGTCGCCCGTGGTGGTGGGCGAGAACATGGGCGCGTGCTCGGGCAGAGTATCTATATTCGCGATCCCGATCGAAACCTGCTCGAATTTATTGTCTATCCGCCCGGTTGAGCTGCGCCTGATTGTGCATCATGGCCACAACACATACAGCGCCAGCAACGGCGTTGTACCAGCTCTGATACCGTGCAGATCATTGGGGTGGTTGTAGATCACCTCACCCGGTTGTTTGGTTTTAAATTGCTCCGCGCCGCCATAGCGCCACTGACCATGGCCCGCCATCACCAGATAGAGCTCCTGCGGTTTGTGTTGATGCAGCGGATATACTTTGTGGGTATCGAGGTATAGCAACCCGGTCACCAGATCGCCAAGGTCAAGCATCTCATTGATCGCGCCAAGGGCTGTTTCGTGTCCGTCATCGGTGGTGCGACTGGAGTGGCGCCACGGTATCTGTGCGAAGATCGATTCAAATCCGTAGCTAAAGTCAGACGCTGGGAGCTTATCCACGCTTGCCAGCACTGGCTGGTTTTGCGCAATGTAGTCCCTGGCAGGCGCCGATTGTACGCGTGCGGCCAGCCGGTTGGCACCGGCTTTAGTTTCTGTTGTACTCGCCTGTTCCAGTAATCCCTGCGCGCAGTGTTGCAGGAACTGGCGAAAGGGTTCTGATGCTCGCATTGGATCTGCATCCCGTTCGTTCGCTGCAGAATACCTCGAAATAATCGTAACAGGTAACGGAAAAACCCCCTATGGGCGACAAGCCTGCTCAAATCAGTTGGATGACAGGTTCACTGTTACTAGGCTTTGGCATCCTGATGCTGGGCGATGGCTTGCAGGGTACGCTGCTCGCGATTCGTGCTGATCTCGAGGGCTACAGCACCACAGTAACCGGTTTGATCATGTCGTCTTTTTATGGCGGTCTGTTGGCGGGGTCGCTGTTTACGCCACGCATCATGATGCGGGTTGGGCACATACGGGTATTTGCCGCACTCGCAGCGATGGCATCATCGGCGATTTTGTTGCATCCACTATTTGTCGACGCCGTGTTCTGGATTGGTTTGCGATTAATCAGCGGGTTCTGCTTCGCCGGGCTTTATGTGGTGGCAGAGAGCTGGCTCAATGATCAGGCCACCAATAGCAATCGCGGGAAACTGTTGTCGCTGTACATGGTGGTGACTTACGTTGGGGTCGGTATCGGACAGTTGCTGTTGAATGTCGCGAGCCCGGCGGGATTTGAGTTGTTTATTTTAACCTCTGTGCTGATCTCAATGGCGGTGGTGCCGCTGTTGTTGTCGGGCGGATCGAGCCCTGAATATGCCGAGTCAGTATCGATCAGCGTTCGCGATCTGTATCGCCAGTCGCCGCTGGGCATTATTGGCACTTTTTTCGTTGGCCTGGTGACGGCTACGTTCTTCGCGCTCGGGCCGGTGTACGCGCAGCGACAAGGTATGGATGTGAAGGGCGTGTCCTATTTTATGACGGCTGCGGTGCTTGGCACCATATTGCTGCAATGGCCCATTGGGGCGCTTTCCGATCGATTCGATCGACGCCGTGTGTTGACCGTTATCACCCTGTTGGCCGGTGTGACCGCATTTGGCTGTGCGTTGCTGGTCGATCGGCCGGCGCTGTGGCTATTCGCAGGTGTCGGGCTTTTTGCGGGGTTTGCGCTGCCGCTGTATTCAGTTTGTGTTGCCTACATCAATGACCATCTCAATCCCAATCAGATCATTGCCGCCAGCGGCACGCTGGTGCTGGTGGCCGGGCTCGGTTCGATCGTCGGTCCCGTACTGGTGGCGTCCATGATGGACCTGTTTGGCGTCAACAGCTTTTTCTGGTGCATGGGGCTGGTGCATCTGGGTACGGGTCTGTTCGCTTTGTATCGCGCTGGTGTCCGACCGGAGAGTCCGGAACAGCAGGGCGCGGTTACCCCGGTGGGTATGCATGTGGCCAGTGTGGCAGTGGAGAGTATTCAACAGCATGCGTATGAGTCATCGATTGCTGACGGCAATGCTGACGATGAGACCGATCCTCCCGAGCGCGGCGTATAATTCGAGCCACCTTCGTCCGTTAGCTCAATTCAGGAGACAGTGCCCGTGAAAGTCATGATCACCGGTGGCAGTGGTTTTATCGGCGCATGGATTATGCAGCGCCTGCTTGCCAGAGGCGTTGCGGTACGTGTGCTCGACACGCGATGCAACCCGTTACTGGCGCGTGAGGTGATCGGAGAGGCTGCCGACGCGATCGAATGGACCGAAGGCGATGTTGGCGATCGGGCAGCGGTTGCAAATGCCGCCGCGGATAGCGACTTAATTATTCATCTGGCTGCTATTCTCACGCCGGAGTGCCAGGCCGACCCGATTCGCGGCACCCATATCAACTACATCGGCACCTTAAATGTTTTTGAAACCGCGATCGAATTGGGCCATAGCAAGGTGTTGTATATGAGTAGCGCCAGCGTCTATGGGCCGGATGACGGAGAAGTGCCGGCACCGACCACGCAATATGGCGTTTTTAAACTGGCAGGCGAGGGCAGCGCTCGTTGCTACTGGGAAGATCACGGGCTTTCGAGCATCGGCTTTCGGCCGCTGGTAGTCTATGGCCCGGGGCGCGAATCCGGGCTTTCCGCCGGACCCACACTCGCTTGTCGCGCCGCAGCCCAGGGCGAAGCCTTCACCATTCCTCTCAGCGGTGAGACTGACTTTGTCTATGTAGAGGATGTCGCGACGGTATTCGATGCCGCCTGTGACGCGAGCATCAGCGGCGCGCATGTCTGGAATATACCGGGTGAAGTCGCGTCGATGGAGCAGTTTATCGCCGAGATAAAAAAATCGTTTCCCGACTGCAAACTGTCGATTGACGGGCCACTGGTACCTGTGGCGGCGCGGCGCACGCTCAGCGCGCCACTGCCGGGTATGCCGGCGCACAGCGTTACCGTCCTTGCCCGCGGTATTGCCAGCACCATTGCTCATTATCGACAGCAGCCTGCTTGACGGCAAGCAGGCTTTCTGCGAATCTAGCTTCATGGGGTGTGCGAATACCCCGTGAGGCGACAGCCCAAGTTTCGCATCCATTTAAATTCCTGCAACCACACAGGGAGGATGCACTATGCCATCGCCTGATCAAATCACAGTGGCGCAACTGCGCCGTCTCGTTGGTACACCCAACGCGCCCGTCATCATCGATGTCTGTATCGATGAAGATTTCTCCGCTGATCCACGCCTCATACCCTCGGCCGTGCGCCACCCGTTTGGCCAGATCGACGAACTGGCCGCTCGCCTGCAAGGCAAACGCGTCGTCGTCGTCTGTCACAAAGGCAAAAAGCTCAGTGAAGGCGCGGCAGCCATATTACGCAATCACGGTATTGCCGCTGAAAAGCTTGTCGGCGGAATAGTCGGCTGGCGTGAATCCGGTGCCACACTGGTACCGGCGGAGAAAATCCCCTCCAGCAATCGACACGGTCAAACGGTTTGGGTCACGCGTCACCGGCCAAAAATCGATCGCATCGCCTGCCCGTGGCTGATCAGACGCTTTATCGATCCGGCCGCGCAGTTTCTTTTTGTATCGCCGGCAGAGGTACTCGATGTTGCCGATCGCTTTGAAGCCACCCCTTTCGACATCGAAGATGTCTTCTGGAGCCATCGAGGTGACCGTTGTACCTTCGACACCATGGTGGAGGAATTTGCCCTGCAATCGGATGCGATTGATCGCCTCGCCACCATCGTTCGCGGTGCCGATACCAATCGCCACGATCTGGCACCCGAAGTGGCTGGTTTGCTGGCCGCATCACTGGGCTTGTCGCGGATGTATCGGGATGATCTGGAACAACTCGATGCCGGCATGTTGCTCTACGATGCGATGTATCGCTGGGCTCGCGATGCAGTGGATGAAGGACATGACTGGCCGGCGTCCATTAGCCGAACGCCTGGTGACTCGCGTTGAGCGAGGCACACGCCGGCGGGGAAGTGCTGCCTTCGCCGACGCTCCTGCAGGCACTGCGCGTCTGGTTGCAGATTGGACTGCTATCGTTCGGTGGGCCGGCCGCGCAAATTGCTCTGATGCACAAAATGGTTGTGCAGGACAACCGCTGGTTGACTGAAAAACAGTATCTCAACGGGTTGAGCTTTTGCATGTTATTGCCGGGCCCTGAAGCGATGCAACTGGCCACCTACGCGGGATGGCGAATGCACGGGTTTATCGGTGGCTTGATCGCCGGACTGCTGTTTGTATTGCCTGGCGCGTTGGTGGTGCTGGTGTTGGCCGCGGTTTATTCGCTGTATGGCGAAGTGCCGTTGATGGCCGCCATTTTTCTGGGTGTAAAGGCGGCAGTGCTGGTCATTGTTATCGAGGCATTGTTGCGTGTTTCAAAGCGTGCGCTATCCGGTGTCGGGCACTATGTCATCGCAGCACTGGCGTTTACCGGTATATTCTTTTTTGAACTGCCGTACCCGCTAATCGTTTTGCTGGCCGCCGCCTGGGGCTTTTGGCAAAGTGATTCTGCCAACAGCAATGAGTCGATCGTTTCCCTGCCAGCCAATTCCTTTAGTTCAACAGTAACTGTTGCCTTTTTCGGTCTGTTGATCTGGTGGCTGCCGGTTGCGTTTCTATGGATGGCGGGAGGCCAGCAATTGCTGATCGAGCTGGCCGTATTTTTCTCCAAGCTCGCGGTGGTGACCTTTGGTGGTGCCTATGCTGTACTGGCCTATATGGCGCAGGACGTCGTGGCCGATTTTGGCTGGCTAACCGCGGGCGAAATGATGGATGGTCTGGGCTTGGCTGAAACCACGCCGGGGCCACTGATCCTCGTCACTGAGTTTGTCGGTTTTCTGGCTGGATTCAAACAGGGCGGTATCGCACTCGGGGTGCTCGCGGCAGCGGTGACGCTGTGGGTGACGTTCGTCCCGTGTTTCTTGTGGATTTTTGCCGGTGCGCCATATATTGAATGGCTCGGCGCGCAGGCCCGATTAAGTGCTGCACTCAATGCGATAACCGCTGCAGTTGCCGGGGTGATACTCAATCTATCGCTGTGGTTTGCATTGCACGTCTTGTTTAAAACGATCAGTGCGCGCCAAGTTGGTCCGGTGCGGCTGTGGCAGCCAGACTTCGCCTCGCTCGACTGGCGGGTGGTATTGCTTGCGATCGTATCAGGGGTATTACTGCTGAAGATGCATTGGAGTATATTGCGCGTATTAGGTGTAGCGGCTATCGGGGGCGTGCTGTTGAGCGTATTATTCGGTGGGTTGTGAGTGCCTTGGTTTCTCTGCGAAGATAGTCGCGCAGGCGGCTGTTTACGCGATTGGAGACGTGAGAGCCAGAGAGGTCGTTTGATGTCCGGGTGGGTGTGCCTGCCGACTTGTCCGCCCTGCTTTTTAGCAACGCTTGTCGTAGGGTGGCATAAGCGGCAGGGCGCATCCGGCACAGCTAAAAACCTGTCAAGGTGACTTATCGCCGGATGATTCATCCTGATCACCATTTTCATCCGTAACGACTGGTTTATGGTAGATCAGGTGGCTTAGGTCCACGGTATCGCCGTATTTCTCCTTAATAGCCTTGATCGCACGGGTTCGTCTAACGAAAAAATGTTCAGCGCCAATCCTGTCATAGAGCCCTGATCGTTTGAGTGCATCCTCCACTTTGAATTTGACACGAGAGAAATAGAATTCTATCCCCGCCTCGGCCAGGCGCGAAGACATATGGCCGAGCATTTCCTCGCCGGTGGCATCAATTTGATCGACGGCTTCAAGATCCAGAACGATCACTTTAAGTTTTGGTTTGTCGGCCACGGCATTGAGTAGTTTACGTTCCAGGTAGCCTGCGTTTGCGAAGTAGAGATCTCCGTCATAGCGATAGAATGCTACCGTTTCGCTGGTTTCAAGATTGTTTAGTTGGGCGTCTCGATAGACGCCTTCGTCGTTCAGGGCGACTTCCGCAAAATGCGGTTTCATGGTGCGATAAAGATAGAATGTGATCGACAGTACAACACCAATAAGAATGCCCCATTCCAAATGCGGGGCAAAGTATAAGGTGGTCAGAAATGTGGTTAGTGCAACGAAGCCATCGTGCGGGTTGACCTTCCAGGCGTGCTGGAATGGCTCAAAATGAAATAGCCCGATGACCGCAACAATGATTACCGCGGCCAGTGTTGCCACCGGCAAGTGGTACAGTAGTGGTGTCAGAAACAATAGGGTGACACCGACAATAATGCCCGAGACGATTGCCGCAAAACCTGTTTTTGCACCGGCATCGAAAGCGACTGCTGTGCGGGAGAAAGACCCTGATACCGCATAGCCTTGAGTGACACCCGCAACGATATTGGCCAACCCCTTGCCGACCATTTCCTGATCAGCAGACAGATGCTGACGCGTTTTGGATGCAACAGCTTTTGCGATCGAAAATGCTTCCACGAAGCTCAACAGGGCGATCATAAATGCAGGTAACAGCAAGAAGCCAAAATGTTGGGTGTCAATTGTTGGTATCACCAATGACGGTAAGCCGCCCTTGACGTCCGCTACAATAGCGCCGCCCATTTTTTCATAGCCTATTGCCCAGGAAACCAGAATGGTAATGACTACCGTGAGAATAATATTGGGTAGCCTGGGTGCGTATTTTTTCAAACCGAGTAGTAATGCCAGCGAGAAAATGCCCATTAAAAGCGTAGCAAGATGCGTTTGCGGCACGGCCAGGACAACATTCCATAAAGTGTTGTACAGGTGCGCTCCGGTTTCGGGAGTGACGCCCATGAGCTTACTGACTTGCGTGCTGCCAATGACGATTGCCGCCGCATTGGTAAAACCAATAACCACAGGATGAGAAAGAAAATCCACCATAACGCCCAGCCGCAAAAAACCCAGCGCCATTTGCATTACGCCTGCCAGAATAGCGATCATCGCTGCGTACGCGATATATTGCGTCGCCTCAAGGTTTAGCGGTAGCAACGCTGCTGCGGTCATCAGTGAAATGATCGCCACAGGGCCATTTTGCAGTTGCCGTGAAGAGCCGAAAAGGGCTGCAACAATGGGTACCAGAAACGCGGCATACAGGCCCATTTGTGGCGGCAAGCCGGCGAGTTGCGCATAGGCCATCGATTGTGGAATCAACACCAGGGCAATGGTGATACCTGCAATCACGTCAGCCCTTAAAATGGCCGGGTTTTTGAGCTCGAAGATCCAGTCCAGGAATGGAATGAAACGAAGCTTTGCCTCGCTCAGCAGGTCGGATAAATAGCTATTCATAGTGCTACAACTCAAATTGCATTGGATTCGTATTCCCTGCCAATAGCGCAAAAATTGCCACGCTGTTGCCCTTCATGTATCAGTTGGAGTACCACTTGTACTTTGTAAAGGCCATTTGATGGTGGTAGGTGGGTTAATTATCCCAACAATGAATGAGAAAGCGTTGGTTATGTGCGCTGTACTCTGGTATGCACATCGCCCGGGCAGGTTTAAATCGCTCCCGATTAACCTGTGCCGCTGTCCACTGTTGTTGGTAGAATCAACCACAGTGACTGTCATGAGTATGGCATGAGAGTCCGGTTTACGATAGCAAACCTGATCGAAGCGCTGGATTGCGTTGGTTTCAGTGGTGGAGCAGAGCATGGCGCTGTGCTCGCAGAATAAGTCCGGGCGGCTCCGGCTACCCTTTTGTCAGGAGCTTCAATGCAGTTACGCACCTGCGGCCCCGGCCGCATGACAGTCTCCCACAGAGTCGGTTGATCAAAGTACCCAGTATAAGAAAATGAGCAAAGCTACCTATCGATTGACGAGAATTGCTATGGAAATCAGGGGCTTTGATCAATTCACTCAGGCTTGTAATTTGAATGCAGTGGTACACTAGTGCCGTCTGAACCGCAGGAGAATATCGGGCGCGGGATTCTCTGGATGCTGGCAACCATGTGCCTGTTTACGGCCATGGATGCGTTGGCCAAGTTTCTGGTTCAGGATTATTCATTGCCGCAAGTCGTCTGGGCGCGCTTTGTCTTCCACATGTTATGGCTGATCGTGATCCTGCGCGCGGCGATTGTGCCGTTGATTCGCAGCGGCAATCTCAAGTTGCAGTTGTTACGATCTGCTGCGCTGTTACTGACAACCCTGCTGTTTTTCTCCGGGCTGCAAACCACACCGTTGGCGACCGCCTCGAGCATCATGTTTCTATCGCCGATACTGGTGACTGTACTGGCGATACCGTTGCTCGGTGAGCAGGTGGGGGTGCGTCGGTGGCTTGGTGTGTTAACCGGGTTTCTGGGGGCGCTGATTATCGTGCGGCCAGATGCCAGTGGTGTCGCAATCGGGCATCTGTTTCTGATTGCGGCAGCGTTCAGCAACTCCTTGTATCAGATCATTACCCGCCAGGTGCGCGCCTATGATCAGCCGATGACTTCATTGTTTTACTCCGGCCTGGTCGGCGCGGTGCTGACGTCTGCGGCAGTACCGAGCTACTGGACGGTGCCGGATTTATCGGGTTGGATGCTGTTTATCGCGGTAGGTCTGCTGGGTGCCCTGAGTCATTTCTGCCTGATTCGGGCGTTTCGCATTGCACCGGCACCCAGTGTGGTGCCGTTTAGTTATTCATCATTATTGTGGGC
>CAZYDV010000164.1:0-13651 GCA_964646405.1 uncultured Granulosicoccaceae bacterium | reverse complement strand
TGTATTCAGGTGATGGAGGGGCGGCATTGCTTTGAACACCTGACGGTGGAGGAAAACCTGCTGACCGGCGCCTACACCCGGCGCGATGGCTCAAGCAAGATCAAAGACCATCTGGAACTGGTCTACCGTTACTTTCCTCGCCTGAAGGAACGCCGCAGTTCGTTGGCCGGCTACACTTCAGGGGGTGAGCAGCAGATGTGTGCGATCGGGCGTGCATTGATGTCACAGCCGAAGATGATTCTGCTCGATGAGCCTTCAATGGGTCTCGCGCCCCAATTGGTCGAAGAGATTTTCGGCATCGTCAAACAGCTGAATGAAAATGAAGGTGTCTCCTTTCTGCTGGCGGAGCAAAACACCAACATCGCTCTGCGCTTTGCAAACTACGGTTATATCCTCGAATCCGGTCGCGTCGTGATGGATGGCGAGGCGGAGATGTTGAGTGAAAACGAAGACGTCAAAGAGTTCTACCTCGGCGTCGGTGGCGAAGGTCGTCGTTCGTTCCGCGACGTTAAACACTACAAGCGGCGCAAGCGCTGGCTTGCCTGACAACCACCCTCTGATCAGCACGCAACGTCACTCCGCTGCACTAACGTTCTAGCTATATTAAAAGTTGGGATACAGCGTGTGTAGAAGTGGTCTGCGCAAGGCGCGTGATCGAAGAATACCTGGGTGGCCCTGATGTTCTCTATTGCCTTTTGATAATTTGCAGGCACAAAACCACTCATCTGACCAGTGACGGCGCCTGGCCGTCCTGCCAAAGCCAGATACTTTCAGCACCCATCGGATCAAGCGCCCACGGATCGGGGCCGGGGCCTTCCCAGCCATAGGGATCGACCGGCGTCGGTAAGCCGCTGCGGGTGTTGCTGACCAGGTGTGTCTGCAGGTGCAGATGTGCCAGAGTGCCCAGGCAACCGGTGGATCCGGAAAGACCGATTTGTTCGCCTGCCGCAACTTGTTGCCCAGCCTGTACATCAATGCGATTCATGTGTACGTACCAGGTGTGATAGGTCTCGCCGTTAGGTGCAATGTGCTCTATCTGGACTCTCATGTCCGGTGCCGTAACCAACAGCGGGCAGCCGGGTACATCGACGGTTTCGGCAGACAGGATTTCGCCGGCCGCAACTGCAAACAGGGGTGTGTCGTCCGGTAGCAGCCAGTCGACGCCCTCATGCCCGTCAACTCCGAATACATCTTCCCCCACCACCGCTCGCGCTCCTTGCCAGGTGAGTTGATAGCCGTTGGTATCCGCGAATGCATTCGGGCGAGCGTGATCGAAATAGTTGAGCAGGGCGTATTCGCCGCGAAAAGGTTTGACGAAAAATGGCAGCGTCGGACTCCCCGCAGACGGACGGGGTGCGGGTTCATCCTCCAGTGCTGGCCCATCAAATGAGTCACCGCCGCTACAGGCTGTCAGTAGCACAGCTAAGACGATGGTCACGGCGATAGTTGTCCGCGGATTTAGACTTGGAATCATGTCGAATATTCCGTGCGCTGGTCGCGACCGGAGTATACAACGAGGCTGGTCGTACCCTTAACCTCCAAACCACGCAGCGCGCGGAAGCCACGTGGCCAGTTGCGGGAAGATAAAGACAAGGACTAAGACCCATCAGCATCAGTGCTGCGTAGGGCAGAGCGCCGAGTATGACTTCGGACAGCGGGGCTTTGGCGATGCCTTTGATGACGAAGAGGTTCATACCCACCGGTGGCGTTATCAATGCGAGTTCAAGATTAATCATCAGCAAAATGCCATACCAGATGGGGTTAATACCCAGCGCCACCATGACCGGAAATACAATCGGCGTTGTAATGAGAATGATGGAGATTCATCGTCCCATTTTTTCAACAGACGCCTGCGCTCGGCAGACGACCCGTATTTCTTGCGGTCATAGTCGATCTGCTGATCGGCACCGAGTTCGTCTTGCAGGAATATCTCGACTCGGGCGAACTGGTTGCTCGCCAAATTGTGAAGCCAACACTGAGTCGAACGCTCTACATCGGGGAAATGAATGATCGCGCGCCCGCGTTTGCAATGGAAGCAATCCGTACGCTATGCGTCGAGTTGATGGTCGAGGCCATGCAAGCTGGACGGTGGAAGGCGACACAGATTATTCAAAGCAGTAATTGAAGGTAGTACGATGATCTTGGGGTTCACTGGCAGTAAGTTCTAAATAGAATTTGGCAGATGCGCGGGAACACCATTGACCGGCGAAGATCAAAAAAGCATGCCGGGCTAGGAGCCTGCGCGGTAGAAGTCCACGTCGCGAGAGTGTGCCCAGTGGTGACTGAAAACGTTTTTATTCGAGAAGCATAGTTATTCCTACGCGACAAAAATAGAGGCGTTTTCAGGTGCAATCTGGCGCGCTCGCAGTAGTGGAGGTTCTGCCGCGCAGGCTCCCAGCCCGGATTATTCATCGCAGGGCGAGATTATCGCGCCGAGATTTGTTTTCACGGCGGTTTTTCTGATGGCGTCGAATACACGCTGTTGTTTGCAGCTGAAGAAAAGTCGCTGTGGGAACAAGGATCAAGCGAGAAATCGTCATCGTGGTGAATAGTCCGGGCTAGAGACTGGACGAACCCGCCAATGCACCGAGCGCTATTGTCAGCTGTGCGTTTATCGCGATCGACCAGAATTGCTGATCACCGATAGCCACAGGCCCGGTAGTATCTGTCGATACAAAGGCCAATGTGATCTGCCATCAATTGCTCGGCACTAACATTTAGCGAACCGAAGGGACGCTGTGGGAAATACTGCGAAATCAGCGTTTCCGGTATCGGTGTGCCGGCAAGATTTGCCATTAAACGCTGCAGCGACTGCTTGACTGTAGAATCGCTCCAGTAATATCGAATCCGGTCACTGTAGCTGTAGTGCCTGAGTTGCTCTACGAGCATCGGGTCACCGCGGTAATACGCCTGCCAGTGCTCGCTGTTCTGTGTCATCGCACGATCCAGACTGTCGATTAATCCCGATTGCTGAGCGGCGGGAATCAGATGGCGCTCGATGCTTGAAAGAGAGAACGCCGCCTCACGCATTCTGAAGGTAAGCTCCGGGCCCACTTTCAAAAAGAAAAAGTGCTGACCGACCAACGCTGCCAACGCATCATCTGGCTGATAGTCGGTAGAGTGCGCTTCAAACGACAGTTTGTCGATGTGTTCGATTGCCGATGACAGGGCCGAAGCTTTGTTTGGCTCGAAACAGTGTACTGACGTATGGCTGAAGTCGACTCCAGGCTGCATAACCACGGCACTGATACGCGGCCAGACGTGCCCGATGCCATGGTTGTCGAATGCCTCTCGATGGGTATCAATGGTCTCGTTCAAGCGCTCGACACGGGTGACCGAGAGCTCGTCCATGTCATCGGTTTCACCCCCGGGGATAGGCACTTCGGTGCCGATTATGTAGAAGAGTTCTTGCGGGTGTGGCGAGTGGGCTTCGACCACCTGGCACAAACGGGCGGCGCGTTCGGCGACTATGGAAAACGACGGTGTGGATTCGCCCGCGCAGGCCATCGACGCGTCGAGGTGAATCTTGCGAAACCCGGCTGCTGCATAGTCACGCACCAGCACCTGCGCGCGATCCATGGCTTCGGCCGGTGGCAGATGTCGCCACGGGTTGGGCCCTAGGTGATCGCCACCGAGCACGATGCGATCGGCCGGGATATGATATTCGCTTGCCATCGAAGCCATCCAGTTGGCAAAATCCGCTGCGGTCATGCCGGTATATCCACCATCCTGATTGACCTGATTACAGGTGGCCTCAACGATGACGGGCACTTGATGTTCGCGCACGTATTGAAACGTCGAGCGCAGCACCTGCTCATTGGCGGTGCAAAAGCAGGGCAGTCCAACGGCCTCACCGTTGCGGTTTTGTGCAATATTGGCGGCGATGTCAATCATCGCGAACTCCAGATGCTGCGGGGTTTTGCTGCATAAATGTTTCAATATCATCCATTGATGAGTTGCCCTCCATCGGGCCGCGTCGGGTCACCGCGATCGCTCCGGCCGCGTTGGCGTAGCGGGCGCTGGTCTCGAGCGCGTGACCCTGTGCGATCATCGCGAGAAAGGTGCCACAGAAACAATCGCCCGCACCGGTGGGATCAGTCTCCTGCACCTTGTGGCCGGCAAGTTGAAGTGGCGAGCCATTCGAGCGATAGATCACGCAACCCCGTTCACCTCGCGTCAGCGCGATGGTGTCGACGCCGAGATCGAGCAACGCATCAATTGCCTGATTGTGTGAGCGATCCGGATAGAGAAAGTCGAGATCCTGGTCGCTTGGGAACAGGAAATGGCTTTTGCCAATAATGTCCAGTAGTGTCGTTCTAACGCTTGTGTCACGCATTAGCTCCGGACGGACATTGGGGTCACAGCTGATCTGCCCGCCCAGTTGTTCAACCTGGCTTACCGCCGCTTCGATTGCGGCACGCAGTCGCGGGTTGCCCAAAGACGAGCCGGATACGTGCATGATCAATGGTCCGGGGGGCAGCGTGACGGCGGTACCGGGCAATGCATCCGCCGCGGTGTTGTTCAGATGAAAAATAAACGTGCGGCTGCCGTCGGCAAAATAGGACACGAAAGCAACGCCGGTGGTTTTGTCGTCAATGCTTGCGATGCCGGAAGTGTCCACGCCGTTGCACTGAAGTCGATCGACCAGTGCGCGTCCGAAGTTGTCATTGCCCACCGCGCCGCAGATCCAGCTTTGCGCGCCAATGCGGGCTGCCTGATCAATACATATTGCCGGTGCGCCGCTGGGGTAGGGGCCTGAATATTCCGACAGTGTGTGCAGGTCACAGTCCTCCCGGTGCGAGACAAATTCGACCAGTAGTTCACCGACGGCGATTAGCGTAGCGCGGGGCATGGCATTCCTGTGGCAATCACGATGAGTGGGATATCCGACAAGGGCAAATTAATATTTTACACGCGTAAAGAAATGATTTAAAGTCGGCTCGTCAGCTGGATTGTCGTCAACCCGCGTGAGCATGCTGGAACAGAACAAGCCCAAGATCAAAACCATGGCAGAGCTGTCGTCTGCAATAGGCGTGTCACGGCCGACGCTGTCGAAGTTTTTTCAGGATGCAGATTCGGTTCGATCGAGCACGCGTTCGCGCATCGAAAAGGCGCTTGCCAACGTCGACTATGTGCCCAACTTTTTTGCCACCAGAATGAATCGGCAGTCGACCCGCATCATCGGCGTCATTGTGCCTTACCTGAACGACCTCTTCTTTACTTCACTGATTCAGTCGATCGAGGAATCGGCCATCGAGCGTGGCTTCACCATTATTATTCAGAGTGCGCACGGAAACCCTGAGCTGGAGGCAAAAGCGTTCGAGAACCTGATGTCGATGTGCGCCGACGGCGTTATCGCAGCGCCTATCGGGCACACCAGTTCGCTGGATACCATCTCTCGCGTTAAGCAGGAAATGCCGGTCGTATTTGTCGATTCGCGATTTCCGGAAAAATTCGAAGACATCGATTTTGTCGGCACCAACAACCAGCAAAGCATATCGCTGATGGTCGAATACCTTCATCGCTCCGGTGGTCACTCGGTGTTTCTGGGAATGCCCCGCATCAATACCAACAGTCTCGAACGCGAGCAGGCCTATTTGCAAAGCGCTGAGGCCCTGGGCTTCAAGCCTGTCATAATTCCGGTAGACGACAACGTCGCAGTTTGGAACTTTGAAGAATTTGCGTACGATACGATGGATGATTATTTTGGCCGTGGAGAGTTTGTCGACAGCACCATCCTGTGCGCCAATGACCGACTGGCGATCGGTGTGATTCGGGCGGCTAACCGTCACCACCTGTTGCCGTTGCGCAAAGGTGAAAGATCCAGCTTCAGAGTGGCGGGGCACGATGATCACCCTTTGTCCGCCTATGTGCATCCTGCGCTTACCACCGTGTCGCGCAACACTTGCGGCATTGGTGAGGCGGCGGTCGAACAGATCGTGGATCAAATACGCAATACCCGGCGGGGAGGGAAAGGAGTGGTTAGAACATTCGATGCAGAACTGCGCCTGAGAGAGTCTGCATGAATTCATTGTGGTTTCGGCGCTTGGCTTTTTTGGTTGGGCCCTTTGCGGGAAGTATCCGGCAGAGGTTTGATAGTAGACTTATTTACACGTGTAAAACTGAGAGGATCTATGACTAGCAAACTCAAACTTACGGCGCTGGGCGTCATGGCCAGTCTGGCCGGTTTCACCACGCTGTCTGCAAATGCCGAAGAAATCACCATTGCGACAGTGAACAACGCCGACATGATCACCATGCAGGAGCTCGCTCCCGAGTGGGAACAGCAGACCGGCAATACCATCAATTGGGTAGTGCTCGAGGAAAACGTACTTCGCCAGCGCACCACAACGGATATCGCAACCGGCGGCGGCTCTTTCGACATCATGTTTATCGGTGCCTACGAAACACCGATCTGGGGCGCCAAGGGCTGGCTGACGCCACTCGATGATTTCGCCGATGATGCCGACTACGACCTGGAAGATGTGTTTCCGCTGGTCAGAAACGGTCTTTCAGCCAATGGCAGTCTCTACGCATTGCCGCTCTATTCTGAAACATCTTTCACCTTCTATCGAACTGATCTGTTCGAGAAGGCTGGCATCGAAGTGCCGAGCGAGCAAATCACCTACACCGAGTTCGCCGAGATGGCAGCCAAACTGCACGACCCGGACAATGGTATCTACGGTACCTGTCAGCGCGGTAAAGCTGGATGGGGTGAGAACATGGCCTTTGTCGGCACTGTTGCAAACGCCTTTGGCGCACGCTGGTTTGACGAAGACTGGAAGCCGCAACTGGACTCCCCGGAGTGGAACGCAGCGATCAGCTACTACGTTGATCTGATGGAAAAATCGGGCCCTCCCGGTGCATCTGCCAACGGTCACAATGAAAACCGTGCGCTGTTCAAAGACGGCAAGTGCGCAACCTGGGTAGACGCCACTTCAGCGGCCGGTGACGTGCGCAACCCGGATACATCAACCGTGGCAGACAAGACTGACTTCTTCAAAGCGCCCAAGCAGGAGACGGATAAGGGAACTGGCTGGTTCTGGTCCTGGGCACTGGCGATTCCGCAGAGCTCGAAAAAGGTCGATACCGCAAAGAGCTTCCTGAAGTGGGCAACTTCCAAGGAATACTTTGAGAAAGTAGGTGAGACAAAGGGCTGGGTTGCCGTACCGTCCGGCACGCGCAAGTCTGTGGAAGAAGATGCACGTCGTCTCGAAGCCGCACCTTTCGCCAACACCATAGTCCAGGCCATCCTGTCCGTCGATCCGTCTGATCCGACTCGCGACCCGGTTCCGTACACCGGTGTTCAGTTTGTTGCCATCCCCGAATTCCAGGGCATTGGCAACTTTGTCGGTCAGCAGGTGGCAGCCGCTCTGGCAGGCCAGATGAGCGTGGAAGATGCGCTGGAAAAGAGCCAGGCGTTCGCCGCTCGTGAAATGGAAAAAGCCGGCTACTAACAGCAGTTGGTGCAGTAACAAGGGCCGGCATTGCCGGCCCTTGTCCGATTTCTTTCAACCGAGCAGCGGATAGCCACCATGGCCACACAGCATTCGCGAGCAGCCGCTCGTCTGATGATTTCTCCAGCCGTGCTGGTGCTGCTTGGCTGGATGCTCATACCGCTGGGGATGACGCTGTATTTTTCGTTCCTGCGTTACAACCTGTTGTCGCCTGGTCAGGAATCCTATATCGGTTTTAAAAACTACTACTGGTTTCTGACCGATCCCACTTTTGTCGAGTCTATCCAGAACACGCTCTTTCTAGTGTCCGGCGTACTGGTGATCACCGTGATCGGCGGAACGCTGTTGGCCCTGCTGCTCAATCAGCCCATCTTCGGACAGGGTATCGTGCGGATTCTGGTGATTGCTCCCTTCTTCGTCATGCCCACCGTGTCCGCGCTGATCTGGAAAAATATGTTCATGAACCCGGTCAGCGGGTTGTTTGCCTATTTTGCGGGGCTGATCGGTATGCAGCCGTTCGATTTTTTCGGCCATGCTCCGCTCGGATCAATCATGTTCATCGTTGCGTGGCAGTGGCTGCCGTTTGCCACACTGATTCTGCTCACTTCACTGCAATCGCTCGATATGGAGCAGCAGGAAGCGGCGGAAATGGATGGCGCCGGGAGTATCAGACGATTTATCTATCTGGTCGTACCGCACCTGGCGCGAGCAATAACCGTTGTGATACTGATTCAAACGATCTTTCTGCTATCAATTTTTGCAGAGATTCAGGTCACCACCAACGGCGGTCCCGGCAACGCATCGACCAATCTCACCTACCTGGTTTACGTGCAGTCACTGTTGCAATTCGATGTGGGCGGCGGATCAGCCGGTGGCGTTATTGCGATCATACTGGCGAACATCGTCGCGATCTTCCTGATGTGGATGATCGGCAAGAACCTGGACGCATGAACACGGATCGGCGAGGAGGGCACTAGCATGGCACGTGCAATATCGAACAAACGCAAGATCACACTGTCGGTGCTGGCATGGATCATTGCATTCCTGATCTTTTTCCCGATCCTGTGGACGTTTCTAACCGGCTTCAAAACCGAGGAACAGGCGATTACGTCGCCGCCGCTGTTTCTGTCCTTTGACTGGAATCTGTCTGCCTACGAAGCTGTACAAAAACGCTCAGACTACTTCAAGCATTTCATGAACTCGGTGATTATATCTTTCGGGTCAACCCTGCTTGGCCTGCTGATTGCCGTACCCGCCGCCTGGGCGATGGCTTTTGTGCCGGGCAAACAAACCAAAAACCTGCTGATGTGGATGTTGTCGACCAAAATGTTGCCGCCGGTCGGCGTGCTGATCCCGATCTATCTGCTGTTTCGTGATACCGGCCTGCTCGATACCAGGCTCGGGCTGGTGATCGTGCTGATGTTGATCAATCTGCCTATCATCATCTGGATGTTATACACCTACTTTAAGGAAATTCCGGTCGACATTCTGGAGGCATCGCGAATGGATGGCGCATCGTTGCGCAGCGAGATTCTCTATGTGCTAACGCCAATGGCACTGCCGGGTATAGCCTCGACGATGCTGCTCAACATTATCCTGGCCTGGAACGAGGCCTTCTGGACCCTGAATCTGACGGCGGCAAAAGCGGCACCACTGACCCAGTTCATCGCCAGTTACTCAAGCCCTGAGGGGCTGTTCTATGCCAAGCTGTCGGCGGCATCAACGATGGCGATCGCGCCGATCGTGATTCTTGGCTGGTTCAGTCAGAAACAACTGGTTCGTGGTTTGACATTTGGCGCGGTGAAATAGGAATCGACATGGGGCAAATCACGCTTAAAGAAGTGACCAAGAGCTTCGGCGACGTCAATGTCATCAAGCCCATTGATCTGACGATAGAGGATGGCGAATTTGTCGTCTTTGTCGGTCCGTCCGGATGCGGCAAATCGACACTGTTGCGGCTGATAGCCGGGCTTGAAGATGTAACCAGCGGGCAAATACTGATCGATGGCAACGATGCCACCGCCATTCCACCGGCAAAACGCGGGCTTGCCATGGTGTTTCAGTCGTATGCGCTCTACCCGCACATGTCGGTTCGAAAGAATATCGGGTTTCCTCTTAAGATGGCCAGAGTGCCGCGAGCCGAGGCGAACAAGAAAATTGAGGAGGCGGCACAGATCCTCAATCTGACTGATTATCTCAAACGCAGGCCGGGGCAATTGTCAGGTGGTCAGCGCCAGCGCGTGGCTATCGGACGTGCGATTGTTCGCGAGCCAGAGGCGTTTCTTTTTGATGAGCCCTTGTCGAACCTCGATGCTGCGCTGCGAGTCAACATGCGGCTGGAAATCTCCGAACTTCATCAAAAGCTCAAAACCACAATGATCTATGTTACGCACGATCAGGTCGAGGCGATGACCATGGCAGACAAAATCGTAGTGCTATCCGATGGTCACATAGAGCAGATTGGCTCCCCGCTGGAGCTGTATCGAACGCCGCGCAACCGATTTGTCGCAGAATTCATCGGCTCGCCCAAAATGAATTTTCTCGACTCGGATCACGCCGCCCGCTTTGGCGCCGACAGCATCGGTGTGCGACCAGAGCACTTCAGCGTATCCAGCGACAGTGGCAGCTGGAAGGGTGTGGTGGGGGTGACTGAGCATCTGGGCTCGGATACGTTTTTCCGCGTACAGCTCGACGATGGCGAAAACATCACCGCGCGGATAAACGGCGAGGTCAACGTGCAGTATGGCGATACGGTTTATCTGGATGTCAATCCGGAGCATATTTACAAATTCGATCAGCAGGGGATGGCGTTGTCGTGACTCGTCTAGCTGGCAGGAATGCGCTGATCACGGGCTCGGCACGCGGCATCGGCAAGGCATTTGCCAATGCTTATGTCAAAGAGGGCGCAAGCGTCTGCATCGCGGATATCAATATCGACGCGGCACAGGCCACCGCGCGCGAGATCGGTGACCAGGCGAATGCCGTGCACATGGACGTCACTGATCAAACGAGCATTGATTCCGCAATCGCGGAGACCATCGAGCGACTGGGATCGATAGATATTCTCATCAACAACGCCGCACTGTTTACGGCTGCACCAATAGTAGAAATAGATCGCGCCGACTATGAGCAGGTTTTTGCCGTGAATTTCTCAGGCACACTCTTTACGTTGCAAGCCGTTGCCAGACACATGATCGAACGTGGGCAGGGCGGAAAGATCATCAATATGGCGAGCCAGGCCGGTCGCCGTGGCGAAGCGCTTGTGGCGGTTTACTGCGCGACTAAGGCTGCGATTATTTCGCTAACTCAATCCGCCGGTATGGATTTGATCAAACACGGCATCAATGTCAATGCTATTTCGCCCGGCGTGGTCGATGGTGAGCACTGGGAAGGCGTTGATGCATTTTTCGCCAGATACGAAAACAAGGCCCCCGGTCAGAAGAAAATGGAAGTTGGCAAGGCGGTGCCGTTCGGACGAATGGGCGTTGCAGAAGACTTGACCGGCATGGCGGTATTTCTGGCGTCCAAAGAGGCCGACTACATTGTGGCGCAAACCTACAATGTCGATGGCGGCCAGTGGATGAGTTGAGGCTGAGACTTTGGCCCGGGCAAACTGATATCACCAACGATCCATATGCACGACGGGTCGTGGCTGGGACTCCTGGATAAAAATAATGACAACTAAGCTGTCTGCCAACAACCTGGATCGGATCACCAGCGAGGTTGCAAAGCCCGCCTATGGAGCGAAAGACCTTACCGCAGGTATTGTCCATGTCGGCGTTGGCAACTTTCACCGCGCCCATCAATCGATGTATCTGCACCGTCTGTTTCAGATGGGGTTAAATCGCGACTGGGCAATAGTTGGTGCCGGTGTCACTCGCTACGATGAATCGATGCGCGAGCGACTGGCAAAACAAGACTGGTTAACCACGGTTGTCGAACTCGATCCCGCCGAGCTCGACGCCACCATCACTGCAAGCATGGTAAACTTCGCCGAAGTCGATCCGCAAGCTACTATCAATGCGATGGCGGATGACAATATCCGCATCGTCTCACTGACGGTAACTGAGGGTGGATACTACGTTGATGCCGAGAGTGGCGAGTTTGATCACTCACATGCCGATATTGTCAGCGACGTACAAAATGCGGATACACCCAAGACCGTTTTTGGCATCATCATCGCCGCGCTGCGCAAGCGCAGGGATAGTGGCATCGCACCGTTCACGGTAATGAGTTGTGACAATCTGCCCGAAAACGGCCACGTTGCAAGAGCGGCGGTGCTTGGCCTTGCAGGCAATATCGACGTCACCCTGCACGACTGGATCGCTGATAACGTCGCCTTTCCAAACTCGATGGTCGATTGCATAACGCCGGCCACTACCGAGCGCGAAATCGATATCGTGGCCACCACATTCGGGATCGAAGATGCCGCGCCTGTCGTGTGTGAACCCTTTCATCAGTGGGTGCTGGAAGATAGATTCCCGACTGGTCGGCCAGCGTTAGAGAAAGTCGGCGTAGAGTTTGTCGACAATGTGGCGCCGTACGAGCTGATGAAGTTGCGTATCCTCAATGGTGGACATGCCTCAATCGCCTATCTGGCGGCTCTGCTCGATATTCACTACGTGCACGACGCGATGAGACATCCGCTGGTCGCAGGCTTTCTCGAAAAACTCGAACACACAGAGATTATCCCTACACTCGCACCTATACCGGGTGTCGACTTTGCCGAATACTACCAAACAATCGTTACGCGTTTCTCTAATGAAGCCGTCGGCGACACGATTCCACGCTTGTGTTTTGATGGCCTGAATCGCCAGCCAAAATTTATCCTGCCCGTCATAGAAGACGGGCTGGCGCAAGGGTTGCCCATCGAAGGCCTGGCACTGGAATGTGCGTTGTGGTGTCGCTACTGTTTCGGCAGCACGGATTCAGGCGCCGCGATTCCGCCCAACGACACACAGTGGGAGCGGCTGGTGGCGCAGGCCGCACGGGCCAAAATAGACCCGAAGCGGTGGCTTGAATTGACCGATGTTTATGGGGCGCTGGCAAGCAACGGTGAATTTGAAAAAGCCTTTTGCGTGGCCCTTGGCAACCTCTGGGAGCATGGAACGGCCGCCACCATTGAACTTTATCTGGGCTGACGAAAAAGCAGTCCCAATCGGAATCCGTCATGAAAGCAATCGCCTATCAATCACTGGGGCAAATTCAGAATAGCGAACTTGCCGACCCCGTTGCCGGCGCAGAGGACGTCGTTATACGAGTACGCGCCAGCGGGATCTGTCACACCGATATAGACATCCTGTACGGGCGCTACGGCAATTCAACCTTCCCGCTGGTACCCGGTCACGAATATGCCGGGGAGATAATCGCAACCGGCACTGACGTGTCTCGCTTCAGTGAGGGACAGCGCGTCGTCGTGGATCCCAACTTTCACTGTGGTGAATGCCGAGCCTGCAAGAAGAATCTCACCAATCTTTGCGACAAGCTGGGCGCCTATGGCGTTACTCTGAACGGTGGTTTCGCAGAATTCAGCGTGGTGCACCAGGACAACATCGTGCCGATCTCAGAACTTCCGTACGGCATCGCGGCCCTGGCGGAGCCTGTCGGATGCGTTCTGAACGGACTGGATGCGATTGACACAGACGCGGTAGACAATGCACTGATATTCGGTGCGGGTCCGATCGGGATGCTGATGGCGCTGTCGCTGCGGACCAAAGGCGACTGTGATATCACCCTGGTTGATATCGATGAATCACGCCTGGCGCTGGCCGAGTCATTCGGTTTAAACGCCGTTGCGGCCGGGTCGCAAACGCTTGCCGGCATGGAAAAATCTGTCGACCTTGCCGCCGACGCAACCGGGGTACCCGCGGTTGCCGCCAACCTGATCAATTACGCGGCGAACGGCGGCAACGTGCTTTTCTTCGGCGTCTGTCCGCCGGGCGAGACGATTTCGATCTCACCCCACGAGGTTTTTCGACGACAGATTCGAATCGCCGGGACACACTCGCTGAACCACAACATACCTGAAGCGCTGCACACCATCGAAGCGATTGGCAGTGACATAGACCGGTTGATTTCGCATCGGGTCGAGTTAAGCGAAATCAAAGGATTCCTCGAAGGCGGACCACACAAAGGAACACTTAAGATTCACGCGGTGAGTGAATAAAGATCACCCCGGCAGAGCCGGGGGTATT
>CAZYDV010000163.1:0-13709 GCA_964646405.1 uncultured Granulosicoccaceae bacterium | reverse complement strand
CCACGGTTAAGCGGACCGGCTGATTCGGTTCGCGCCGGGTCAGGCTGGCGGCGAAATCCTCCAGCGATGTGACCGGTTGCCCTTCGACTGCAACAATATATCGATTGCGATAAAGCTTGTCCTGAATCGACGGCGAGCCGGTGAGCGTGCTGCTGATAAATACACCTGGTGTCGTATTGCCGCGCTGAAATGCCAGTTCAAAATGGGGATCCTGAATCAATGAGCCCGCCCACAACAACGCTTTGCGCGTACCCAGCGCGTCTGCCTCGATCGCCGATACCGAAAGATCGATTTCAACGGCGTCACGCAGAACCTTCACAGTCGATTGCGCGGTATTGAAAAGCTGTCCGATCTGGCGCAGGTCACCCGGCAGTTCGCCGTTGACCTGTAAGATGACATCCCCGACTCGCAGATCATTGGACGTACCGCCGGCCACAGAACGCACCGCTATTGCGCGTCGGTGATCACTGGCAGAGGAAGAGATTTTACGAATCCAGCCATCGTCCAGCCCAGCCTCTCTGGCCTTATCCAAAGACTGATATTCGAACAGTGCCGGCGCCAGATAATGCGGCTCTGAAGACAAGTACTGGCGCAACGCATCACCGATCAACATCGCGGGCATCGCCCACTCTGACTCCTTAACCTCATCACCGTCCTGGTAGGCAAAGCTCTGCCAGACGGCCTGGACCATTTGCTGATCATCCAGCAGCACACCACCCAGCGTGGGACCAGCGGACGTGGCACTTAGTACATCGACGGGCACCTGCTGGAATCGCGCGAGCCTTGGCGTTTGAAAATACAGCGTGACTTCACTGACATTCGTGATCGCCTGCCGACGAACCGTGCCATCATTTCGATAGCCGACCAACTCAAGATCGGTGTCAACGTCGGGAAATGTGGTCGCAAGTGTAGGCGCTACAATCTCAATGTCGCCAAGCAATGCGGGATCGTACTGCAGCAGCGCAATGTTGTGTGTCGGGTGCAAAAACGCCACCCGGCCAGGCACTTTGTAGGTGGAGAAAAAGGTGATCTCGAGATCACCCAAAGAGATGGGTACGGTGTTTCTGTCTGTCGCGATGAGACCACGAGCAGCATCCACAATCAGTCCAACGCCCTTGAAACTGCGCGCATGGACATTATCAGCCGCGAAGGGAATATCGTAAGACAAACGCACGAGCGACGGCGCCATCGATTGCACCAGCTTATCTCGGTAGTCGGGCAACACGACGTCGGTCAACGCCTGTGGATCCGGAGCGGCGTCGGGCAGCTCGACCGCGATACAATCCCAGAACCGCTGGTCATCGCGGTTCTCGCATTTTCTGGCACGGAACCACTGATCGTTGACGGTCACCCGACCCACTGAACTCGTATACTCTCTGCCGGGGACCTGATAGCGCAAAGTCCATCGTTGATTCGCCCGGGCATTGCGAATATGCCCCATCAGTTGTTCGATCGATTCCAGTGGCTCGCCATCAAGTTCGGTCAATACGGCACTGGAAGGTATGCCGGCACGCGAAAACTCATAGCCGGATTTAGCTACCACCACACCAGACTGCGCGATGTTCATGCCGCGGGCGCGTTGCAGCGACAGGTCGTGTAAGACGCTACCGCCCAACTCGACAAGCGTCGCCGGTTGCAACGCGTGCAAATCCACCACAGGAATCGTAAGCGTCAGCGGCTGCCCTTGCCTTAGGACCTTGAACTCCAGACTTTCGCCGATTGCCGAGTCCATAATTTCAGCCAGACGGACAAACTTTGCCACCGGTTGTGACTGGATTTCCAGCAGAATGTCACCCTCCTCGAAGATGCCCTCGGCAACCCCACCGGGTAACACCTGCCTGACCAGCAACATGCCATTACTATCGGGGAAGAGCTCCTGGGTCTTACTGGCTGCCTCGCGCGTGAGACCCAGGCGCTGCAGAAAGCGATAGGGATGATGCTCGAATACGGTCTGTACCGTGCCACGGCTGACCGGCTCGCCTGCCTGCAGTTTTTCAAGCGCGTACTGAACTCTGTCGAGCGGCAGAAAAAAACTGCTGGCTGTGCTGCTGTTTGCCGCTGCATTCAGCGCGATCACGGAACCGTTGGCATCGAGCACCGGCGATCCGGAGGAACCACCGGAAGTGGACGAAGCCGCCTGCATGTAAAAGGTATTGAAGTCGTTGTGGCCATAGCGGCCATAGTTCGGTGCACGCCGATCCAGACGTGCGATCGTTCCGGCCAGAATGGATAACTGCTCGCCGCCGTCACTACCGATGACACGGACATCGACACCGACGCGCGCCCCGTCTGCGTTCAATTCCAGCGCCACCGGTGAATTGCGTGCCAGATCGGCGGGGTTGTAGCGCAGAAAACCGAAGTCATGCACTGGATCGCGATACAGCGGCACCACATCAATGCGCTCAAGATTCTGAAAGGTTGCGGTGATATCGACCGGACCGCTGCCAACCACGTGCCGGTTGGTGAGAATGATGCCGCGCTCGGCATCGACGATAAATCCGGTGGCAGAGCTCACCCCTTGGTCAGCTTCGACAAAGTCCCGGGTATAGGCCACCTGCAGGGACACGACCGCCGGAACCGATCGCGCGATCACGTCAGCCCAGTTGCTATCCCCGTTCTCGGCGTGAGCTGTCGGCCCGATAGCCAACGCTAGCAGTCCGATCAACAGAGATGATATGTTTCGCACTATGGTATGTCCCGAGGTTGGCGCAAAGGCTTTGCGCAACTTGTTAACGAATTCACGATGTGTACCGCTAGACAACACGATTCGATGTTAGTGCACAAAAACGCCAAAATCAGGAAGTCATTGGTGACGTTCCAGAATGCCTGACACGGACCCCTTCCCGCTCGACTGGCTACGCCACGCCTCACCATACATCAATACCCATCGCGGTCGGACGTTTGTGGTCTGGTTCGATGGTGAAACCGTCCAGTCAGACCACTTTCCCAACCTGGTCAATGACTTGACGTTGCTCAGTCATCTTGGAGTAAAGCTGGTACTGGTGCATGGGATGCGCCCGCAGATCGATCGCGAGCTAGCCGTTAGCGGGTTTACCTCAGGGTTCCACGACAGAGTACGAATCACAGCCAGCGAAGCCTTACCCGGCATACGCAGCGCGCTGGGCAAAGTTCGCAGCACGATAGAATCGACTTTCTCTACCGGCCTGCCAAACACACCCATGTCCGGCGCCCAGGTGACGCTTTGCTCGGGCAACCTGGTGATCGCAAAACCCTACGGTGTTAGAAACGGAATCGATTTTGGCCATACCGGCGAGATAAGAAGAATACGCAGCCGCACGATACGTCAGCTACTGGATATGGGGACAATTGTCCTGCTGTCGCCAGTGGGCTACTCACCAACCGGCGAGATGTTCAATTTGCACGCAGAGGAAATCGCCAGCCAGGCCGCGATCGAATTGCAGGCAGAGAAACTGATCTACGTGCACAGCAACACAGAGGCATTCGGCTCACCCCTTCGCGAAATCGCCGCCGCCAATTTCCTGAAAGGTGGAATCGACATTCCTGCGCGTCTGTCCGGTCTGGACCATTTTATTACTTTGTGTGCAGATGCCTGCAAACGCGGTGTAGCCCGCGCGCACCTGGTCAGCAGCCACATCGATGGCGCCTTGCTCAAGGAATTGTTCACGCGCGACGGCGGCGGACTGATGGTCCACTCCGGCAGCTACGACAGCCTGCGGCGAGCGACCAGTGCCGATGTGTCGGGTATTTACAATCTGATCGAACCACTGATTCACGAGGGCATTCTCGTCGAGCGCAGCGAACAGGATCTGGAACGCTGCATCGCCGATTTCTACGTCGTCGAGCGCGATGGTACCGTCATCGCCTGCGCCAGTCTGACGCTCTTCGACGAGCAGGCCGAATTGGGGTGCCTGGCCGTACACGCCGATTTTCGAGCCAGCGGCAAGGCGACTGAGATTCTGCAACTGTTAGTCGAGCAAGCACGCGCGGCGAACTGCACCGAACTCTTTGCCCTGACCACGCGCAGTCCGGATTGGTTTCGCCAACACGGATTCGTGCCTGCAGCACACAGTGACCTGCCACCGGCACGTAACCAAAAAGAGGCCGTTAATAGAGGATCAAAAGTGCTGCGTCTGCCACTGCAACGCGATTGAGGCTAGCTGGAACTGCCATCCCTCTGCGACAAGGCGTGCAACCAACCCGCCAGTTGCTGTAGACGCACTTGCGGATCGTCCAGAGCCATTAGCTCCAGTCTGACCTCAAGCGGCAGCGGCAACAACTCCACAAAGCGGCTGCCGAGCCACAGAGCGTCATCCAGTCGCGGTTCATCGTATTGAATTGACGGCGCTACCTGCTCGAGGATCTGCTCCATCGCCTGTTGCAGAATCTGATATTCCTGGGCGACCGGCTCACTGGTCTCCAGCGGTAAATCGACTACCTCACCCATCACCAACTGGCTGTCGAGCACCATGGAATTCAGTATGCGTACCTTGCGTACACCCTGAGCAACAATGGTCAACAGCCCGCGTTCGTCCTGATCCCAATCAACGATTTCAACGCGACAACCGATCGTCGATGGTTGCGCTGCCGAGCCAACCTCCGCCCCTTCACTAATCGCACACACGACAAAACCTTCGCCGCGTTTAAAGCAATCGCGGACCATATCCACATAGCGAGTTTCAAAGATTCGAAGCGGCATGCGCCCTTCGGGCATCACCAGACTGGACAGCGGAAACAGTGGCATCTGCCTGCTGTCCAGCGGTGATTTATCTTCCATGTCAGTGTCGATCAGACGCCGTTACTGTCGCGGGTACAGAACCACTTCAACACGACGGTTTTGCTCCCGACCAGCGTCCGAATCGTTGGTGGCAATCGGGTAGAACTCGCCGTATCCCGTAGCCGTCAGGCGATTCGCCGGTATGTTGGCATTCGCACTGAGGAACCGTACAGCCGACGCGGCGCGCGCCACCGACAGCTCCCAGTTACTGGCAAATTTTTCACGAAGCCCGGAACCGATCGGCACATCGTCGGTGTGACCTTCTACTTGCACCCGGCGATCTTCATAGCGTTGAACCGCCTGCCCCAGTTTGCCAAGCACGTCTTTTCCAGAGGTACTGAGGTCAGTACTACCAGGTCCGAACAACTCTCCACTGGCAACGCGCACCGCAATCGAGTTGTCGTTGCGAACCGTAACGGACGCGCCCGCCACCCCTGCATCACTCAGGTTGGTAATGATCTCATCGCCAATCCGCTCAGCATCGGCGCGCTCAACGCGACGAATGTCATCCTGAGTTGCCTGTGTTGCAGCAAGCCTTTCAACTTCAGCCAGCGCATCTGCTAACTTGTTGTCTTTGTCAGCGAGCGATGCCTGCAACGATGCAAGTTCACCGACAGTCTGCTCGCCACCCGCTATCGCGTCGGCCAACTGCGCTTTGGTCGCGTCGAGCTGTCCTGCAAGCGCGGTAGCCTGGTCAGCATTGCCCTGCCCCTGCGAGCGAGCGTTTTGCAGATCGCCATCCAGCGCCGCAACGGTTGACGTGAGTTCATCGATGCGAGTCTCACGCGCTTCCACCTCGCCCTCCAGACGTGCCACCTCGGCGGTAAGCGCATCCCGACTGGAACCCAATTCGTCTATCCGAGCGTTAAGCTCACTGGCTTGTGACTTCAGGCCAGAGACCTCATCTGCCGCAGAGGCATTGTTCGACTGCAGCGCGTTGATTTGCTCGTCCCGACTGGCAAGCCCGGCCTCGGCATCAGCCATAGCTGCCACCAGCTCATCGTAGCGACCTTGCAAAGCCTCGCCGTTGCTACTGGCTTCAGCCAGCTCTGCCTCGACAGACGCGATTCGGGCGGTCAGCGACTCGGCCTGCTCACTCATGGTTCCGTTAGCCGCGTTCGCCTCATCGAGCTGAGATTGCAGGGCACCGCGTTGCTCGGTCAATTCAGCGATATCCGCACCGAGACCGTCGCGCTCTGCCTGCAGCGCCGCCAGCTCGGTTTGAGCCGTTTCGATGTCCGCTCTGGCCGTTGCCAGCTCTTTGTCCAGCGCTTCTACCTGCTGCCTTGCGTCGGCGACATCATTGTTCGACGTTGCCAGTTGTGAAGCCAAATTTTCGCGCTCGGCCATGGCCGCTTTGAGATTTTCATCCAGCGTTCCGATCTGACCTGTTAGCTCGCTCACTTCGCTTTGCAATTGATCGCGTTCGGCACCGAGCGAACCACGCTCGGCATCGAGCGCTTCAATACGACTATTGAATTGGCGCTCAGCAACGATTGCGTCGTTCTTTCGCGTATCCAGCAGGCCTAACAGATAGTTGCGCTCCTGACCCAGCGTGTCGCGCACACTGCCAACCTGAGAGACCTGTTTTTCCGAGATGGTGAGCTGCGATTCGAGCTCGTTGCGCCGACTCTCCAGACGCGACACCTGACCCGCCAGCTCATCGGCGTGCTCCTGCGCAGCCGCCAGATCAGTTTTGCTTTGCTGCTCTACCTGCTCTATCTTGCCCAGCACTTCGTCGCGTTGCGCCGTCAGCTCATTGATCTGGCCGCCGAGAGCGGCTTGCTCTGCCTGCAGCGCTTCAATGGATTTTTCGCGCTCGGAAACATCAACCATCAACTGATCGCGCTGGGCGGCGAGATCTGCCAACTCCGCCTCCATCGCCTGCTTCTGATCGCTCAGACTTTGAACGCTATCCCGCTCCGTATTGAGCTGCCCGGTCAAATCCCGTAGCTGACTTTCGAATGCACCCAGCTTGTCGCTTGTACCACTGCGCTCCTGCTGCATCAAGGCAAGCAGCTCTTCCTTTTCAGCGCCTACCAGCTCGTTTTGCTGACGCATCGCTTCCAGTTGCTGTGTCAGCTCGGCGTTCTCGTTTGTCGCCCGCTCCAACGCTTCCGCAATCCCGTCGCGCTCAGCCTCCATTTCAGATAGCCTCGCACCGCCCGCAGCAATCTCTTCCTGCAACGATTTTTCGCCGGTAACGAGTCTTTCCAATTGGGTGCTCAAATCCGCCGACTGCGCATTCAAAGCCTGAATTTCTGCGCCGGCGCTCTCACGGTAGGCATCTGCTGCCGATTGCAAATCATCGCGTTCAACGGTCAGTTTAGCCAGCTCTTCTCGCAGTTGTGACGCTTGCGTATCACCCGCCTGCCTAGAGGCGCCCAGCTCCTGATCCAGTTCATCGACCTGCGCGACCAACGCGTCGCGCTCGGCAGAAAGTTTGGCCACTTCACTCTGCAATTCGCCAATCTCGCCTTTCAGCGCTGACGCCTCACTGGCACTGGTATCACGCAAAGTGGCGAGTTCCTGCCCCAGATTATCGAGTTCTGTCTGTCGGGCAGACAACTGGGCCGCACTCTCACTGCCTTGTTGCTCGATTTGCTGCGTCATCAGACCCAGCGATGAGTCCAGCTCTGACTCTCTGGCCTGTAGCGCGTCACGCTGGCGTTCCAGTTCTACTACGGATCGATTCAGCTCGCTGACACGACTCGACAGCTCAGAGTGACGATCCTGATTCACCGCGTGCACTTCTTTAAGCTGCTGCTGCAGGTCTGCAATATCTGCATCTGCCTTTTCCTTCAGCCCAGTCAGACGCGCAAGCTCCGCAGTATGAGATTCAGCGGTGACCGACTCATTCTCAAGGGCGAGCTGTAGCTTCTTGTCCAGCTCATCCCGCTGCCCGGTCAATGCGTCGAGTTCCGCCGTCTTCGCCTCAAGCTCGCGTTCCAGACTAACCACCGTGCCGTTTAGCTTGCTGACGCGACTGGACAGCTCGGCGTGGCGATCCTGGTTCACTGCATGGGCCGCTTTCAATTTCTCTTCTAGACCCAGCCGCACTGATCCGGCCTGTTCCATTTGTGCAGCCAGACGGGCAAGTTCAGCGGCATGGGATTCACTGACCGCCGCCTGATCGTCACTAGCCAACTGCAGCTTCTCGTCCAGTGCATTGCGCTGTGAGGTCAGCTCTTCCAGTTCCGCCGTTTTCGCCTCGAGCTCGCGTTCCAGCCCTACAACCTTACCGTTGAGTTCGCTGACGCGGCTCGACAATTCCGCGTGGCGATCCTGATTCACCGCATGGGCCGCTTTCAGTTTTTCTTCCAGATCTAGCCGCACTGAACCCGCCTGTTCCATTTGCTCAGCCAGTCGAGCCAGTTCAGCCGCATGGGATTCACTGACCGCGGTCTGATCGGTACTGGCTAATTGCAGTTTTTCATCCAGTGCATTGCGCTGAGTGGTCAGCTCGTCCAGTTCCGCCGTCTTCGCCTCGAGCTCGCGTTCCAGACCAACGACCGTGCCATTGAGCGCGCTGACGCGGCTCGTCAATTCGGCGTGGCGATCCTGGTTGACTGCGTGGGCCGCTTTGAGCTTCTCTTCCAGGTCGAGTCGAACCGCATCGGCCTTTTCCCTTTGATCTGCCAGCCGGGCAAGTTCAGCCGCATGCGATTCACTTGCGGTAGCTTGTTCAGTCATCGCAAGCTGCAACTTTTCATCGAGCTCGTCTCGCTGTCGCGCGAGCTCCTGCAATTCATCTATTTTCGTCTGCAGCGCGTCGCGCTCAGAGGTCAGCCCGGCGATGGCCTGCTCGCCCGAATTGTCCTGGGCAACGTCAAATTGGCGGGCTCTGAGCGTAGAGATTTCATCAATCGCCTGCGACCGGATTGCCTCCAGCTCAACCAACTTCGCGGATTGCTGGTCAATCGTGGCGCGCAATTCGGCCGACTCATCGGTCAGTGCAGTCAATTCGCCTTCCACCCGTGCGTGTTGCTCTTGCAAGCGGGTGAGTTCGTCAGCGTCCGCTGTGTTGTTCTTCTGCGCTTCGACAGATTCGGACAGCTCGGCCACTTTCTGTTCGTAGTCCGCGAGCGTTTTCTTACTGTTGCCCAATTCGTCCTGGGTTTCGAGCAAGCGGTTATCGAGTACCGTGCGCTCCTCGGTCAGGGTGCGAATCTCGCCCTCGCGTTCGTTGTTGCCGTGCCACATGCCCAACATGCCGAACGCCGCCAGGCCGACGGCGCCATATTTAACCGACTTGGCGACCCGCGGGTCGCTGGGCATCAGATGTTTTTCGCGGATATCTTCCCGGCTATTGGACATAACAACGTGCTCCTGGTAAGGCTAATGGGACCACCCAAATCGCATCAGCGGCAGGCGGTTCCAGTTGTCTCAATTGTGCAACATAAATGATGTTGCCAGTTTGTCATTTCTCCCATTATAACCACAGTGAGCCTCGGTGGTTGCAGACGTAGTTGGTCAATTTTGGTAAACAAGCCGCTAGGAAGTCACAAATTCTTGTGTTTCATCAACTTGACACTACCGCACTCGATTATCGCACCACGCGTCGCACCCGAAATCGTTGGGCCGATTTTCGGCCGGCCGGATAGGCTGCCATGATCTGATCCAGACGCTCTCGCAGTGCCGCGGGCTTCTGTGCCGACGACAGAAAAGCACACACACAATTGCCATAGCTTGGCTGACTGAACTGGTAGGCGAGCGCTGGGGCACCAACCGCCTTTTCGTACGCGGGAATACTGGCGCGCATCTGCGCTGCGTCTTCGAAATTGACAATCAAAATGCCATTCGGGTTGACCAGTTTCAGCAACGCACCAAACCACGCCTCATCGGCGACGGCAACGCGTTCGGGCTCGCCGTCACGTTCGGTAAACAGGTCCTCGACGACGACATCGAAACCCGCGCCTCGGTAATTCGACACCCAATCGAGTGCGTTGGCACATTCGAGCGTCACCCGTGGATCGTTCAGCCCAAAGAACCGGCGGGCTACCTGTAGATGTATCCGATCGAGCTCGACACCGATCACTTCATCCACTGACAACAACTGTTGATACAGCCTCAGGCAAGCCCCACCGCCCACACCGAGCACCAGCACCCGGGATATTTGTCGATCGGCAAATAGCGCAGGAATGAATAACAGATCCCACACACCGCCTGCCAGTGGCCGGTTCGGATTCCATTGGGAATGAAAAACACCATTCTTGTAGAGGCGAATAGACTGCCCGGCCGACCGAACCTCGTACTGATTGCCACCAGCAGATCTTGACCACACTATCGCCATGCACGACCCTCATGGCCGTAGTAAAACCGCGACGAATTTTGCGCCCGCAGCCTGAGCTGCGAGCCTATAATTGCCAGTTTCACCATCGTTATAACAAGGCCCACGTCAATGAATATCCACCTTAAAGCGCTGGGCTGCCGCCTGAACGAAGCCGAACTCGAAAACTGGGCACGGGAGTTTAACGCCGCCGGCCATCATATCGTCAATGCTGCCGCCGATGCGGATATCACGGTTCTGAATACCTGCGCGGTGACCACCGAGGCAGTCAGAAAGTCTCGCAAGTTGATCAACCGCAGCCGCCGCGACAACCCTGCTGCCAGACTGGTGGTGAGCGGCTGCTTTGTCTCCACCGGCGAGTCGGGCGATGCGACTGAACTCGGTGTGGATTTGCTCGTCGACAATCGCGATAAGGGCAAGCTGGTTGAGTCGGTAATCGAGCGCTGGCAGACGCCGGTGATGCCACAAGGCGCTACCGCGCCGGCGGAGTATTCGCTATTCGAACGCAACCGACAACGAGCCTTCATCAAGATTCAGGATGGCTGCCGATATCGATGCAGCTACTGCATCGTCACTATCGCTCGCGGCGAAGAGGTCAGTCGCCCGATTCAGGACATTACCGATGAGATCAACAGCCTGCATCAATCCGGCGTACAGGAAGCGGTGCTGACGGGTGTGCATGTAGGCGGTTATGGCAGCGATATCAAGTCGAACCTGAAACGGCTGGTGCAGGCGATCCTTGCCCACACCGATATCCCTCGCGTGCGATTTGCGTCAGTGGAGCCGTGGGATTTGGGCGACGACTTTTTCGAACTGTTCGAGAACCCGAGGCTGCTTCCGCATATGCATCTGCCGCTGCAAAGCGGGGCCGATTCTGTGCTCAGGCGCATGTCTCGCCGCTGCCACACTGCTGACTTCGAAAGCCTGGTCACACAGGCAAAATCCGCAGTTCCCGGGTTCAACGTGACAACCGATGTGATTGTCGGCTTTCCCGGTGAAAGCGAACAGGAGTGGCAACAGGCGCTGGCATTCATCGATCGAATGTCGTTCGGCCATATTCACATCTTCAGCTTCTCGGCGCGCAAAGGAACCAAAGCCGCCACCATGCCAAACCAGATCGAAGAATCAGTCAAGCGAGCCCGCAGTGCCCAGCTACACGAACTGGCTCGTCAACATCAATTGCAGACCCTGCGATCCAACGTAGGACAGGATCACCAGGTGCTCTGGGAGAAAGTCTCCCAATCGCCAGATGCGCCTGCCATCATCAGCGGCTATACACCGAACTACCTCAGGGTCAAAGCACCACTGAATGAGGCATTTTCGGTCAATGGTATTTCGGCATGCCGAATATCTGACGTCGACGAAAAAAACGCGCTTGCGCTTGCCGTGCCTGTCAATCAATCGCCCGGCGATTGAACAATTCGAGAAGAATAGTCTCGAATCATGTGACGGGCGGCACAGACCTTGTAATCAACGCAGCATCTGCCAGTGATTACCAGCTCAGCTATAATTGTCGCCATGACAGTGTGTTATCCGCGCTGTCGCTTCCCACGGCCCGTTGGCTACAAGCTGGTGGGGCTCAATAGCGCATAACGGTTCTGGTCCGTTCCGGATCGGTGCTTTTTTGCGCCTGCTTCGCAGTCGAATTGCAGTGATTGTCCTACCAGACGTGCACTGCATTACCTTACAAACCAAAGAAGGGTTGCTCTATGCGCGAACTTCCAGATACCGATCCACAGGAAACCCGCGAGTGGCTTGAAGCGCTCGAAGCGGTGATTGAGCACGAGGGTCCGGAACGCGCGCACTATCTTCTCGAACGGTTGATCGACCAGTCTCGACGCTCGGGCACCAATCTGCCCTACAGTGCCTCGACCGCCTACATCAATACGATACCGCCACACCTGGAGCACCCCAGCCCCGGCAACCACGAGGTGGAGCATCAGATTCGCTCCATGATCCGCTGGAATGCAACCGCTATGGTATTGCGCGCCAATCGCGATGGCTCTGACCTGGGCGGACACATCGCCAGTTTCGCGTCGGCAGCGACCCTCTACGACGTCGGCTTCAATCACTTTTTCCGTGCACCTGGCCCCGAACACGGTGGCGATCTGGTGTTCATTCAGGGCCACACTGCGCCGGGCATTTACGCTCGCGCCTACCTGGAGGGCAGGCTCAGCGAACAGGACCTCGACAACTTCCGTCGTGAGACTGACGGCAAAGGATTGTCATCCTATCCCCACCCGTATCTGATGCCAGACTTCTGGCAGTTCCCGACCGTCTCGATGGGCCTGACCTCCATCATGGCCATCTACCAGGCGCGCTACATGAAATACCTGCAGGATCGCGGCTTGTCCAAGACCAGCAATCGACAGGTGTGGGCCTACATGGGCGATGGCGAGATGGACGAACCCGAATCGCTGGGTGCGATATCACTGGCAGGGCGCGAGAAGCTCGACAATCTGACCTTCGTGATCAATTGCAACCTGCAGCGTCTGGACGGCCCGGTCCGTGGCAATGGAAAAATCATTCAGGAACTGGAAGCCGTGTTTCGCGGCGCCGGCTGGAACGTGATCAAAGTGATCTGGGGGTCTTACTGGGACCCTCTGCTGGCTCGCGACCACGATGGCAAGCTCAAACAACTGATGATGGAAACCGTTGACGGCGAGTATCAGAACTTCAAGGCAAAGGACGGTGCCTACACGCGAGAGAAGTTCTTTGGCAAATACCCTGAAACTGCCGCGATGGTAGCGAAGCTGTCTGATGAGGATATCTGGCGACTCAATCGCGGCGGTCACGACCCGCACAAAATATACGCGGCCTACCACGCCGCCACCCACCACGAAGGCCAGCCGACCGTCATTCTGGCAAAAACCGTCAAGGGTTATGGCATGGGTGAGTCCGGCGAGGGAACCAACGCCACGCATCAACAAAAGAAAATGGCCATGGAGTCGCTGCGCGGTATGCGCGATCGCTTCAACATTCCACTCAGCGATGAGCAAGTCGAGAATCTCGAATACTGTCAACCAGAAGAAGGCAGTGATTTGCTCACCTACCTGCGCGAAAGGCGCGAGGCTTTGGGCGGCTATCTGCCACAGCGCAAGAAATTCGCAGAGCCGCTGGAGGTCCCGCCGCTGGAGTCGTTCTCGGCGATGCTAAAGGACTCGGGCGATCGCGAGATCTCAACCACGATGGCTTTCGTTAGACTGCTCACCGCACTGACCCGCGACAAGAAACTCGGCAAGAATATCGTGCCGATCGTGCCTGACGAAGCACGTACCTTCGGCATGGATGGCATGTTCCGACAACTGGGCATCTATTCCTCGGTGGGCCAGTTGTACACCCCGCAGGATCGCGATCAGGTAATGTTCTACAAAGAGGACAAAAGCGGACAAATCCTCGAGGAGGGCATTACCGAAGCCGGTGCCATGTCGTCCTGGATCGCGGCGGCAACTTCCTACAGCACGCATGGCGTCAGTATGGTGCCGTTCTACGTGTTCTATTCCATGTTCGGTTTCCAGCGCATTGGCGATCTGGCCTGGGCCGCCGGCGACATGCGCGCAAGAGGATTCCTGATCGGCGGCACCGCCGGTCGAACCACACTCAATGGCGAAGGACTGCAACACGAAGATGGACACAGTCACTTGCTCGCCAGCACCATTCCCA